>CAYQDF010000094.1:0-12349 GCA_964416175.1 uncultured Anaerolineaceae bacterium
AAGAATATGATTCGACCGCACACCGGTCCAAAAAGGCGACAGACCGATGTATGGGTGCTCTCGGCTATCGCTGCGTTGAACTGTTGGGTCGTGCCGCTGGCATTTGCATTCTCGGAGCTGTCGATCCCCTACAGGACCATGGGAGATATTTTTCCATTCCCTGCGGTCTATTTCATTGAGATCGTCGGCCTTGGCATCGCGGGGTTATTTTCCGTGTATTACACAGATCCTAGCAGATATTCTCGTATCCGCACAGCCCCAACGCAAGGCATCTTCTCCACTGGAGAAGATGCTCCAGCTAACAGACCTGGAATACTCAGCCGGCGCAGCTTTTGGGCAGCTGTCCCGTGGGTCTGCGCCGGAATTACCCTGACCTTTGTCATCCTGGGTTCCGCCACCATCGGCTTATACCTCCTCCCGGCGTTCTTTTCTTTCCTGATACTGGGGATCGTCATCGACAGAAAGGAGAAAGGAGACATTCCCCTGCATTTCATTTGTTTTATTTCTGCCGGGATTGCGCAGAGTCTGCTGGTTTATTTATTCGTATTGAGTTCCTTATGAAGGACAAGCAGGGGACGCTGGTGACCGTGACAGGTGCAGCCGGATTCACTGGCAGGTTCATCGCGGAAGCGCTGCTCGATAACGGGTTTCAGGTCCGGTCCCTCGTCAACCGGCTCGACCGGCCGGACCCTTTCGGCGGAAAGGTGGAGTACCAGGCATACCAGTTCCAGGACTTCGAAGGATTGGTTAAGAAATTGAAGGGCAGCCGGGTTCTGGTGAACACTTATTGGGTCCGGTTCAACCGAGGCGAGATCACCTTCGACAATGCAGTCCGCAATTCGCGGACCCTGTTCTCGGCAGCCAGGGAAGCCCGCGTCGAACGAATTGTCCACATCAGCGTCACGAAACCCTCGCCCGGCCCAGAATTACCATATTTCCGCGGGAAATGGCAGGTCGAACAGGAGCTCGAAGCCCAAATGGTCCCATACACAATCCTGCGTCCAACGCTGATTTTTGGTCCCGGCGACATTCTTATTAACAACATCGCATACCTCCTGCGCCGCCTGCCCGTTTTTGCGATCCCCGGTGATGGGAAATACCGCATTCAGCCTGTATACGCTCGAGACCTGGCAGACCTTGTGCGCCAGTCGATTAACATGGTTGGGAATCAGGTTTTCGACGCAGCGGGACCCGAGATCTACGAGTACAGAGAGCTGGTTCAGATGGTTGCGTCAGCGGTTGGGAGCAGTGCGCGGCTGTTTCACATCCCACCAGGCACGGCCTCGTTCTTGGGGAAGATCATCGGATGGTTTTTGGGCGACGTCCTGATCACCCGGGACGAAATCCGAGGACTGATGGCCGACAAGCTGGTTTCCAACCAGCCCCCGCGGGGGAGCTCTTCATTCAGGGAATGGCTGTTCGCGAGCTCAAGACAGCTGGGGATCCGGTACGCCTCCGAACTGGCGCGCAACTTCAATTTGCAGTCGATATCCCGGAATATCGCCCAAAGATAGTCCTGATTTTCTTGCTTTTTTTGTCAAAATGTGATTTAATAAAAACACCCATCCTGCCTGGTTGTCCCCCCCAACTAGGCAGGATGGGCTTTTAACCCCCCTGAATGAAGAATATTAACGGGGCGGGTCCCACCCAACAATCTCCCGCCCCCCGCTTAGCATTCCATCAACCCACGCTCAACGATATAAACGTAGTTCCATTCTTTTTGTTACAGGAAGATCTGGATCGTGTGCCCCTGATTGGAGGATGACCGCTCGCCAATCAGGATCTCGAACCTTAATTACAAAAGAGGAGACCTGACTGTTCATGGTAAGATTAATGCAATCCATGGGCTTTCTGATCTCGACAGCTCAATGAGGGTGAAGACGACGGCCAGGCATCATCTCAAAACCCTGTTTCGATACCTGCTGGTTATTCTGTTCAGCGCAGGTCTTATCGCCCGGGATCCCGAACCGGTCGTCAACGCTCAAGGACCCTGTGGGGATACTTACATTGTCCAGACCGGCGACACATTGAGTGAAATTGCAGAATTGTGCGGGACAACTGTTGATGCAATCATGAATCTGAATCCGGAGATCTCCGACCCGGGACAGATTTTCGCCGGTCAAATCCTGCGCATCCCGCGCGTGGAGGACTTTGCAGGCCCCATCGTCGCAATCACACCAGAGTGCGGATTCCCTGGCACTACGATAACAATCTTCGGGAGCGGCTTCCCCGAGGAGACCCCTGTCCAGGTCCGTGCAGGACCACTCAATCAATTAGCCATTGTGACCGCGGCCACGACGAGCGACGAATTGGGGATGATCGATACGACGATCACCATCCCCGCCTCCATCGAACAGGAAGCCACGTGGGTGATCGTGGCTGAAGCCCGCGTGAGCAGCGCCGTATTCACGGGTACGGCGAACGATTTCAATCTCGTTGGGAATGTCCCTGACCCGAACAGCCCTACGATATACGAAGCGCAAGCTGGCGACGACCTGAACCTTGTTGCAATCAAATTCAATCGGGACCTCGAGGACATCCTCCGGGTAAATCCTGGCATCTCAGAAACAGCCGCGCTGATCCCCGGGCAAATCATCTCGATCCCGGCACGCGAGAGAGGATACCCCCAGACGACTGTGTTCCCCGTTTGCGGTCCACCCGAGACGATAGCGACTTTCTCCGGGCGGGGATTCCCACCAGGAGCGCAGCTCAAACTCACCACGGGTGTCTACTTAGGGGAGTACCAGGAGCTGCCGGATGTCCAGGTCAACCCCGACCGGACAGTTAATACTCTCTTTATAATACCGAATTCTGCGCAGCCAGGGGAACATCGGGTAGTGATGTCCGCTTCCTTGACGGTCCCCCCGCTCCGGTCTTCGTCGAACCTTTTCTCTGTGACTCCGCGCAGAGACCCGAACAAACAGAGTTTGTATTTTGTCCAGCCCGGAGATACATTGAACGATATATCCGAAGCCACTCGCAGAAGCGTCTCCAGCATCCTTTCTGTAAACCCTCAGATCACTAATCCCAACCAGCTCGAACTGGGCAAGAAGCTGGTAATCCCCCCTCAAATCGCATCGATCAACATCACACCTTCGAGCGGTCCCCCCGGGACCCAAGTCCAGGCGGTAGGGCTTGGCTTTCCAGCCAGTTCCTCGATCACGCTTGGCATCAGCCGTCTGAACGACCCATTCGATATTGTGGGAACGATCCCGGTCGACGAGTTGGGTATTTTCCGTACGCCAGTCCTGATCCCTCTCGATGCTTCGCCAGGGGAACGGTGGGTCATTGCTGCCCTGCAGTTCACTGCCTCGGGCACACAGCCTCTGGTTACCTCCAACGAATTCACCATCACCAGGACCGTCCTTCCGGTCAATCCGCAGGTCTCGATCTGGCCGGTAAGCGGCCGGCCAGGGACTGTGATTCATGTTGTTGTCAGCAATTTTCCCTCCAGGACCCAGGTGAACTACTTTCTGGGAAAAAGCGAAGCAGACCTCGAATTGATCGGCACGACGTGGACAGAGATCAACGGGACCTTCGCTGCTCAGATACAGATTCCTAACAGAGCCCAGACGGGAGAGAACTGGATCGTGGTGGTGGAAACCGTCGAAGAACCCATCGTCCAGGCCAGTTCGACCGGGTTCACCGTCACGGAATCAGGCGCCGCTGCGGCGGCAAGCAACGGCATTTACTCAAACGTTGAAATCCTCGTGAACGGCAGTCCCCTGGCCGGCCTCCAATCAGGACAGTAAGCGCAGACCTCATTCCATGCCTTTCGATCAGCTGCCATTAGATCAAATTGTCCAGGGGGACTGTGTTGAGGTCCTGAAGGATTTCCCAGAACGTTCGATCGATCTGGTTTTTGCCGATCCACCTTATTTCCTGCAATTGGAACAAGAGCTCTGGCGGCCCAACCAGACGAAAGTAGACCGGGTGGACGACGAATGGGATCAGTTCAGCAGCTGGGAAGATTACGACCGTTTCAGCCGGGAGTGGCTGTCTGAATGCCGCCGTATCCTGAAAGATAGCGGGACGATCTGGGTTATCGGCACCTACCACAACATTTATCGGCTGGGCGCATTGATGCAAGACCTGGGTTTCTGGTTCTTGAACGACCTGGTATGGATAAAAACCAATCCAATGCCGAATTTCAGAGGCGTCCGTTTCACGAACGCCCATGAAACACTTCTCTGGGCCACGAAACAAAAAAAGAGCAAATACACATTCAACTACCACGCCATGAAGGAACTCAATGGCGGGGTCCAGATGCGGAGCGACTGGCACCTGCCGATCTGCAACGGACCTGAGCGGATGCGGGTCGATGGGAAAAAAGTCCACTCAACGCAGAAACCGGAAAGTCTGCTCTACCGGGTCCTGCTTGCCTCAAGCAATCCCGGCGACATCGTGCTCGATCCCTTTTTCGGGACGGGGACCACGGGAGCTGTTGCCAAAGTTCTGCACCGCCGCTGGATAGGGATCGAAAAAGACATTCGTTATATCGAGTTCGCACGCAAAAGGATTGAACAAACGCAGGTTGAAGCTTATGACCCGAAGGTGTTTGATGTCAGGGATGCCAGGCGGAGGCAGCCAAGGGTGCCATTCAACAGCCTCCTCGAAAACAGATTCTTAATACCTGGTCAAATTCTCTATTTCAAAGGGGAGCGTTCAAAGGCGGCCATTGTCCTTCCGGACGGGCGGCTGCGCATCGATGGGGCAGATTTCACAATCCATCAGGCTGCCAGGCATCTTTCCAGAACCAGCCCGCACAATGGCTGGGAGCTCTGGTTCTTCGAAACAGAACAGGGTGAATTACTGCCAATCGATTATTTACGTGAGGCGTACCGGGCGAGCATTCGAGACAATCCTCCCGATGCGCCCTGAAATTATCGAAGTGGTTCGTCTGTCTGGACTATCAAAGATGGACCAAACACTCTAGTATTAATGGATCTACTGCCGGAATCGCTCCATGCAGCTGGTCGATAAGTCCAATAGAGAAATCCTGGCGGGCTATCAGCGAATCCTCGACGCCGAGAAGGATCTCCTTCACCGTTGGCGTGAACCTCTCCTGGAGATCTATGCCCGGCAGCGGTCATCCTATGAAAAAGAGCTGGAAGTCTACCGGCACCGCCGCGCGGAGTTTTCATCCCGCCTGCGTGTGGGAATCTGGCTGTCTGCTGGTATTCTGGCCCTGGGGCTGATCATTCTCCCGGTTCTGGTTACGATCAGCGAATTGGGAGACCTCCGTGGACCGCTGCTCTGTTTTTCCCCCCTCCTGATTTTAGGCGGTTTGACCGGCTTTGCGATTGTAATCGTCTTGTGGATCTGGCAGCGGGACAACGCTCAACCGAAACCTCCAGCTCATCCTTTAAAATCTGCCCTGATTTATCCACTCCTCCCGGCCTGGCAGAGGCAGCTCGCCGGGTCGATCAGACCGGGCAGGGTAGAGGATCACGAGAAGGGTGTTTACAGCTTTATCGCCCGCCTTCAGGCCATCGAACCTGAAGCATACATGCTCCAGGGTCTCCAGCTGCAGCCCGGGAAGCCGATCGACATCATCGTCATCGGTCCGCGTGGGATCTGGGTATTCAATGTGATCCCCCAGGATGGGACCATCCGCTGGCGGGAGGGCCGCTGGACCCGCCGCCAAACGCTCTTGCGGATGAGCGGACCTGCCCTGACAGAAATCCGCGAAGCGGAGGCCTGTTACGATGCAGAGTGGCGTGGTGCTGTCGAAAGCCTCACCGAAGCATTGAACGGTTCTCTTCCGGAGCTGGTAGCGCGCACACATACGATCCTGCGCATCCGCGGTGGCCTGGTATTTTCCCACCGCAAAGTCAAGATTGACATCCCTCCAGGCTGCCCCTTTAACTGGGGAATCATCCCTTTCTGGACAAACAAGCTCAGTGAAGTCCCACCAGTGGCGGGATTCGACAAATTCACCATCTTTCAACTCCTTGATGCACTGGTCTCAAGGCACAGGCTGGTCACGGGGGAAAAGCCGACATCATCCATGCTGGATGCTGCGGAGGAGCTCATCGAAGCGGAAAGTACCCGCATCGAATCCATCATCGCTTCTGCGGGTGGACCTTGAAGATTCTGCTGTAACTTCCTTTTGGTACTAATTGGTCATTGACGGGGGGTGATAAATGGATAACATTTACCTTCGATCAATTTAGCTGACCGATCTCCCTTTTGAGCCATCGGAGGGGAAAATGAAAAAAATGACTTTGTTATTGTTGGCATTCCTGCTGGGAATTACCGGTTGCGCAAGTCTCTCCCCGGAAATCACCTCGAAGATCGTACAGACTGCGATCGCGCAAACTCTGACTGCTCTGCCGACCTCCAGCCCCCTTCCCGAGACCTCAACGCCGACCCTGTCGCCCTCCACGACGGCAACAGCGACTGCCAGGATCGCAGCGGTCTCCGATACACCTCAGAACGTTGCAACAATCATCGCCGATCCAGAGCCAGACTTCTCACAGGCACAAGTCTACGGCCTGGCGCATCTAGGAAATGGGCATTTCCTGGTCACGATCGAGATCCCCGGCAGCGCTGGAAACTTGAAGGAGAAGTACACCGCCCTACTTAATGAAGACGAATCGCTGCGGTGCATCATTTTAGAAGAGTACCCAAACCGGCTCTACTGCAACGGTCCGACCGAATACGCCGGAAAGTACGTACTCTTTCAGCTGTTCAACCAGATATCAAACGAAGTCGTCTTCGAGACTCAAATCGGCGTGCCCCCTTCTCCTTACCTTTCAAAACAAGGGACCGTACCCGGCAAGAAGCCATCCGGCAGTGGAAACCCTCCCTCACCGACAGAAAACCCTTCACCAACCGCTACTCCTGTCCCGCCGTATCCCTACCCCTGAACAGGAACACCTCAAGTGCGCTGGAGGACGCTGAACACCAGCAACAGGAACAGCGCTCCCAGAAAAGAGGCCAGGATAGTATTGGCGATACCGATCAAGACCTGTACTTCCAAAAGGTTGAATAGCCACCCCCCCAGGATCGCCCCGAGAATGCCGATCAGGACCGCCCCTAACAGCCCAATCCGCATCCCACCCAGGAGCGCATTGATCAGCACGCCGGTGACCGCTCCCACGATGATCCAGATGATCAGAGCATTCAGACTCATCCCGGCACCTTAATGTACCTTTACCTGGAATTCATGGTTCAGATCAATATCCGATGAACCGGATCGGGGAATCGCGCTTGGAAGAATCGACACTTGGGTTTGAATAAAAAGGGCTGTCCCTCAAGAACATGACAACCCCATAAAAAACAGTGGCGAGGGTGGGATTTGAACCCACGACCAAGGGCTTATGAGTCCCCTGCTCTACCACTGAGCTACCTCGCCGATGCTTGAGCGGCAAAATCTTACTATGCCCGGCATGTTTTGTCAATCACACAGCCGTCAAGATCCCGGCATATTCGTCCAGAGCGCGATAGTAGGGCAGGATGCTGGGGATGAAATGCCTTTCTTCGCTTGTGTGCGGCCCGATCCCGCTCTGCCCCCAGACGACTCCCTGACCTCCTGGCGCAAACCGTGCGCTCGTCCCGGGAAGCTTTTTCCCAATCCTGGGCTCTGAACCCGATGCAAAGTGGACAGCCCGAATCAGGGCTTTTAGATATGGATTTTCCGGATCACACGCCACGCCGTTCTCCAAAACGGAGATATCGAGAAGCAGCCCCGACTTCTTGCAGAATGAATCGAGATGCTCGGCCAGCAGGTTCAGGTCATCTCCTGGGATCGACCGTACCTCAAATCCCATCCGACCCAGGTCAGCCGTGATGTTGAATACCCCTGGAGTGCCTGCTTCGATATAAGTGATCATCGCCTGGGATTGCCAGCCTGCCTCCCCCTCCAAAGTCAAATGGTCATTAAAAACTTCCAGGATGCCAGTGCGGGCATCGATGAGGCGTTGTATGACATCCGTCCTCTGCCCGGCAACCCCGGTATGGCCGCGGTTTCCTCTGGCCGCGACCTCGAACCGCATCAGTCCTCTATTTTCCGTGCAGATTTCACCCCAGAGCTCGTTCCCCTTCTCACCTGTCCTCTCTCCAGCGATGAGGATCCTGGGAGCTTTGTCCTCCGCCTCAAGGACTCGCAGGACATGCGGCGTCCCCGCCGCTTCCTGCTCGCCGTTTTCCTCATTGCCGACGAGAAGGAGCGAGACTCTGGGAAAACGCCCCCCGGCTTTCCTGCGGTCTTTCATCCACACCAGGCAGGTCGCGACCACCGTTTTCATGTCCGCGGCCCCTCGCCCCCAAAGGTAATCTCCCTCGATGCGGGGGGAGAACTGGCTGTCGTCTGGATCAGGTTGAACGACATCCAGGTGCCCAACCAACAACACCGGCGCAGGCATCTGCCCCGGGAACTCCACCAGGAGCGCTGGGTACCTGTCTCGATCGAAGTACCGGACGCTCAAACCATGGTTAGAGAGGAAGTCGTAAACGAATGTCGCCGCCCGGCGGACTTCGTCCAGCCTTTCATCAGGGCAGGCGGTTACCGATGGGATCTCGATCAACTGCCCGGCGAGAGCGAGGATTTCGCTAGTTTTGTCCGGATACGAAATTTCAATCAAGGCTTCCGGCCGCGGCCGGAAGCGAATTGGCAGTTTTGGATCCAGGTGGACTTCATCACGCGCGAATTGAATAAACTCGCTCAGTTTATCACTATCCTCGGGGTAGAGAGAGTGAACCTCGGCTGCCATTTCGACGTCCCGCCTGACCTGTTCTTCTCTCTCCTCTGCCAGCTCGCGGAGCAGGTCCACCGGCACCTGGATCTCGCCGCTCCCATCAGGAACCTGGACACCCAGTTCAGCGCATACCCGGGAACGAATCATCTCGGCAGTCGTCTGTCGACCAGCCGCCATTTCACCCAAAGGAGTAAGATTTTCCGATAAACCTAACAGTTCGGCCAGAGGGGTCACTTCTCCAAGTGTCCATTCCAGGAAAGACCGCAGGCCAAGAGGTTTACCGGTAAAAGGATTTTCTATCTCGGCGCGCAGACCCGAACGTGCAGCCTGCTCTTCGTTTTTCCGTGCCCGTTGGATATCTTCCCGATCGTAGCGGAACGCGCGGGCGAACTCAGGGTCTGCGTAAATTCGCGCCAGGAGCAGATATTTTAGAGTCAGATTCGCCGCATCGACATCGAAGGGGTTGCCGCCATCGTCTGTGCGGATTTCCACGCGAGCCATCGGAATGTTGATCCGGGCCAGTAAATTCTGGATCTCAATCTGATTCGCCAGGTCGTCGAGCGGCTGATCTTCGCCGAGCACAAACAATCCTCTGGCATAGAGCTCCTGGAGCTGGTCGCTGGTCAGGTCAATTAATCGTTCGACTGGCTCGGCAAAAGAGCGCGCCCGGACCGGCGTCCAGTTGTTGTTGCCGAAGCGTACACCGCGCCGCACCAGGTCGTAAGAGATTCGGAGGTAATCATCCAGACTCCGGTATAGATCTGGCAGATCGATCTCTGCGGGGTTCGGGAAAGTCAGGTTACGGACAGAATCGTAGCCGGTCAAGAATACAACTGGTTCGTCGTCTGTCATCCCGGCACGGAAAGGTGTGGAAGCGCTCGTTGCGATGAACAAAGCCGCGAAGGGCCGCATCAGCCTGGTTGCCGTGATGTAAAACTGACTCTTAAACTCGTCTAAATGCAATGGCGGGTTTGATCCGCCGGTCCGATCGCCAGCGGGCAGGCGCATGAAATCCCACTCGAAGAGCGGATCCGGGAGAGAAAGGTTGCTGTGTGTGCCGGTCGTTGCGAGATTCTGGCCATACTTCTGAACGCAGCGCTCCAGATACCTGCGCTTGGCCAGGTGCCAGGAACCAGGGATGGAATCAAAACTGACGTGGGTCGCAACCGGTAAGTTGCCGTGCCACATATAAAGGCGCTCTTCAAAATCCTGGCCGGCTTTATGAAGTGCGTTGATCAGCACGGCTTCCATCAACCTGGCTTCGAAAATCGCAGAGTTGGGGTGATAATGCGGCCTCGTTGCCCATTCGATCATCCAATGGAACACTTCCAGCTGGCTGAACTTCCGCAGGCGTGGAGAAAGACACTCCGATCTAAGGTAATCGACGAAGGACTGCTGGCCGGCACCCGAGCCGACTTTGAGCAAAGGGCGGAATTTGGAATCCAACAGATTCCACTCGATTTCAAGCCCGCAAAGGCCGTTTTCGGGTTGATTCTTACTTGCTTCGGCTCTCGCCAGCAGTAATCTCTCAGCAAACCGGCTCAGTTCAACCATCCGCCCACCATCAACTTCAAAGGTTCAAGCCCGATGCCAGGGATTCCAGTCCAGACTTTAATCGCTGAGCCGCGCCGAGGGTCCGCTCGGGAGGCGTGGCATATGAAAAGCGGATCCAATCCCCCCCGTAAGGTGAAAAGAAAGCTCCCGGCACGACTGCCACGCCATGCTTCTCTGCCAGGTATTCCCCCAACGGCTCACTGTCATCCCAGCCGCATGCCCGGATCCAATCGCCAACGTGAATGAATGCGTAGTAACCTTTTCCCATGATGTGTGTGAAATGATTCTCCTCGAGAAATCGTTTGAGGACGACCCGGCTCTTATTCGTCGGCTCCACGATCGGGCGGCAGGCATTTCGGTACCCCATTTTATAGGCAGCCATGGCCACTGCCAGCGAAAAATATCCCGGCATGACGCTGTGAGAGGCATAGGCGACGATGAACCTGGCCATATTTTCCGGCGCGATCAGATGGCAGTTCCGGATATTCGAGCCCCCCAGGCTCTTGGTAATTCCGTCCAGGAAGATCAGCCGGGAACGCTCTCCCGGCTCGAAAAGTCTCAGGAACGCATTGATATCCATCGGCTGTCCATCGGTGACGTAGTGGTACATCCAGTCAAAGAGGACGAATGAGATTCCTATTTCCAGTGCGTGGTGGGCGAGCTGCGCCTGCCGCGCAGGCGAGAGCGTCAATCCAGTCGGGTTGTCGGGAGATGTGATCACCAGACCGGCGATCTTCCGTCCGGAACGCGCGGCGTAGGCCACACAGGCCTGGAGACCTTCTTCGGAATAAGCCCAACCTTCTTTCTCCCGGCCCGGCGCCCACATCACGTTTGCTCCTACGCCGTATGGGCCCCAGTTGTAGGAGATCCAGGGGACGCGGGAGACGACCAGGACGTCGCCGACCCGCCCATTACCGAGTGCGAGCATGGCCTGGTAAGCCTTTACGAGCGCATCCCGTCCCCCAGCTGTCCCGATAACATTTCCGGGACCAATTCCCAAACCGGGATCGACGCCCCAATAATCTTCGATGACCGATCGGCGATACGCCTCGGTGCCGAACGGCATGTCGTAAGCAGTGCCATGTTCGACCTGCATCGCCGCTGCTGTTTCCAATATCTCCGGAGGCACGCCGGGAAGGCTCGCGCCGCCATCGCCTTGGGATGCGTCGAACGTTGGGCGCCCCGGGTACGCCTGCCGGTAGGTTTCCAGCGCTTTGTTGATCAGGAACATCTTCGAAGGGGGGATCGGAACCATCCGGCTCAGGTGATCGCTCACGGGTACAAGCTTCTCCTGGGGGACTGCGAAGACGGGCTCATCCGGTGAAAATTTAATATCCATGCCTACTCCTTCTATCGAGGACCAATCTGGAGATCGATTATAAAAAACGCCCCGATCGATCCGGAGCGTTGGGGCTTCCTGGGAAGCTGCAGGCGCCCAATTCTCATGGCAGATCAGCCCTGTCAGCGGTGGCGATCGACGATAAAGACCGCCAGCTCTTTCAGGGCCTGCCTTTCTGGAGATTCAGGCAAGTCATTCAGAGCTCTTAATGCGAGCTGGACGAACCCTTTAGCTTCATCCACAGAGGCCTGGATTGCGCTGCTGTCCTGGATCGACTGTATCACGCGTGAGATCCGATCGTTGTTGAAATTGACCCCAGACAACAGCAAGTGCAGGTCAGGGTCGTCCGGATGCATTTCCAGGTAGTATATCGTAGGTAAAGTAATCAAGCCCTGGCGGAGGTCGCTGGCAACCGGTTTGCCAATCGTGTCCGGTGCGCCCGTGAAATCCAGCACATCGTCGATGATCTGAAAAGCCATACCGATCCCGTAGCCGTATGTACTGGCTGCCTCGAAGTTTTGCTCGCTGTTTGGAGCGAGCAGCGCAGCGGCAGAGGTTGCCAGGACGAACATCGAAGCGGTTTTTGCATTGATGCGTTCCAGGTAGTCCTGCCGGAATTCTTTTCCTGAGCTGGAAAACATCTGCTTGATCTCACCGTTGACGATGATCGCAAGGGTTTCGGCAAACTTGTGCATCACCTCCACGGAACCGGTGTCGGCTGCCAGCTGGGCAGCACAGGCGAAAATGTAATCAC
>CAYQDF010000095.1:0-3778 GCA_964416175.1 uncultured Anaerolineaceae bacterium
ACCTCATTTATTCCGTCCAGTTTGCTCACTGCACCGTCAAGATTAATGGTTCGCCTTCCGTGACGGCAACCGTGTGCTCGAAGTGAGCGGTCAGCGACCGGTCCGCAGAGATAACCGTCCATTCGTCTGGCAGTACTTGAGTCTTATGGGTGCCTGCCAGCACCATTGGTTCGAGCGCTACAGTAATGCCGGGCCTGAGGATCAGGCCGCGCCCACGCACGCCAAAGTTAGGAACCAGGGGTCCTTCGTGCATCTGCCGACCGACTCCATGCCCCGTATATTCACGCGGGACATGGTAACCATGCCCCTCAACAAATTCCTGGATGGCAGCGGAGACATCGCCAACCCGGTTCCCTGGCCTCAATTTTTCGATGCCGGTGTATAAAGCCTGCTCGGTGACTTCCAACAGCTTCTGAGCTTCTGGAGAAATTTCGCCGACACCAACCGTAAATGCAGAATCCGCGACGAATCCTTCCAGGATCGTCCCACAATCAATCGATACAATGTCTCCTTCTCTAAGTTTCCGCTTGCCGGGGATTCCATGCACCAGTTCCTCATTTATCGAAACGGTGATGGTCGCCGGATACGGATACGGTCCGGGGTAATTCTTGAAGGCCGGGATGCCGCCATGCCGGCGGATGATCTCTTCGGCAACCATATCGAGATCTTCCGTCGCGATGCCAGGCTTGATCATGGAGCGCAGAGTGTCCAACACCAGGGCGTTGATCTTGCCCGCTTCGCGCATCAGGCTGATCTCAGGTTGGTTTTTGATTACGATCGGTCGATCTGACATGAATCAGTTCACCATTCCCAGAACATGCATCAATGCTTCGGTCACCTTTTCGATTGGTTGGTCACCGTTGATCTCTACGAGCACCCCGGCCTGCTTGTAGTAGTCGATCAGCGGCTGGGTCTGCTCCAGATAAACGCGAATCCGTTTGGCGACGGTCTCCGGCCTATCATCGTCTCTCTGATAAAGCTCTGATCCATCGATATCACATCGCCCGGGATCCCGGGGCGGGCTGTATAAGGTGTGGAAAACGTGTCCCTCTGCCCGGCAGGTCCATCGGCCCGAGAGTCTTTCGATCAGCACTTGCTCCGGGACTTTGATGAACGGAACGGCTGTAATCCGTCCGGGAAGGTCCTCCAATGTGCCTTTCAAGGCATCAGCCTGGGCAGGTGTCCGGGGAAAGCCATCGAGGATCGCACCTCTTTTACAATCAGGTTGCTTCAACCGCTCCCGGACCATGGCAATCGTCACGTCATCTGGCACCAGTTCTCCCTTTTGAATATAGCCATTGGCGATTTTGCCCAGCTCGGTCATGTTTTTAAGGTTCTCTCGAAAGAGGTCCCCAGATGAGATATGCGGAAGCCCAAGTCTTTCAGCGACGATCTTGGCCTGGGTCCCTTTCCCAGCGCCTGGTGGTCCGAGGAATACGAAAAAATTACCCACACCAGCTCCCATCATCGGATGAGCAGGGTATCATCATATCCGTGGAGCTTGAGCTCCGCTTCGATGTTGAAGAACGTGTCCCTGACGACGCCAACCACGATCAATAAACCCGCTGAATTGACCAGGAGCAGACCGGTTCTCTGCCCGAACGGCACCAGCAGGCCGATCAGCCACGGGAGGATCGCAACCACTCCCAGGAACAATGCCCCTGGAAATGTTATCCGCCGCAGCACCCTGGTAAGGTATTTCTGCGTCGGCGCACCGCGGCTGACACCCGGGATCTGCGCACCGACCTTTTTTAAATTCTCGCCATAGTTCTGCTGGGAGAACAGCACATCCGTATAGAAGAACGTAAACGCCACGACCATGAGGAAATAGAGGATGTAGTATGCGTTGCTGTTTCCGCCGAAGGTATTCTGAATGCCAGTGGAAAGGTTCCGCACCCACTCCAGCTGCGAAGAAGCGAAGAAGCTGGCAATGATCGCCGGGAAGGTGAGCAGAGATTGAGCGAAGATCAGGGGGATCATGCCGGCCATATTGACGCGCAGGGGCAAAGTCCCTTTCACCGGCATCGACATCCGGTTCCCCACCCGCCGGCCGGGGTACATCACCGGCACGTTGCGCTGACCCTGTTGGACGAACACGATGGCAAAAATCGCCAGGGCCGAAAAGATGGTGAGGAATATCAGCGATATCCAGCGGTACTGTTGATCTGCCATGATGCTGGCGATCGTCACCGGAACGCGGGAGACGATCCCGGCAAAGATGATCAGCGAGAGTCCCTGGTTCCGGATGCCGAATTCGGAGATCAGCTCCCCGAGCCAGATCGCGAACATCGTCCCGGCTGTCATCGTCGCGATCACAGCGAAAGACGAGAGAAAAGTGCCAGCTCGAAATCCAAAATCCTCGAGCACCGGCACACCGCCAGCGAATTGTGAGAACAGGTTGATCTGACCAATCGCCTGCAGCGCAGCCATCGGGACTGCCAGCAAATAGGTCCACTTTTCCATCCACTTTCGGCCCTCACGCGGGTCCTCTTCCATCCGGCGCTGCAGGGCTGGAACGATCGGTACCAGCAGCTGGAGGATGATCTGGGCGGTAATATAGGGGTATACCCCCATCGCCAGGACGGAAAAATTGGACACAGTGCCACCCGACAGCAAGTCAAGCAAGTTGACCAGGGTGCCCTGCGCTCCGCCTCCCTCAAGGATACCGGCGATCACCTCCCGGTTAACTCCTGGCACAGGGACGTGCGCTGCAAATCGATAAATTGCCAACAAGGCAACGGTGATCAACAACCGCCGCCGAATATCTTGTGCTGTCCACAAGAACCGCCAGGCAGAACGCTTCATACGCTATCTCCTCATTCGCCAGCTGTGCTTGAAATAATCTCCACACTGCCGCCCGCAGCTTTGATTTTGGATTCCGCGCCTTTGCTCACACGGTGTACCTTCACCTGGAGAGCGACGCTGACTTCTCCGCGACCTAACAGCACGATGGGCTTTTTGGGATCTCGGAGCAGGCGTGCTTCCGTGAGGGTCTCGGGACTGACCACGCTGCCAGCCTTGAAATCCTCCAGCTGGTCCAGGTTGATCTCGTTGTATTCGACCCGGTTGAAGGGCGTGAATCCTTTTCCGCGGACGAACGGAAGACGGCGGTAGAACGGTAAGTTACCGCCCTGGTGGTATAAGCGGGTGCCCCCGCCGGAACGCGCTCCTTGTCCCTTTGTGCCCCTCCCAGCAGTCTTCCCCTGCCCGGCCGCTATCCCGCGACCCACTCGTTTTCTAGATTTCTTGGCGCCCTCATTTGGTTTTAGGTCGTGCAGCTTCATGATCTCTCATTCCTCTACAACGCGCACCAGGTGGCTGACTTTCATCAGCATGCCGCGCAGTGCAGGCGTATCTTTATGTTCAACTGTCTGGCGTATTTTCCGCAAGCCAAGCGCCCTGACAGTCAACTTCTGCGATAATTCGTACCCGATCGGACTCTTAATCAGAGTCACTCTAAGGATCTTCTCCGCTTTCTTCTTTGGCTTTCCTTTGGCCTTGCCCGCTGCCTCCGGCATTTTACTTCCTCCGTTCCCAGAATGGCTGCAAATCCTTGGCTGATTTACCACGCAGCGCTGCAACCTCTTCGGGCGATTTTAGCTGTTTCAATGCATCCATCGTCGCGTACACCACGTTCAAGACATTGTTGCTGCCAAGCGATTTGGTCAGAATATCCGAGATGCCAGCTGCCTCGAGCACCGCACGCACACCGCCGGCAGCGATCACGCCCGTCCCCTGGGAAGCAGGTTTCAGTAAGACTTTCGCACCCGATACCTGG
>CAYQDF010000095.1:3788-12286 GCA_964416175.1 uncultured Anaerolineaceae bacterium
CCTGGCCGATGACTTCGTGTGGGATCGTGCTCCCATAGACCGCGACACGCCGCATATTCTTCCGTGCTCGCTCGGATGCCTTCCGCATCGCTTCCGGCACCGCATTTGCTTTCCCAACACCAACGCCGACTTTACCCCGGTTATCCCCGGCGACGACCGTCACCCGGAAGGAAAATCTGCGTCCACCTTGAACCACTTTTGCAACGCGTGCAATTTCGATTACGCGCTCATCAAACTCTTGTTCGAAATCACTCATCGGATAATCTGCCATGATCAGCTCCTCAGCTGCGCCTAGAAATCCAGACCGCCTTCACGGGCGCCTTCTGCGAAGGCTTTAACGCGTCCGATATATTTATAACCGCCGCGATCGAAAACAACCTGCCGGATGCCTTTTGACATGGCCCGTTCGGCCAATGCTAGTCCAACCAGTCGAGCCTGTTCCGTCTTGGTCATCCCCTGCAGCTTGTTCCGCAATTCCCGATCGATGCTCGAGGCCGCCACGATCGTGCGTCCAGCTTCGTCATTGATGATCTGCGCGTAGATGTCCGAAAGACTGCGGAAGACGTTAAGTCGGGGACGGGCAGCGGTCCCGCTCAAACGGCGCCGGATTCTCTTGTGCCGGCGCAGGCGTGCTTCATTCCTGGATTTATGATCGCTCATAGTACTACACCTTGCCGGTCTTTCCAGCTTTCCGGCGAATTTTTTCTTCCAAGTATTTGATCCCTTTCCCTTTGTAAGGTTCTGGGGGTCTTATCTTCCGAATGTCGGCTGCCATCTGCCCGACAGCTTCTTTATCATAACCCATCACTTTGATCTGCCTGGTGCGCGCATCTACTTCGAATGAAATCCCTTGCGGAGGTTTGACAACCACCGGGTGGGAATACCCGACATACAGCATCAGGTTTTCACCGTCCATCTCTGCCCGGTATCCAACGCCATTCACTTCTAGAACCCTTTCGAATCCGGTGCTCACTCCATTGACCATGTTGTTGATCAAAGCCCGTGTCATTCCATGCAAGGCGCGGTACATTCGCGCGTCTGAGGGCCGCTGGACGTTAATTACCCGGTCTTCCAGCTGGATGATCATACCAGGGGGAAACGTGTGTTCCATCTCTCCCTTAGGTCCTTTGACTTTCACGTGAGTATCCTTGATCTGCACATCGACGCCTGCAGGCAGGACGATCGGCATCCGTCCGATACGAGACACTTAGAACCTCCTTACCACACCTTGCACAGAATTTCCCCGCCAATACCCAGCTGGCGAGCGCGCTGACCGGTCATCACCCCTTTCGGAGTGGAAATAATGGCGATACCCATACCTGACAGCACCCACGGGATCTCTTTCTTCCCCGTGTATACCCTCCGACCAGGTCTGCTGACGCGTTCCAGCCCGCTGATCACAGACTGGCGATGCCTCCGCTCGCCAACATACTTCAACCGCAGGCGCAGCACCTTAAAATTCGGATTCGGTCCATCCACCACTTCGTAGCTGGCGATATAGCCCTCTTCTTTCAGTATCTTCGCGACGGCTGACTTGAGATTCGAGTTCGGCATCGCCACGGAAGTGTGACCAGCCATGATCGCATTTCGAATCCGGGTCAGCATATCGGCAATTGGGTCTGATACGCTCATCTATTCAACCTCCACACAACTACCACGAAGATTTCACGACGCCAGGGATTTTTCCCTCGAGAGCCAGCTCGCGGAAACAGATGCGACACAATCCGAATCGGCGCAGGTAACCTCGCGGGCGACCGCAGCGTTTGCACCGATTGCGCACTCGCGTCGGATATTTCCTGCGCTGTTCACGGATGACTATGCTTTTTTTCGCCATCTAAATACCTTCCTTCCTGAAGGGCATGCCGAGGAGGGTCAGCAGCTGCCTCCCGGCTTCGTCCGTTCTGGCACTGGTAACGATCGTGATTTCCATCCCTCGCAATTTGTCGACTTTATCGTATTCAATCTCTGGAAAAACCAGCTGTTCCCGCAAGCCGATCGTGTAGTTACCACGCCCATCAAATGCGTTTGGAGAGATGCCGCGAAAATCACGGACACGCGGCAATGCAATGTTGACCACCCGGTCGAAGAAAGCCCACATCCGGTCGCCGCGCAGGGTGACTTTCACGCCAATCGACCGCCCTTCACGCAGTTTGAAATTTGCAATGCTCTTCCTCGCCTTGGTGATGATCGGTTTCTGACCGGTGATAACCGCAAGGTCGGACACGGCCGCGTCGAGGGCTTTCGCGTTGTCTAATGCCTCGCCTACCCCGATATTCACCACAATCTTCACGAGTCGCGGAACTTCCATGATGTTGTCCAGGTTGAGCGACTTCATCAGGATAGGGACAATCTCTTCTTGATAACGTTGCTTAAGATAATGTGGCATAAATAGCTCCACGCAATTATATTAATCCAACAGCGCGCCGCAGTTCTTGCAGACCCGGTGGACTTCTCCGTCCAGTCGTTGAATTCCAACCCGTGTCGGTTCATCGCATTTAGAACACACCAGCATGACGTTTGAAATATGGATGGGGCCTTCAAACTCAATGATCCCAGGCGCAACACTGCGGCCCTGCGTTTGCACCTGGCGCTGGTGCTTTTTTCTCATGTTCACACCCTGAACCACCACCCGTGACTTGTCAGGTATTACGCGGATGACCTCGCCGCGCTTCCCTTTGTCTTTCTCTTTACCAGAGATGACCTCGACAATGTCACCTTTCTTGATCTTTACTTTCACGGTTCCTTCTCCTTCAAAAGCCCATCAACTAAAGAACTTCCGGCGCGAGGGAAACGATCTTCATGAATCCTTTTTCCCGCAGCTCGCGGGCCACAGGGCCAAAGATGCGCGTCCCCTTGGGATTGCGCCCATCCGTATCAAGGATGACGGCGGCGTTATCATCGAATCGAATGTAGGAACCGTCTTCCCGCCGCCACTCTTTGGCACACCGGACGACCACCGCCCGGACGATCTCGCTCTTCTTTACGGCGCCCTGGGGGTTCGCCAGCTTGACCGTGGCGACAACGATATCACCCACTGCCCCATAGCGTCGCTTTGAACCTCCCAGGACATGGATGACA
Source organism: uncultured Anaerolineaceae bacterium (assembly GCA_964416175.1). Classification (GTDB taxonomy): domain Bacteria; phylum Chloroflexota; class Anaerolineae; order Anaerolineales; family UBA4823; genus CAYQDF01. Next base: position 6,867 of record CAYQDF010000095.1, read on the forward strand.
AGCAGCTCCCGCGCGCCGGTGTTGTCGGCAACCTTGAGACGGCTTTCGTGCTGGATCATACCTCCGCCTCCGCAAGAATTTCCTCGTCTGCAGCTCCGACTTCCCGGCGGATGATTTCTTCTACCACCCAGCGCTTATGCTTTGAGATGGGTCGGCTTTCGACGATCTTCACCCTGTCTCCGATCTCGCATCCCAACTCATCGTGCGCCATAACTTTCTTCCGGCTGTGGACAACTTTCTTGTAAAGCGGATGCCGGTAGGTGCTGGAGACCTCGACGACAACAGTCTTCTGCATTTTGTTGCTGGTCACAATGCCGACCATCCTGCGTCGGTTGTTCATACTTCACCTTCCCTTGTAGCTGCGAGCTCTCGTTCCCGCAGTATTGTTTTAAAGCGGGCAATCGTCCGGCGCATCTGCCGCAGACGTGTAAAGTCAGTCAGCTCTCCAGTAGCCTGCTGAAAACGCAACTTCATCAGCTCCTCTTGGGCATCGTTCAGTTTGGACCGGATTTCATCGATAGATAAATCCCTGATTTCTGCAGGCTTCATCCCTCACCTCCGGAGACACCGTAGCGGGACACGATCTTCGTCTTTATGGATAGCTTGTAGGACGCCAGGCGCAGCGCTTCTTTCGCCGTTTCTTCCGGCAAGCCGCCGCCGACCTCGAACATGATCCTGCCTGGTTTCACAACAGCAACCCAGTATTCGACGTTCCCTTTGCCCTTGCCCATCCTGGTCTCAGCAGGTTTTTGCGTATAGGGTTTATCTGGAAAAATGCGTATCCAGACCTTGCCTCGCCGGCGTAGAGCGCGAACGATGGCCCTTCTTGCTGCTTCGATCTGCCTGGCTGAAATCCAGCCTGGTTCCAAAGCTTTTAAACCGAATTCTCCGAAATGCACTTCGGCCCCACGTTGAGCTTTCCCTTTCATCCGGCCGCGCATCTGCTTCCGGTATTTGACACGCTTCGGCATTAACATAATCGATACCTCGTTGGTTCACCAGCGCCAGCAGGACATCCTGAGCCGTTCCTGGGCTTCACGATGAACTATTCGCTGACATAAACTCCTTCTGTCGTCTCGACTTTCTCTTCCATTTCGGGTAGCACGATCCCCTTATAAATCCACACCTTGACGCCAATCCGTCCATAGGTCGTCAGGGCTTCGGCTCGAGCGAAATCGATGTCTGCCCGGAGCGTCTGTCGGGGAACGCGCCCCTCCCGCATATTTACTGTGCGGGCCATCTCAGCGCCGCTGAGGCGTCCAGACACCTCCACCCGAATCCCCTCAGCGCCCTGGCGCATTGCCTGTTGTATGGCTCGCTTCATCGCTCTCTGGTAGCTGATGCGGCGCTCCAGTTGTTCGGCAATGTTGTTTGCCACGAGGTAGGCATCCATATCAGGAGATTTGATCTCTTTGATATCGAGATCGATCTTTTTACCAACCAACGCCTCGAGGCTCGAGCGCAGCTTCTTGACGTTCTCCCCTTTACGCCCGATCAGGATCCCTGGTTTGGCTGTGTGAACAGTAACCTTGACTTTCCCTGGAAAACGTTCGATCTCCACGCGTGAAACACCCGCCCGCGGGGTTTCCTGCCGCACGAGCTCTCGGACTGCAAAGTCCTGGTGAAGCTGATCTACGTAATTTCCGCCTTCCGCGTACCACCGCCCTTCCCAGGTTTTGTTTATCTTGAGCCGGAACCCAATTGGATGTACTTTTCGACCCATAAATTCTCCTTCCGTGTCTGATGTCTCAGGCGGAAACTTCCCGCAGCACAATCGTTATGTGAGATGCGCGCCGCAGGATCGGTTTGAACCGACCGCGAGCGCCGAACCGCCGCCAGCGTCTGGTCGGTGCTTCATCGGCGAAGATCTGGTATACGTAGAGATCGTCCCGGCTGACTCCAAAGTTCTCCTCAGCATTTGCCATCGCTGATGCCAGCACCTTGGCAACCGGTCGGGCAGCTGCATTCGGAGTGAATTTCAGGACATCCATGGCTTCCAGCACTTTTTTCCCCCGGACCAGGTCCACGACGAGCCTGACCTTCTGGGGGGAATGAGGAATGTATCGGCCGTGGGCGCGAATATCATCCGGCATGGATTACCTCCTGATCTTCTTCTCAACGACGTGCCCGCGAAAAGTCCGGGTTGGCGCGAATTCACCGAGCTTATGCCCAACCATGTTCTCGGTAATGTAGATCGGGACGTGTCGACGACCATCATGGACCGCAATGGTGTGACCCACCATCTGCGGAAAGATTGTGCTCGCCCTGCTCCAGGTCCGGATGACCTTCTTCTCGCCGCGTTCGTTCATGTTCTCGATCTTTTTCAAGAGCTTGCTGTCAATATAAGGTCCTTTTTTGAGTGATCTTCCCATATCATCTTCTCCGTGCCCGCATCAACTCGATCGGCGCGTTACCTGAGGCTCGCTCAACGCCGTTTCTTACCGCGCCTGCGCAGAATGTATTTATCCGTCTTCTTGTTGCGCCGGGTCTTGGCGCCCAGCGTTGGTTTTCCCCAGGGGCTCTTGGGACCGGGCATCCCGATCGGCTGCCGGCCTTCTCCACCGCCATGGGGATGATCCCGTGGGCTCATGGCCGACCCGCGCACCGTCGGCCGAATACCCTTGTGTCGCTTTCGTCCGGCTTTCCCCAGTTTGATATTGCTGTTATCGAGATTGCCTACCTGCCCGATGGTCGCGTAGCAGGTCTGCCGCACCAGGCGGACTTCTCCGGAAGGCAGCCGGATCTGCGCGTATTCCCCTTCTTTGGCAAGCAGCTGGGCTGCCCCGCCTGCCGCTCGCACCAGCTGCCCCCCGCGCCCCTCTTTCAACTCAATGTTGTGTACGAGTGTGCCGACCGGTATGTTTCCTATCGGCAGGCTGTTCCCCAGCCGGACCTCCGCCTGAGGGCCTGCCATGATCACATCGTTGACACGCAGGTTGATCGGCGCAATGATATACCGTTTCTCTCCATCCGCATAATGAAGCAGCGCCAGGCGGGCGGTCCGATTCGGATCATACTCGATCGCCGCCACCTTCGCCGGGATTCCGTGTTTATCGCGTTTGAAATCGACCTGCCGAATGTGCCGCCGGTTTCCACCGCCTCGATGGCGAACCGTGACCCTGCCTTGTGCATTGCGCCCACCGGATTTTGTCTTCGAAATCAGCAGGGAACGATCCGGCTTTGTCTTGGTGATCTCCTCGAATGTGTGTCCGGTCATCCCCCGCAGGCTGGGAGTCACCGGTTTGTACTTCTTAACTGGCATCACCGTACTCCTTCAAATACTTCGATCCGGTCTCCAGGCGCCAGCGTCACGACGGCCTTTTTGTACGCGTTTTTTCGCACCAGGACCCTCCGGTTCCTCCACCGGCGACTACGCTTTGGGGCGACATTCAGGATATTGACCTTCAGGACATCCACATCGAACAAAGTTTCCACGGCTTCCTTGACCATATTTTTCGTGGCGGTTCTGGCGACCTCGAAGGTATACTGGTTGAGACCGCCAGCCTGGTAGTTCGATTTCTCGGTGATTATCGGGCGCTTGAGAATATCATACAAGTTATCCATACTTACCTCTCACTTCCCGAGATAGGATTGTATGACTTCCAAAGATGCAAGTGGCATGATGACCTTTTCATAGCCTAACAGGTCACGGATGTTCAGGTAATTGGCCAGGAGCAATTTTGCATCCGGAAGGTTTCTCGCGGAACGATATACTCCCTGGTGCTGCTCGTCCTTAGCAGGGAGGAGGACCAGGGCGGTCGATCCACCGGTCAGCTTATGCAGAGCTTCCGCCATCAATCGCGTCTTCGGTTCGGACAACGCCAGGTCCTCGAGGACTACGATCTCCTGATTTGCAGCTTTTACTGAGAGTGCGGACCGTAAAGCAGCGCGCCGCATTTTTCGCGGCATTTTCAAGGAATAATCCCGTGGCTTCGGCGTGTGCACTTTCCCACCGCCCACCCACTGCGGCGCACGAATCGATCCCTGGCGAGCACGCCCGGTACCTTTCTGGCGCCAGGGTTTCCGCCCGCCGCCCGAAACCTCGCTGCGCCCCTTCGTCTTGTGGGTCCCCAGGCGAGCGTTCGCCATCTGCCGGACATAGGCCTGGTGCATAAGTCCGACATTAATCGGAGCCTCGAAGATCTTCGCCGGAAGCTCCACCGTGCGCACCTTCTTCCCTTCTAAATTCAATACATCGACTTCCATGACGGCCTCACTCTATTTTCCGGGCTTCTTTGATCAAAACCACACTACCCCGCGGGCCCGGGATAGCGCCTCGTACACCAATTAAATTTCGCTCCCCATCCACGAGGACCACCTTGAGGTTTTGGACAGTGACGCGTTCGAAACCCATATGACCGGGACCACGGCTCCCTTTAAACACTCGACCAGGAGTCGTCGTGGAACCACGGGAACCCGGCGCGCGTAGCCGGTCAGACTGCCCATGCGTTTTCGGACCTCCGGCAAACCCATGCCTTTTGACTGCTCCCTGGAAACCCTTTCCTTTGCTGGTCCCAACCACGTCCACGCGCTCCCCAACTGCGAAGGCATCGCTGACGGAGATCACATCTCCCTCTTTAACCTGGGGGGCTTTGACTCGAAATTCCCGCAGAAACCGGAGCGGGGGCAGCCCGTGGCGTTTGAGATGCCCGATCTGGCCGCCGGTCAGCCGCTTCGGTTTGACTTCTTGAAAACCGAGCTGCACGGCACTGTATCCATCATTCAGAGGAGTGCGAACCTGGGTGACATAGCAAGGCCCAGCTTCGATTAGCGTCACGGGTACTGCTGCCCCGTTGTCATCGAAAATCTGGGTCATGCCAATTTTCTTTCCAATAAGCCCTTTCAACATCTCGATTTTTCTCCTGATTGGTTTTTCAGGGACTGCCAGCCTGGGCCTGGCTGCATCATCCCTCAGGAACGCAGTCATCCGGGCTGCCGCGGACTAACTCTATTTTCAAGTCCGAGGACATTCCTGATCACACATTCCCGGTGAAATCTCTTACATGTGAATAAAACCGAACTTCTCCTTGATTTTAAATCTTTATCTCTATGTCAACACCGGCTGGCAAATTCAACCGCATCAGCATATCAATGGTTTTTGAGTCTGGGTCCAGCACATCAATCAACCGGTTGTGAGTCCGGATCTCGAAATGTTCGTGGGAATCTTTGTCGATGAAAGTCGATCGGCGGACAGTAAATCGTTCGATCTTGGTTGGCAGAGGGACTGGACCGACCACCCTGGCGCCAGTCCTTTCAGCTGTCTCGACAATCCGTTTGGCGGATTGATCCAAGACTCGGTGGTCATATGCTTTCAATCGAATGCGGATCTTTTGCTTAGCCATGCGCCACCTATTCAAGTATCTTGGTGATGACGCCGGCGCCGACGGTCAGGCCGCCTTCGCGGATGGCGAACTTGGAGC
>CAYQDF010000096.1:0-12266 GCA_964416175.1 uncultured Anaerolineaceae bacterium
GATCACTCCGAGACGGATTAGCGCATCACAGTCAGTCTCTCTCTGGCGTTATCTACCGCTATTGCCGGTTGAAGATCCTGGTGGTGCCGATACCACGCTCCGATCGGCCGGTGGGACGCCGCTCTATTCTCCTCCAGGATTGTTGGCTGAGCTGGAGTTCCCTCGCCTCTGGATCAAAGACGAGAGCCGCAACCCGACCGCGTCCTTCAAGGACCGGGCGAGCGCCGTGGTGGTCGCCAGGGCGCGCGAGATCGGGGCAGCCGTAGTGGTGACAGCATCGACCGGCAACGCTGGTGCAGCCCTCGCCGGCATGGCTGCAGCGGTTGGTCAGCCCGCGGTGATCTTCGCTCCGCGTACGGCTCCGCCGGCCAAGATTGCCCAGCTGCTGGTGTTCGGCGCGCAGGTTTACCTGGTGGATGGCACCTACGATCAGGCGTTCGACCTGACGATCCAGGCCGCGAACGAGTTCGGCTGGTATAACCGCAACACTGGTTACAACCCGTTCACGATTGAAGGGAAGAAGACCGCAGCTTTTGAGATCTGGGAGGCTGTCTTGTTCCGGAATCGATTCACACAGCCGCCAGCAATCTTCGTTTCCGTGGGAGATGGGAACATCATCTCCGGATTACATAAAGGATTCAAAGAGCTGGTCACCCTCGGGTGGCTGGATGAAGCGCCGCGGTTGTTTGGAGTCCAGGCGGAAGGCTCAGCAGCGATCGCCAACGCTTTTTTTGCAGGTGTAGAGTCAATCGCGCCGGTCAAGGCGCAGACCCTCGCCGACAGCATCTCGGTCGATCTGCCCCGCGACGGCCTGCGGGCTGTGCGGGCTGCCAGGCAAACCGGAGGCGCGTATCTGACCGTCACGGATGCTGAAATCCTCCAGGCAATCGCAGAGCTCGGCAAAGCGGGGATTTTTGCCGAGCCGGCTGGCGCGGCTTCCTTCGCCGGACTGCGAAAAGCAGCCCGCGAGGGCGTGGTCAGCCCGGAGGATCCGGTGGTCGTCATAAACACTGGAAGTGGTCTGAAGGACGTGGGGGCAGCCATGCGGGCAGTCCCGGAAGCGCCGGTGATTGAACCAACTCTTCAGGCCATAAAGAAAGTGATAAGATAATCGGGGCATCAATTCGATGCGCACGATTGAAATGACACAGGCTGCGATCTCTCAGGTTGGTAAATCGTTTGAAGAATCAGAATGAACCCAACGATCTCAATTGTCGCCCCCATATTTAACGAATCCGGGAACCTCCCTGAGCTCTACCGGCGAATCGTGGACGTCATGGAACAGGCCGGTGAGACCTGGGAGCTGATCCTGGTCGACGATGGTTCGACGGATGAATCGGCGAACCTGATCAGTGAGTTGGCAAGTAAGGATTCACGGGTGCGACCGGTGATTTTTTCACGGAACTTCGGTCATCAGATCGCGGTCACAGCCGGACTGGATTATAGCCGGGGCAAGGCGATCGTCATTATCGATGCAGACCTTCAGGACCCACCGGAGGTCATCCTGGATCTGATTGCCAAATGGCATGAAGGGTACGAGGTCGTCTACGCGGTGCGCGCTGAGCGCGAAGGAGAAAGCTGGTTCAAGCTGCTCACCGCCTCCTGGTTCTACCGCCTGATCTCCAGCATCACCGACGTGAAGTTGCCGCTCGACGCCGGCGACTTCCGTTTGCTGGATCGCAGCGTGGTCAATGTTCTGAATAAGATGCGGGAAAGGCACCGGTTCCTGCGTGGCATGTCGGTGTGGGTTGGTTTTCGCCAGACAGGTGTGCCGTATCGCAGGGCCGCTCGATTTCGAGGGGAAACGAAATACCCCTTTCGAAAGATGCTGCGCCTGGCGGTCAACGCCATCACCAGTTTTTCCTATTTTCCTCTCCAGCTGGCTACTTATATGGGCTTCTTTTCTGCCGGGATGAGCATCCTTTCCATCCCGGTCGTGATCGCTCTCCGCTTATGGGGAGGCAACCAGGCTCCCCTCCTGGGGCAAGCAACGACATTGATTGCAGTCCTGTTCCTGGGCGGCGTGCAGCTCATCTCCCTGGGTATCCTGGGTGAGTACATCGGCCGTTTATACGACGAAGCCAAGGGTCGTCCATTATATATCGTCAGGGAAGCGCCAGCTCGCGAAGAAACCGAGGAAGTTCAGTCAAGGAGACAAGACCACCTCCAGGCGCACACCCAAAATTGAGAACGCTGTGATTACCATCCGTCCCGTCCTTGCCAAAAGCACTGAGCGCATCTGTCAGGACTTCACACCCAACCAGCAATGAAAGGAATTTGATCTCACCATGATTGATTTGACCGTTGAGGAGACTCGCAGAGAGCGAGCGGCGCAAAGAGCCAGGGAACGCAAGATCATCATCCCGACTTTCGCGCAGATGAAAGATCCAGGCCTGATTCCGGCCGGGATCAGGGATTCGCTGAGCGGGATTGGTTTATGGGATGTCCGGCCTGAAAATCTTTTCCGCATAACGTGGAAAAACCAGCCCACGCCGAACGGCGGCGGGTTTGGGGGGGTGAACACCCTGGAATTCCCATCGAGCCTGACGGGTGTCCCGGCGCGGATCATCGCCCTGGTTGGCAAGTGGTTCCCGACTGGAGCGCACAAGGTTGGGGCGGCGTTCGGCTGCCTGGTGCCGCGCCTGGTTACGGGACAGTTTGACCCAACGAGCCAGAAGGCTGTCTGGCCTTCGACCGGGAATTTCTGCCGGGGAGGGGCCTACGATTCTGCCCTGCTCGGCTGCCAGTCGATCGCCATCCTGCCTGAAGGGATGAGCCGCGAGCGGTTCGAGTGGCTGGAAAATATCGCCGGAGAAGTAATCACGACGCCGGGCAGCGAATCAAATGTAAAAGAGATCTTCGATAAATGCTGGGAGCTCCGTAAGTCTGGTGAAGATCTCATGATCTTTAACCAATTCGAAGAGTTCGGGAATTACCTGTGGCACTACGAAATCACCGGGCATGCCATGGAGGAAGTCCTCCAGCAGGTCTTAGGTCCCTACGATGTTTACCGGGGCGTGGTGTCCGCAACCGGTTCAGCGGGTACGATTGCGTGCGGGGATTACCTGAAGCAGCTCTTCCCGGCCAGTAAAATCGTCGCCAGCGAGGCCCTGCAATGCCCAACACTGTTAGAAAATGGCTTCGGCGCGCACCGGATTGAAGGGATTGGCGATAAACACGTGCCCTGGATCCACAACGTAAAAAATACCGACCTGGTGGTTGCCATCGACGATGAAGCTGTTGTGAGCCTGGCGCGCCTTTTTAATGAGCCAAACGGTCAGGCATACCTGGTATATAAAGGCATCCCGGAAGAATTCGTAAGGAAGCTCGACCTGCTTGGTTTTTCAGGGATCGCCAATCTTCTGTCGGCGATCAAGTTTGCCAAATACTACGAAATGGGCGAGAACGATGTCGTGCTGACCATCCTGACGGATTCCATGGAGCTCTACGACAGCCGCCTGGCAGAGATGCATGCCGAGTTTGGTGGGTACACCAGCCTCGACGCTGCGGGGCACTTCTCCCGGTATTTGATGGGTATCTCGACCGATGCCATGCTCGAGTTGACATATCCGGAGAGGCGGAGAGTGCACAACCTGAAATACTACACATGGGTTGAACAGCAAGGGCGGGCCTATGATGAGATCATGGATCAATGGTATAAGGCCGATTACTGGACTGCCACACAGTCCCAGGTAGAGGAGATCGATGCCTTGATCGATGAGTTCAACCAGATAGTTGGATTGATCTGATTCTTATAACCTCACACATGTCAGCCTCGCTCGAACCGTCTTCTTTAGTCCTGGTCGCGGTGATGACTGATCCGCGGGACCTGGAGATCGCGCGCCTTCTCGGCTGGTACCGTATCCCGCTACGCACTGCCCCGAAAGTGATCGGGGTGGATTATCTCGCCTTCTATCAAAGCGGATCATTTGGGGATGCTGGAGGATGTATTCAGTACATCGCGGCGGTCAAAGGATACGAGCTTGTCACCCGCGCCGAACTGCTGCATGATGAGCCTGAACACCCACGCGCCAGGGAGGAGTACTACAAAATCCAGGTAGGACCCCTGGAACCGCTCGCGAGGCCGATCCCGGCGGGGAAATGGCGCCGAATCACATTCCTTTACACGACGGGGGAATACCTGCAGCACGCCAGTACGATTAACGATCTGGTCGTCCACACAGATGAGCGGCAGGTCCTCTGGAGAGCTCTGCGGGAAAGATTAATCCGGAGCACAGAGTACAACATCGGAGATGAGCCTGATCTGGATCTCGATCCTGAAGTCCTGGCAGCCCTGCTGGGTTTCAAGGAGATGGGATCGCCCCGTCGATGATTGTGGTCTGCTCCTGATGTCCAGAGGTGAGCATGGCGCTGTTGATTAAATCCGGAACGATCATCACTGCTGCAGAAACTTTTGTCGGCGACATCCACGTTGATGGAGAGCAGATCGCTGCGGTCGGAGTGGGCTTATCCGCTCCAGGGGCGCGCGTGATCGACGCGGCGGGAAAGCTGGTCATGCCAGGTGGGATCGATCCTCACACCCATTTCGACTTACCAATGTTCAACACCGTATCCTCGGACGACCATTATACCGGTCATAAGGCTGCTGCTTTCGGCGGGACCACGACCGTGATGGACTTCATTCCCCAGGACCACGCGTCCCTCAAGCAGGCTGTGGAGGCCTGGCAGCTCAAGGCAGCTCCGAAGGCCGCCATCGATTATGGTTTTCATATGAACATCACCCGCCTGGATGACAGGGTCGAAGCGGAGATCCCCGCCTTGCTCGAGCAGGGGATCACGACGGTGAAGGTGTTCACCGCGTACAATGGTCGGCTGCGATTGTCCGATGGTGAGATCTTTCGCGTCTTGAGGATTGCCCGACAATACGGGATGCTGACCATGCTTCACGCCGAGAACGGGGACGTGATTGAGGTCCTGGTCGCCGAAGCGCTGGCGGAAGGTAAGACTTCCGCTGAATGGCACGCGCTGACGAGGCCTGGCTGGGGGGGCGTCGAAGCTGTCCTGCGAGGGGTCGCTCTGGCCGAACAGGCAGGAGCTCCGCTGTATGTTGTGCATGTGAACCAGGTACGAGAGGTGGATCAGCTGCGCTACGCCCGCCGGCAAGGGATTCGAGTGATGGGTGAGACCTGTCCGCCCTACCTCTTCTTCACCATTGACCATCTGCGTCGCTCGGACGGGGCGAAGTGGGTGTGCTCCCCGCCCTTGCGCACCGCGGAGGATAATCTTGGCCTGTGGCAGGCCCTGGCAGACGGCACTTTGCAGACGATCGGGACGGACCACTGCCCCTTCTTCTTCGATGGCACCCGGCCGATTCAGTATGAAGGGAAACCTGTAGCGATCCCGGGGAAAGAACTGGGAAGAGAGGATTTCACCAAGATCCCGAATGGAGTGCCGGGAGTCGGTGACCGTTTACCGGTGTTGTGGACGTACGGTGTGCGGTCCGGGAGGCTGTCTCCGAACCAGTTTGTTGCATTGACGAGCACGAACGTGGCTAAGATCTTCGGTCTATACCCGCGGAAAGGGACGCTCCTCCCTGGCTCCGATGCGGATATCGTGATCTGGGATCCTGAACGCCGGGTGAAGTATGGGGCGGCGATGGCCCACCACCGCACAGACTACAACCTTTACGAGGGCTGGGAACTGGTCGGTTTCCCAGAGACAGTCATTCTGCGCGGCCAGCCGATTGTGGATAAGGAAAAGTGGCTTGGGTCGCCTGGTTCCGGACGTTTTTTACCTCGCCAACCCGGTGCTCCCGTGCTTTGACGCCCCTTTGCAAGACGGTGAAGCGAGGATCCTGCACCACAAAGCATAAAGGCCAATCCCCTAGCAATGGTTCTGTACCTGGCAGTTGGAATTTTGATCCTGGCGCCCGCGATCATGCTGATCTTGCGCAGCATGCGGCGGGGATTTGCCTATCCATGGCTGCCAGCGACAACTGGCGCGCTGGTCGCCTGGCTGGCAGTGCTGGCGTTAGGTCTTCAGATCCCCCGAATCATTAAGCTCGGCGCGTGGGGTCCAGAAGGATCGTTCACTGTCTCCCCGAGTTTACTGGTTGACCAGACCTCCTGGCCCTTTGCGGTTGCGGTGGCGACGCTTCTCCTGGCGACGATTCTGACCGATGTGGCTCGACCGCTGCATGCGGGGTGGTTGACCTGGGCCGGAGCCCCTTTTCTGACCGCCCTGGGGTTATTGGGGGTTTTGGCCGCGAATCCGCTCACCCTTGTGCTGGCCTGGAGCGCTTACGACCTGGCCGAATTGGGACTGGTGCTGTTCCTTGAGGGGAAATCCGAGTCACGCAGAGGCGCGATCGCCAGCTTCGCGATCCGTGTGGTGGGCAGCTTTTCCCTTTTGACAGGGATCAGTCTTGTAACCCCAACCGCCGGCTACCTGTCATTATCCGGTTCTCCGCAAGCGCATGCCCTGGTATTCCTGGCAGCCTTTTTAAGGCTGGCTGTGCTGCCGGTCAACCCGCCAGCCCTGAGCGAGAAGCCGCTCCGCGCGAGCCTGGGGACGATCAGCCGCTTGATGGCGGCATCAACTGCGATGTTGTTGCTCGTCCGGACAACCGGCGCCCCAGGAGCTCAGGCGGATCAATCCATCGTCATGACACCCTGGATGGCTCTGTTCGGGTTGTTCGCGATTTACGCCGGGGCATCCTGGCTGCTTGCCGGGGATGCCCTAGATGGAAGGCCAGCCTGGATCCTTGGTCTGGCGATGATGACCATGGCCTCTGCACTCAGGGGACAGGCAGATGCCGCCCTGGCGTGGGCGCTGGCATGCGTGTTTTCTGGTGGATTGGTGTTCCTCTCATCAGTCCGCACCCGAATCTCGAGCTGGATAGCCTTCGCAGGGATCCTCGGCATTGCGGGGGTCCCTTATTCACCGGCGTGGGCGGGGACAGAGCTCTTTGCGCCTCCTTTTGATCTGGTGACAATCATATTTTTTCTGTTTACTCTGATTCTTTTTCTCAGCGGGTACTATCGGCATACGATTCACCGGCAGGATTTCTGGGCAGGAGGGGAAAGGTGGGTCAATGCGCTATACTTTCTCGGTCTGGCGCTTCTCCCCCTGACCCATATCGTTCTTGGATTCTTCGTTCGCCCAAGCATGGGAACTTTCGTCATCTGGGTTATCGGTCCCATCGCAGCAGTGTTGGCTGCCGGGTGGGTGTTTTGGGAGGGGCGAGGTGTTCGTTTCCCCGGGCTCGTGCTGAATATGCTGGATTCGATCTTTTCGCTCCGCTGGACTGCCAGCCTGCTCGCCCTGATCTATCAGATTGGGGGGCGATTTATTTACTTCCTAAGCCGGGTAATGGAAGGCGACGGCGGTGTGCTGTGGGTGTTGCTGTTGGTCACACTGTTGATTGCATCCCTCGTGATCGGGAGCGGAGCAACTCCGTGAATCGGAGCTGTCCGGCAGGTCCAGAAAGGAACCGGTGATGGAGCTCCAGTTCGCAGCGATCCCGGCAGCAGCCGCCCTCCTGTTGACCGGTACGCTCTTATTGGTCAGCCGGGACTGGCGTTTCAGCGTCTTTGTGCTTGCTCTTCAGTACTTTGGGGTGTTCGTCCTGATCGCATTGAGCTGGCCGTTCGAGTTAGCGGTGATAAAACTGGTCACTGGCTGGATATCTGGGGCAATCCTGGGGCTGGCGCTGGTGAATACGCGCGAAGAGGTGCAGGAAGAGGAGGTCTTGACCCTGTCTGGCTCGATTTTCAGAGTCTTATTGGCGGTTCTCGCTTTATTGATAGCCTATTCGGTCGGTTTACGCCTGGTGGTCTGGCTGCCCGAACTCGAGCTTGAACAGGCGATCGGAGGGATGGCCTTGATCCTTGTGGGCTTGATTCATCTGGGATTAACTTCACTCCCGCTGCGAGTTGTGCTTGGGCTGCTGACGGTTATGAGTGGATTTGAAATTCTCTACGCGGGGATTGAACGATCTGCACTCGTCATCGGTCTGTTGGCTTTCGTCAGCCTGGGTCTGGCGTTTACCGGCGCTTACATGCTCGTCGTATCGACGCTGGAGGAAGCAGAGTGAACACCTCGTTTATCTGGATCGTCTTCCCGGGCGTGATCGCGGTGTTCTGCCTGTTCCTCCAGCGCCGGGAGTCCATGGTCGCAATCCTTGGGACGCTCACCGCGCTCTTACTCGCTGCATTGGCTTACTGGCTGCCTTCAGCAGAGCAATGGACGATCGGTCCCTGGAACCTGTCCATCAGCGACACCTGGTCTGTGTTAGGCAGGCAATTCGTCCTTTCTGAGGCCGATCGACCGGCATTGATCGTGCTCTATCTGGCGGTCGGGCTCTGGTTCGGAGCGGTGCCGATAGCAAGACCTGGTAGACACTTCGTCCCTTTCAGCCTGGGAGTCGTTACACTGCTAACTGCAGCCATTGCGGTCGACCCGTTCCTCTATGCGGCGTTGCTGGTGGAGATGGCGGTGCTGTTGAGCATACCCACCCTGATCACCTCCGGAAGCCGGGTTGGGCGTGGGGTCATCCGCTACCTGACTTTCCAGACGTTGGGTGTGCCTTTTATACTTTTCGCGGGATGGATGCTGACAGGCGTCGAAGTCACTCCCGGCGATCAGAGCCTCATCCTGCGGGCCGGGGCATTCCTTGGATTCGGTTTTGCTTTTCTCCTGGCTGTTTTCCCATTTCACACCTGGATACCGATGCTGGCGAGAGAATCTCATCCTTACGCGGCCGGCTTCGTGTTCCTTTTATTTCCCGGAGCGATTGGTGTTTTCGGCCTGAGTTTCCTCGAGCGTTATGTCTGGTTGAGAGAGGCACCCGGCACATATGCTCTCTTGCTGGTCGCAGGCGCCGTGATGGTGTTTACTGCCGGGCTGTGGTCTGCTTTCCAGAGAGACCTTGGTCGACTGATGGGCTTTGCCCTGCTCCTGGACACCGGCTTTTCATTCCTTGCTCTCAGCCAGGCTCACGGGGAACGGGCAGTCGCTTTCCTGATTTTGTTCTTTGCCGCATTGATCCCCCGAGGTGTGAGCATGGGGGTCTGGGCTCTATGTTTGTCCTTCTTACGCCGTAAGGCAGGCGGGCTGGATTTCGGACAGGTGATCGGGTTGGGAAGGGAGCATCCGGTCTTGCTGGTGAGTATGACGATCGCCATTTTCAGTCTGGCAGGGCTTCCGGTCCTGGGCAGTTACCCAATCCGGCTGGCAATCCTGCAAAGTCTGTCATCGATTTCTCCACATGTCGTGTTTCTCGCTTTATTCGGCAGCCTCGGGCTGCTCATCGGCGGGATTCGGGCCTTGACTGTTTTCCTGGATCATCCGGAGCAGGCAAAGTGGAAGTTATCAGAACCCAGGCTGCTGGCGGTTTATCTTCTACTCGGGACCATCGGGCTGGTACTGTTCGGGCTGGTTCCACAGCTGCTCACCCAGGCCTTCGCAGACCTGCTCGCGGTCTTCGCGGCAGCCAATCCTTAAGCGGGTTAATGCTATAATTCGCTGATCCAGGTGTTGGTAAGCACGAAACGAACGTTCTGGATGGAGGGCTTCGATGGAAATCGATCAGATACAAAAGCGGCTTGATTGGCTGGATGAAGAACGGCGAAAAGATAAGGACATCATCGCACGCCAGGAAAAGCGGATCGCATCCCTGGAAGGGAACATCAACGCCGCCCATCAGCAGATCAAAGAACTTGCCGGCGAGATCGCCCGACTGTCAATGCTCACAACTCGCATGGACGATTACGATAACGCCCTGCTGCAGCAGCGCGTCGAGAACAATCGACAGTTCGAAGAAGTGGAAAAACAGGCGAAGAAGCGTGAAGAAGAGATGGAAAAAGTCCGGCGAGTCGAAATGCGGGCGGTAGATTCCAACCTGGCGGAATTGCGGAAGGAAATCGAAGCCATTGCCGGAATGCGGAGAGCGCTTCAAGTGCGTGTTGAGGAGGAACAACGCCTCTCACGCGAGCTAGACGAACTTACTGCCAAGATATTGGACATCCAGAGGAGCGAGGAGGAATTCACTCGGATCTATAAGCTGGTCGAAGACGGGCGGCGGCAGGATTCGAAACGTCTGGTGGACCTGCAGGGGGAAGTCACTGCATTGCGCAAGCGGGCTGACGAGCAGCGTGGTCAAATCGAGCTCGTCCTGGCGAACATCCGAAAAGTCGAAGGACGCCTGAACGAGACTGCTGCGCTGGAAACCGAACGCCGGGAAGCCCAAGTTGCTTTTCTTGAGAGGCAGGCGCTCCTGCAGGTCGAACACGAACGGATCTGGAAGGAATGGGCAGCCCGGATCGACGCGGTGGACACCACGGCAGCCGAAATGGAGAATCACCTGCAATCCCTGGAGAAGATTCAGGGGACCGTCAAGCGTTTGATGGAATCCACAGAAGACCTGCTCCAGCGAGTCGAGAGGCGGATCAACGAGATCACAGAAGTGCAGCGGCTGGGTGAGGAGCGGTTCAGGCAGGAATGGGTCACCTTCAAGGCGGATGACCAGAAACGATGGACGAACTATACCCTTACACAGGAAGAACAACGATCCGAACTGGCGCGCAGCCTGGATAGAATCGATAGCCAGCTCACACTATTCGAAGACAGTTTACAGGAGATGCAGGACATCTTCCAGCTGATGAACGAAGAGACTGAAAGACGCCTCCAGTCCCTCTTATCCCTGGCGCACGATTGGGTCGCAGCCTACGAACGGGTGGGCGGGCGCGGCCGCTGAGCTGGTTCACTGACTGATCTTTGCCTGGCATCAGGAGCGTAAATCGATGCGGGTTGTCGGGACAGCGGGGCATGTCGACCATGGGAAGTCGACTCTGGTCGAGGCATTAACGGGGATTAACCCCGACCGCCTGAAAGAAGAGCGTGAACGGCAGATGACGATCGATCTCGGATTCGCCTGGTTGAAATTGCCAGGGGGAGAAGAGGTCGGGATCGTCGATGTGCCTGGGCACCGGGATTTTATCGAGAACATGCTGGCAGGCGTGGGGGGCATCGATGCGGCGCTGTTTGTGATCGCGGCGGACGAAGGTGTTATGCCGCAGACTCGCGAACACCTGGCGATCCTCGATATCCTTCAGATCAAGGGGGGAGTGATCGCCCTGACAAAAATCGATCTCGTCCCGGACAAAGAGTGGCTGGACCTAATCGAGGAGGAGGTGAACCAGACGGTGGCGGGGACCGTCCTGGATCAGGCCCCAATCGTGCGCGTCTCCGCCCGTCAGGGTGCAGGGCTGGACGAACTGCTGTCCGCTTTGAGCAGCTGCCTGTCGGACCAGCCGCCACGCCCAGATTTAGGAAGGCCGCGCCTTCCGATCGACCGGGTCTTCTCGATCGCCGGATTCGGAACGGTCGTCACCGGCACGCTCAGCGATGGAAGCCTGTACATCGGGGAGGAGGTCGAGATCCTGCCCAGGGGGATCCGCGGCCGCATTCGTAGCCTGCAAACTCACAAACGGAAAGAAGAGGTAGCCGTCCCGGGCAGCCGGACGGCGGTCAACCTTTCTGGAGTAAACCTGGAGCAGGTCAACCGGGGAGATGTCATTTGCCACCCCGGCGACTACCGCCCGACTCAGCGTCTGGATGTCCGGTTCAGATTGCTGCCGGATGCCAGCCGGCCCCTGGAGCATAACACCGAGGTAAAACTGTACCTTGGCGCAGCGGAGGTGGTAGCCAGGGTGCGCCTGATCGGGAAGAATGTGCTCCTCCCAGGAGAAGAAGGCTGGCTGCAGCTCGAAGTGCGTCAGCCGGTCGTGGCTGTCCGCGGCGATAGATATATCCTGAGGCGACCTTCGCCGGGTGAGACGTTGGGTGGAGGATCTGTGCTTGACCCGCATCCGAAAGGTCGGCACAAGCGATTCTCGACGGGGGTCATTGAGCGGTACGAATCCCTGGCTGCCGGCACCCCTGCGGACATCCTGCTCCAGACCCTGGCAGCTTCAGGAGCGGCGCTGCTGCGGGAGGTCATTGTACGGTCTAACCTCGAAAAAGATGCAGCGGAACAGGCACTTGCTGATCTGCTCGAATCAGGGGAGATGGTGGTCCTGGATTCAAGAGGCGGCGAACTGTCGTCAACCAGCGATGCGCTGGTTATCGGACGGTCTGCCTGGGAGCGGCAATCTGCGCAGGCCGTGAAAGAGGTCGAAGCGTACCATCGGAGTTACCCTCTCCGTCGGGGGATGCCGCGTGAGGAATTGAAAAGTCGCCTGAAGCTCCCGCCGCGGCTTTTCAACGCGTCCCTGGAGAAGCTGATCGCGGCTGGCAGCCTTCTC
>CAYQDF010000097.1:0-12165 GCA_964416175.1 uncultured Anaerolineaceae bacterium
ATTGTTCGCGGCAACCAGGACCCGGAAACCGCTTCGTGCAAGTTCAGCAGCCATGTAAGGACTCGAGCCAAAAGGCTCCAACACCCACGCACCTTGCGGAAGATGATTTTTCGCCCACTGGATTGCAATCCCGCCGGGAATCGGCGGAAGATATCGAGCCAGTAATCCAGAGGGAGGGGGTGAATCTCCTGGGGTAAATGAAATTGGCACAGACATCTCGTTGTATACAAATAGTATATCGAGAATTTTGTGCTTTTTGTAAGGAAAACCAGTATGGTAAAATTGCCGAGTTACCAGCAGGGAGAGGACTATATAAATTATGGAATCTGCACCGGCACTCACCCAATATTTTCAGCAAGCTTCATCGGATAATGCATCCGGCTGGCTCTGGCTGGCCGTTCTCAGCGTGGGGATCTTGATCGTTTGGGCGTTGTTAATCTACCAGGCGAGTCAGGTAAGCTCCCATGAAAATAATCATCTGGAAAACCCTCCCTCAGCCGCCGCAAGAGAAACCGCGGATACACATCAGATGCTTGCACACCGCGCAGGCGAGGCAGATGATCTTACGATAATCGAGGGGATCGGCCCAAAAATAGCTGAATTGTTAAAGAATGAAGGTATCGATACGTTCTCAAAACTGGCGGGAATGGATACCAGAGTGCTGGAAGAAATCCTCGCTCGCGCGAACCTGAGGTTTGCCAGTCCTGCGACCTGGTCCAGGCAGGCCAAGCTGGTAGTCGAGGGGGATTGGGAAGGGCTAGAAGAATTCCAGGACCGATTGAAGGGTGGGCGACAACCAGAATAACCCCCTAGCTGGATATAGAGCGCTTGCAGAATCCGTATCTTGATCCAGGTCCCAGATTCTACGAGGGAGGTGATATTGGGGTATTGTTGCTCCACGGATATACAGCAACACCAGTAGAAGTCAGCTTGCTTGCGGAGTATTTACATACTCAGGCGGGATATACCGTCGTGTGTCCTCTCCTCCCTGGTCATGGAACTAAAATCGATGACCTGCATAAAATCAAGTGGCAGCACTGGGCCGATCACGTGGAGAATATTTACGAACAGCTTTCTAAAAAGTGCACTTTCCGGTTCGTTGGGGGGACATCCCTCGGGGGCTTGTTGGCCCTTTATCTCGCGGTTTTTCATCCGGAAATAAAAGGCCTGCTGATTTATTCCCCGGCATTGATCGTGAACAACCGAATGGCAATCCTGTCGCACGAATTGAAGTATTTCGTAAAGACTATCCCAAAATTCCGCAAGAAGGTTGGTCAGAGCATCGTGGAAGAAAGGTGGCAGGGCTACACCTCTGATTCACTCCCTGCGATCTCACAACTACTTCGTTTGCAACAAGTGGTCCGTAAGAACCTGCCCAGGATCACGCAGCCGATACTTATCTGCCAGGGAATGCGTGATGAAACCATAAATCCAAAGGGTGCTTCAGAGGTCTACAGACAGGTGAGATCAAAAGATAAAAAGTTACATTATATGGAGGAATCGACTCACAGCCTCTTACTCGATCAAGAGTGGGAAAATATCGCCCAAGAGACCGTTGCCTTCATCTCCCACTTTGAGTTATAATATCCTGGGTTTGGGAACTAAATAAACTTAAGATTCGTCTTTCTATCCAGGATGGGAGTGCCCATCAGGATTAAGAATTTTTTTGATTGTCAGAGGAGATTTGACTGATGAGGGTCAAATACGGATGGTTTGCGTTCTTTGCGATCCTGGGTTGCGTATTTATTACTGGTGGAATCTGGGATACCGCCCTGGCGAAAGAAGATACAACTGCATATTTCGAGGTCGATTTCCAGCAGCCAGCTGAAATCTTCCTCGGAAAGGGTGGGATTTTCATGGTCAGTTCGAGCTACTCCGGCACGGCTGGCATCACAAGGAGAGACCCCAATTATCTTTATCCATCGGGGAACCTGGTTTTTGTTGAGCGATGGATCGATTTCCAGATCTATGATGCGCGCGGCGTTGCTTTTCCTAATCTTTGGGGTTTTAATTACGTATATTTCAACCTGACCTATGATACCCGGCGGATGGTGGATGAGGGAGATTTAAGAATCTATCATTGGGATCCATTAAAACGCTCCTGGATCGAATGTCCGACATTATTGGTTGTTAATGAAAATGAACCTCACGGGAGGGCGGCCTGTGTGATGACTGGTTTTGGCCTATACGGCCTGGCATACGAAAAGTAGTCTTAGGAGAGATCTAATCCCCTGGGAAAAAGCTCGTCTGGGAGATCTCGATCCGGTATCCGGGAACGACAGGTGTTGGAGCGACAGCTCATCAATCCTATGGAGGGTAAAATGAAAACCATTCGGAGATTGATAACCATCCTTTCAATCATATCTATCCTCGTTGTTGCGGCAGGCTTTACTTACTCGCCTTCCCAGGCTGCAACCTGCACCAAGTATCACACCGTTGTAAAGGGTGAATATCTGGTGAAAATTGCCAGGTATTACGGTGTGAACTGGAGGACAATCGCTGAGATCAATAAAATCTCTTCGCCCTGGATCATCTTTCCTGGTCAGGTGCTCTGCATTTCTCAAAGCGGTACGACGCCGCCTCCCCCGCCGCCTGGCTACTCTGGATTCCCGACTTTCTCGATCCTGAGCGTTGTTGCCGATAAAAGTGTCTCAGTACAGACCTACAATCTTCCACCGAATGACAAGTTCGACGTCACGATGGGACCGATGGGCACTAAAGGGATCGGTGGCATCAAAGTGGCATCGGTCGACTCGGGCAGCGGAGGCGCAAAGCAGTTCACTTTTGATATTCCTTCCGGATTGAAAGGTTCTTATCAGATCTCAATCCGGATGCAAAGCCCGACTAGCGGTTACTTTGCATATAACTGGTTCTACAACAATACTGCGGGTGCTGGTGGTCAGCCGCCGTCTCCAGTTCCACCCGGCTATACAGGATTCCCCACCTTCTCGATCCTCAGCGTTGTCCGCGATACGAGCGTGACGGTCCAGGCATATAATCTCCCCCCCAACGATACCTTCAACGTCACGATGGGACCGATGGGGACCAAAGGGATTGGCGGGATCCAGGTTACGACTGTAGATTCTGGAACTGGCGGCTCCAGACAATTCACATTCACTATACCTGCTGCATTAAGAGGATCTTACCAGATCTCCATCCGGATGCAGAGTCCGAAAACAGGTTTCTTTGCATTCAACTGGTTCTACAACAATACAGCTGTCGATCCATAGGACGTCGACCTCTCAGCAAGTCATCGTTAACGAATCCATGCACCTGCCAAACCCCCGAGTCCCGCGCAGACTCGGGGGTTGATTCATATTCCAAGAATTGGTGTCATCTACCCAATAAAGCATGCGAATCGGTGATTTTTATTACTTGTGTCGAGCCGATCGGTTTTGCTAAGATATGTTCAACAGGCTGCATTATTTATTGAGAACTGGGAGTGGCTGATGAGAAATATCGGAATGCTCCTGGTGATTTTGACTCTACCCATCGCGTGTGCTGTGCGCCTGCCTCGAGCTGCCAAGGAACTTGCGATCTCAGCATTATGTGCTTCTCCGACAATCTCTGAGGAATATACTTGCCGGAGCGTTGAAATACAACGGATTATCCTCCGCTCAAGAGATTCCCAGAACGCTGACGAGGCAGATTCAGCGCTCAGGCATTGGTGTGTCGAAATGAAGTACGTTGATTACACTGGAGAATCAGGGTCAGCTGTCGTTTTGTTGAAAGGTCCAACGATCAGTGGGGGATATGATCTGGAGTCAGGCCCTCTCTTTGATGTTTCATGTGAGCACTAAAGCCGAATCACAAGCTATCGAGAAACCGCATCAAGAAATCACCCGGGGCCCTGATCGTTCCAGGTATCGATATCGAAAGTGTATCACCCCCATCAAAAGCGTGAACTGGATCAGGGCGGAGATGATCGTCGAAAACTGGTAGAAATAAAACAGCATCACATCAACAATGATCAGGTAGGCAATCAGAGCATAGTAGGCAACCAAAGATCCCGCTTTCAAGTGGTTCTTCAATAACAAAACACCACTGACAATCAGAGCTATCCCTATGGCTTCCTGCATCGCGTGCGTGGCCAGAAACCAGTGATTCTGACCGATGTCGAGAGGAACAAATTGTAATGCCAGGAATCCAGGGACTGTGGAAGGGCTGATCGCAGTGAGAAACGCCAGGATTGAAGTGGCGGCCGCGAAAGTTCCAAGGACGAGTAAACCTATCGACAGCAGAGTTTTCAACCGAGATTGGGGGAGGTAATGTGCCTCGAACAGTTGAAAGCGGGTCTGCAATCTTTCTGCTTGTTTGGGATTTGCTGGAATGAGATTAAGATCATTCCCTTGAAAAAGTAATGAAAGGCTTGTAGCAAACCGAGCCAGATGAGGCTGTTCATTTTGGCGGGCGGCGAAATCTAATCGCTCGATCAGCTCTGCGAATTCCTTGGAATCCAAATCGTGGTCCAGAAATTCCTCGAGCAATTCCAGGACCGAGTAGAGTTCACTGCGCGCGGATTGCAGAGGTGGGTTTTTCATCCGCAGATAGATTAGCACGCCGATCAGGAAGAATGCGTAAATGATCGGAGCTGCGATTGGGAAGAAATAATCATTATCTCTGCTCATGAATTTGCCAAGCTCATCCATAAACAGTCCTGCCCCAATCCCAGAAAGAACGGCTGTGAGCTGGAAAACCCATCGATTCGCGAAGATGAGGGGTAAGATCGCTGCAAGGGTCAATATCAAACCACCCCACAAGACGTGTGCAATATGCACATCCCCCTCGCCCAGCTGAGGATAGCCGGTCATCTCCAGGAACAGGCGTGTGACGGATATCGTACAGGCAAACGTAAACAGTGTGACCAGCAAGTATTCGTTCGCGCCGGGCCGCCGGACAGGTTTCCGAACTTTATGGGAGTAACGATTCATTCAAATCAAGTAATTTCACTGGAGAGAAGAAGCTGTCGCTTTGATCAGCTGCCAGGCCTCCCGAACGTGTCTCTCTTCAGTGTGAGTCTGACCGATACACATTCGGATCACGAATCTATCGGCCAGGATAGCATGCGACAGGTAGACGCGCCCGCTCTGGTTGAGCTGCTCGAGTAAGTTTCGGTTGAACTCGTCGCCTGCTTTGTGCCGGAAACAGACCAGGTTTAGAGGTGTGGGTGACACAAGTTCGAAATCGGGATCTTCCTCGACCCACCTGGCAAATTCCCGGGCAAGCGCCACGTGCCTGCGCACATGGAATTGCAAACCTTCGAGGCCGTAGTGTCGGATCACAAACCATAGTTTCAGGGCGCGGAACCGCCTTCCAAGCTGGATATGCCAGTCCCGATAATCGATCACAGCGCCTGATTCAGTCGCCTTATTCCGGAGGTATTCGGGCAATATGCTGAGTGTCTTTATGAGCGCTGAACGATCAGCAACATAAAAGCAGTCGCAATCGAAGTTTGTGAACATCCATTTGTGGGGGTTGAAGCAATAGCTATCAGCGAACTCGAGACCCTCATGGATGAAACGAAACTCAGGACACAGGGAAGCTGTTCCTGACATCGCGCCATCGACGTGCAGCCAGATCCCTTCATCCTGGCAGATCCGGCCGATGGCGTACACCGGATCGATGGCATTGGAAGCGGTCGTTCCAACTGTTGCGCAGACGAAAAAAGGAAGCAGTCCATTCCGCCGGTCCTGTCGGATTGCATCGGCCAATGAACCGGGCACCATGGCGAATTTTGCATCTACGTCGATCAAGTGCAGGTTTTGTTTCCCAATTCCAGCGATCTTGACCGCTTTTTCTATCGAGGAATGGGTTTGGGTGGATGCATAAGCGACCAGTCGTCCATCGCAGCCGGACTCGTTCGTTTTGAAACCGGTGGCTTGTTCACGAGCGGCGAGCAGTGCGGTCAACGAAGCACTGGAGGCAGTATCCTGGATAACCCCACCCCCCGCGGTAGTGGACCTAAATCGAGGGGGGAGTCCAAGCATTTCGACCAGCCAATCTAGAACCAATGTTTCAAGCTCTGTACAGGCGGGACTGGTGGCCCAGAGCATCCCCTGGACGCCGAGGCCGGCCGACAGCAGCTCTCCGAGGATGGATGGGCCTGATGTATTCGCCGGGAAATATGCGAAGAAATTTGGGGATTGCCAGTGGGTGATCCCCGGCAGGATGAGTCGTTCGAAGTCTTTCAAGATGAGGTCTAAAGGCTCTCCATGCTCGGGAGGGTGTTCCGGCAACCCAGCCCGAATTTCGCCAGGATTGACCTGGGACAGCACCGGATAGGATTCGATCTGTTCATAATAATCAGCGATCCAGTCGATGATCTGCCGGCCGTATTTTCGAAAATCTGAAGAAGTCATGTGAAAATTCGATGGAGTTTGCATAAACACCTGAACAGAGCGTTTGTGCGCATAGCCATATTTAGTGTGAGGGGTTAGATCAGGATTTGCCCGGACTGGCCGCATCCTCGGCCTGTTCAGCCTCCGGTCTGGCTTCAGGTTGTGTACTGGCGATCTTAGCTTCCAGCTCGGAGAGGCGCTTCTGCAGGTGGGAGATCCTGATCCTGCGCCTTATTTGGGCTGGCGCGGATGCCAGATACGCGATCGACGCGCCGGCCAACAACGCGATGAACAAAACCAGCGCCAAAGACCCTCGCGTTTCCCAAACCAGGAATTCTATCGTGACCGGAGCGTCATTTTGGATCGCGAAGATTATTGCCAGGAAAGCGATGATGAAGGAGAGAATCAGCAGAACTTGCATGGGTCACCTGTATTGCCTTAGGGTCTGAAAGTTGATGTGGCTTATTAACTTTATTCAGTGTCAGGAATTATCGCTTGAATCAGGCAGGTCAAATCCATTATCACACCGGTAATTTCGATTGTCAATAAGCACGTAGTCGACTGGGTGAGCGTTATAATTCAAATGTGAGCCAGACCGTCATTGTCATCGTCCTAGTCTCCACATTCATGCATGCCGGTTGGAACCTCATGGCTCGATACGCCCGATCCGAGGGGGTATTCTACAAACGGATGCTCACAATCACGCTGCTGGTAGGTCTGCTTCCTGCCGTGCTTACCGAACTGGAAACAGGTTCGATGACACCGCTTGCCTGGGTCTGCGTGATCGGCGCAGGATTCTGCGCGGCCTTCTACCTGTTTGGGCTGGCTCGTGCGTTTTATTCCTCCGATTTTACGATCGTTTATCCGGTTGCCAGGTCTTTACCGGTCATATTCGTTGCTGGGATCGATGTGGCGCGGGGCAGGCTGCTCACGGTTTTCGGATGGGCGGGAATACTTTTAGTTGCAGTGGGATGCCTGCTGGTTCCGTTAAGAAATATTGACGACATCCATTGGAGGAATTATTTTAACCGGACGAGCTTATGGATGTTCATAGCTGCCCTGGGGACGGTGGGATATACTTATCTGGATAAAGTTGCTGCTGAAGTTATCCAGCAGGGGGCAGATACTGCAGCGCGGTATGGGTATTTTTACTTTGCTGTCTCCTTCTTCCCGTATGTGTTTTTGTTGCGCACATTTGGCGTCAGCGAGAAAGACTCCCACACCACGGGTTGGCTGTTACCTGCGATCGGAGCACTTTTCGGTTTTGGTGCTTACTGGTTGATCCTGTGGGCGTATCAGCTCAGCCCTTACGCGAGCTACATCGTCGCTTTTCGGCAGTTCAGCATCGTGATCGGGGCTGTCCTGGCATTCTTGATTTATAAGGAAAAAGGGGTTGCAGTCCGACTGACCGGTGCCCTGTTGATCACAGGTGGGTTAATCCTGATTGCTGGGTGGGGAAGGTGAGCTTCAGAACGCGTTCGCACTCATTCGTTTGCCAGACATTCAAAAAGGTCAAGTTTAAAAGCAAGACAATCTTAATCCATCAGGTCGTCCCTGGACACGATATTCATAAATAATTGGAAATTATCCAAAAAACGCTGGCGCCCAGCAAGCCGGTCGCCGGTATTGTCAACACCCAGGCCAAAAGGATCTGACCCGCGAGCCCCCAACGCACCATGTTTACACGCTCTGCAGCTCCAACGCCAACGATGCTCGAGCTGATCACCTGGGTAGTGCTTACAGGCCCGCCGAGTAATGCTGCCCCGAGGATTACAATCGAACTTGCTATCTGGGAGGAGAAAGCGTGGGCCGGTCTGACGCGATAGAATCCTGCTCCTATTGTCCGGATCAAACGCCATCCCCCTACTGCTGTGCCTATTGCGATGGCGCCAGCGCTGGCTGCGACTACCCAAACCGGGACCTGAAATCTGGGCAAAACCCCGAAGGCGACCAGCCCCAACGTCAGGATACCCATCGTTTTTTGCGCGTCATTTGTCCCATGACTTAAGCCGAGGGTAACGGCAGTGATCCACTGGCCTTTCAAAAAAGCTTCGTTAATTTTGGGAGACAGACCCTGGCCAAACAGGAAGATAGAAGCCATGATCAGGTAACCAATCACCAGACCTACGATGGGGGAAATGAACAATGCGAGAAATACTTTTCCAATCCCCTCGAATTGGACCGCTGAGATTCCATAGCCGGCGATGGCAGCTCCAATGAATCCACCGATTAATGCATGGGAAGAACTGGAAGGGATTCCCAACAACCAGGTAATGAGATTCCAGACGATAGCAGAGACCAAAGCCGCCAGCGCGACAGGGATCGTGACGGCCTGGTCATTGACCACCTCGCTGCCGATAGTTGTCGCTACTGCCACTCCAAAAAGGAAAGGGCCGGCGAAGTTGGTCAAGGCAGTCAGCATCAGCGCAGAACGGGGAGCCATCGAGCGGGAGGCGATCACCGTTGCGACAACGTTGGCGCTGTCGTGGAATCCATTAAGAAAGTCAAATGTCAGTGCAATAGCGATGAAGATCAGGAGTAAAGGTTCCATGAAATACCTGAGCTGAGACCCATCCAGAGGAGGTTCTCCAAAGTTAAACCGAAATTGGTTTATATTTCATCGAAGCCGGGATAGGGATGCCCAGGAGCTGGCATATGGTTGGCGCGATCTGAAGCTGGGAAAGCACCTGACCGGTGTCCCCTAGACCTGGGGTTCCTGGCCGAATCAGGTACAGCGGCACGTCACGCACATCTGGCGTCGTTCCCCCGTGAAGCCGGTCCGCATTAATCCCGTGATCGCCGGTTACGAGAATGTTGTATCCCATTCCCATCCATTCGATGATCAATGCTGACATCCACATATCCTGGAGGATGGCATGGTTGCGGTATTCCGCCGAGTCAGCGCCATACTTCTCCCCGGTGTAATCCATGCCCATAGGGTGCACCAGCAGATAGTCAGGTGTGAATTTTCGTACAAGCGTCCCGGCAGACTGAAACAGCTCGATATCTGGATAATCATCCTCCGTGTAAAACCTGCCATGCTGGATCGGTAAAGTGGCGTCGTCGACTTCGCGATCGTTCAAGCGGTCATATGGCGCCTGGTTGTAAAGTTCGGAGAACCAGTAATATGCCGCAGCTGCTGTGCTTTTCTTCGCCTGGACGGCAGCTTCAAAAATATTAGGTTTGTTAGAACGGCGGACAATATAGTTCGAGATGATGCCGTGCTCGATCACGGGTAATCCCGTATGGATCGTTTCATACATCGGGCGAGACATGCTCGGCAATTCGCCGATCACCTTATAAAGACTGGCCTTTTTCTGTTCGACGAGGTGGCCCAAGAAGCCCATTCCGGCTACAGCAGCGTCGTAGCGGAGGGCATCAGACAAGACGAGAATCACTTTATCTGTCAATGAAAATTCCTCTCTGTGGCCCCTGAGGCGAGTCGAAAATCTCTCGAGAGAGCGGGATCACAATGCCGATAAATATTCTTCGTCCCTGCGCATGATCCAGGGACGAAGATTCGTTCAATAAAGCAGCACTCTAGAATCTATACTGGACGCCTTATCTGTCTCGGGAATCTTTAAGTATCAGAACTGCCTCCCGAGAACAGGTGATTTCAGCTTTTTCGCCGATCTTCGGCAGTTCGAGGTATGGGTTGTTGAACGTATCCATGTGGAAAGATTTGTTCCCCACCTGGACTTCGATGCGGACGATTGAGCCGAGAAAGGTGATATTCTCGATCGTGCATTCGATCAAGTTGGCTTTCCTCTCCTGATCGGCAAAGTTAAGGCGTTCTGGACGGATCGCAATCGTGACCTGATCTCCAGGTTTGAACCCGCTCAAATCTTGGGACGTGATGAGGTGCTGACCATCCAACCGCAGGATGCTGTTCTTTGGATCAACCACCTCCGCCGGGTAAGAATTCAATGTTCCGACGAACTGCGCGACGAATTCCGTCGCCGGGAAATTGTAGATCTCGAACGGCGTCCCAACCTGCTCCATGGCGCCGGCGTTCATCACCACAACCCTGTCAGAGATAGAGAGCGCCTCCTCTTGATCGTGCGTCACATATATCGTCGTGATCCCAAGTTCTTGCTGGATGGCGCGAATTTCACTTCGGAGGGAAACACGAATCTTAGCATCCAGCGCGGACAAAGGCTCATCCAGGAGTAAGATCCGTGGACTCAGGGCCAATGCACGCGCCAGGGCGACGCGCTGCTGCTGACCTCCGGACAACTGGAATGGATAGCGATCGCCGAATTCCGGCATGTGAATTAATTTGAGCATCTCATTGACGCGCTGCTGGATCTCTGCTTCTGGTCGCTTGGCGATCTTCAATCCAAATCCGATGTTATTGGCAACGGTCATGTTCGGGAACAGGGCATAGGCCTGGAAGACCATCCCGACGTTTCGCTGATTCGGCGGTCTGAAAGTCACATTTTCATTATCGATGATGATAGAACCGGATGTTGGGAGTTCAAAACCTGCAACCATGCGTAAGGTCGTCGTTTTACCGCACCCGCTTGGACCGAGGAAAGCGACGAATTCTCCCTTTTCAACGGATAAGTCGAAATCTTTGACAGCGTAAGTATCTTTCCCGAAGACTTTTGAGACGTTTTGAATTTCCAGGAATGCCATAGTCAGTGATCCATCCTCATGTTGTGCCGATCAGCGGGCGCCAGCGATTTGCGCCTGACCTGGCGCGCCGCGGCCGATCCGTTGGACGACACCGATAGACGCCCATGTCAGTAAGAAGCTGACCACCGATAACGCCTGGGGTGTGTACGCTCGCATGGCTCCGATCTCTTCCAGGTACGGACCGAAAGCCGGATGAACCAACAGCGCAGCGAAAGTGAATTCACCCATTACAATCGCGAGGGTCAGAAATACTCCACTCAGAATTGCAACTCGCAGATTGGGGAAGATAACTTTAAAGAGGATGGTTCCCCAGCCCGCTCCCAGGCTTTGAGCAGCTTCTGTTAATGTTCGGACGTCGATCGCACGTAATCCTGCGTCAACCGCCCGGAACATGTAAGGCAAGGATAGAACAACATAGCCGGCTATTAACAATATAGGTGTGCTGACAATGAAATAATACCGACCGTACAATCTTAGAAATCCGAACACCAGGACGACTGCCGGTACGACAAACGGCATCAGGGTGATGAATTCCACGACAGGTCGGACCCGCTGCATGCGGTAGTGGACCCAATAGGCAGTGGGGACGATCAGGAGAAGGCTGAAGGTTATGGTTAATGCGGCCCAGAGGAGGGAATAACCGAATTCGCGATAGAATCTGGGTTCACTGAATGCTACCCGATAGGCTTCGAAGGAATAGGTATCTTTCACCATTCGTAAGCTGAAGTCAAAAGTCGCGATCAGTGGTAGAAAGAAATAAATCAAGCCCATCAAGAAAATGATCCAGGAGAATATCTTCGTCCCGTTGACCCGCTGTTTGCCAAGAGGCCTGGTCAATTTCATAGATTCGATCATGGCGATATCGGAAGCGGGATAATTTCTGTCGGTCATCTTGTCCACCTGGCAGCCCGCCGCTGCATGGAGATATATCCAAGCATGCAAATAAACATGATCACGATCATCCCGAGCGCCAGCGCATTGCCCAACCCCGGGTTGTAGAGGACATCTCCCTGAATTTGGGCTCCGATCAAGATTGGGACCAGGTTGATGAAGCTGCCAGAGAATGCATAGGCGGTGGCGTAAGCACCGAAGGCATTTCCGAACAAAAGTATCATCGTCCCAAGGAGCGTAGGCAGCAATATGGGGAGCGCGACATAACGCCAGTATTGGATGGTCGTACCTCCCAGGT
>CAYQDF010000098.1:0-12040 GCA_964416175.1 uncultured Anaerolineaceae bacterium
GTTTGCTTATCTCGAACTAACGAATCCGTCCGTCACAGCGGGAGGCGGTGAACCCCGGGTAATTTACGGCTATACACAGGTATCCAGTGTATTCCGCGAACCAAGTTATCTTGGCGCGTACCTTCTCGGGCCGATCATCCTCCTGGGTGTTTTTCTATTGAGGGATGGTGGACACCTGATATTGGGCAGGTCTTCGATAGTCAGTTGGATGGTCCTGCTCACGCTCTTTTTAGCACTGCTGCTGACCAGCTCCCAGGCGACCTACCTTTCTCTTTTGGTCACTATCTGTTCCATGTATGCAGTGAGAGAAATAGAGCATACCAGGCTGACCAGGCTTATCTCGGCACTTCTGATCTTCCTCATCCTGGGGGGAGCGATCCTGACCTTGTTCGGGATTAATTTCTTCGGGGCGCTCAGTCTGAGGTTCAAGTATCTCATAATCAATATGATGAACCCCACAGAGACCGCCGAGATATCATCCTTTCGAATTCGCTCTGAATGCACCCTTGTTGCGCTTGAGGTGTGGAGGTCGCATCCTTTTCTTGGCGTGGGATTAAACGGTCTCTCATTCCACACAGATCGTTGCGAGTACTCGCTTGGCTGGAGCCAGCTTTTAGCGGACCAGGGGGTGTTGGGTACGATAGCTCTGATATTGGTGTTTCTAACCCTGATCAGGAGCCTTGCCAGGGCTTCCAGATCGACTTTCCAATCTTCCTTCTGGTCGATCATCTCATTAAGCCTGATACTTGTGATGGTATCAGAGATCGTAAATGGTGTTTTCACATACAACTGGGTCGATATTCAACGCTGGTTTATCCTGGCGTTTTCCAATCTCGTGTTTATACGAGCGAGAGTGCACGCTATGTCGGCTGGCAGTGAGAAGACTGCGACTGTGAACCTTGCGCAAAAGATCGGGTCAGCCATGGATTAACAATGCGTATCTTGATGTTATCCGGTGCAGACCCAACCCCTGCAAACAATGGGGCAAAGCGGCGAATCCTGGCAACTGCCTGTCATTTCTCGAGAGGTCATGACCTGACATTGATTGCTTTTCATGAGCATGAAAACAACCTTTGGCAGATGAATGAATATCCCGCCATGGTTTCCTGTCAGAAATACATGGTTGACCTGAATACCCGGCAGCGATGGTGGACAGCTCTTAAGTCGTGTTGTTCAAGAAGATCGTACGGACAAATTAAATATTGGAATCCCGATTATTTAAACATTACTAAAAAAGTACTCCAGTCACACAATTTCGATTGTGTTTGGGTTCACACCTTAAACATGGTCCCGTACATCGAACAATGTTTCGTTCAAATGGGGTCCCTGGGAAAGAGGTCCTTGCCGGTTATCGTTTTGGATCAGCATAATGTTGATGAACTCTATTTCCGCAGTTTCTTGTTTTCAGATGCGAACATTGTTTGGAGATTGTATGCGGTATGTGAAATGATGAAAGCCAGGTATTTGCAAGCGCAGTGGTATCCCCGATTCGACGCGATTTTATGCGTGTCTGCAGACGATCTTCGAAGGACCACGATCTACACGGATTCGCGCACACGTCTCTGGCTGGCGCCGAATGGGGTGGATACCGCAGTCTTTACTCCCACTTCATTCCAACCTTCTTCTAAACCCCAGCCGGTCCTGGTTTTCGTCGGCTCGCTGGACGTAGCGATGAACCAAGATGCGGTGCGTTGGTTTGTTCGAGCAATCTGGCCATTAATCAACCAGCGTGTGCCAGGAGTCCAATTGTGGATCGTGGGCAGGGATCCTCCAGCCGAAATCATGAAATTTGCTGCGAGACCTGGAATAAAGGTTACTGGGACGGTCGAGAATGTCATCGGTTATTTAAAACAGGCATCGGTATTTGTGGCCCCGCTGAGAGCCGGCGGAGGCACTAAGTTGAAAGTCCTCGAAGCCATGGCAATGGGTCTCCCAATCGTGAGCACATGTGTGGGTGCCCAGGGATTGGATGTCGAATCAGGACGACATTTGTACGTTGCAGAGGACCCTGCTGAATTTGCAGATTGCGTTGTCAGCCTGATAGTGGATAGAAATAAGTCTTTTGAGATGGGACGAGAAGCCCGGCGACTGGTCGAACGAAAGTACAGCTGGGCGGGGATACTGAACGAGGTTGAGAACAAGTTGATCGATCTGGTTCATGACAGAAGGAAGCCTCAATACACAGAGATTGGGATGCAGCATCGAGCGAGTTGGTTCGATTATTAGATATTCCTTTTTCCGATCAGCCAGGCTAACAATCGGCCTGGTAATTGCTTTTATAGCGAACTGCAGTCCAGGCACGCTCCCAGCATCCAACCTGGACACAAGGGAGTTCGAATTAGATTTCTTCCCTCTCGGACTTTATACAGTCCCGATGGATAATATCCAGGAAGTCCAGGAAGGGGGATTTAACATGGTGCAGATCTATCACGATACGCAGAGTCTGGAAGAGGCGATCGCTTATCTTGAGGCAGCTGAAGAGGCTGGCGTGATGGTCCTTCAGAACATGCCCAGAGATTATCTGGATGCCAGTGATGAATTTTGGATCAAATGGGTAACCACGCTCTCGGCTTATGATTCCCTGGCCTGGTGGTACCTCCCTGAGGAGCCCACCCTAAGAGGGGTCTCTCACGCGGATTTGGCAAGACTCTACAATATTATTCGCCAATCGGATCCCAAACAACGCCCAGCGGCAACTTACTTTGGCATCGAGGGTCCTCTCTCAGAGTGGTGTGACGTCGTTGACATCATTCTGGCGGGTTGCTATCCAGAATACTCTGGAGAGCCCAGGTCTTGCATGAAAACCTGGATCGACACCGCCAGGAAAGATTGTCCTTCTCGGCCCGTGATTGGCGTTCCGCCTTTCTTCGACACCCGAGATTTTGGCCGGACCGGAGGCCACCCATCTGTGAATGAAGTCAGGTTTGACGCTTACACTGCAATTATAGCTGGAGCAAAAGGATTGAATTGGTTTTCTTATCAGAATGGGATTCGATTACCGGAATTATGGGCTGGGTTGAAAGATGTTGTCGATGAATTGAATGAACTCAGTCCTATCATTCAGAAACCAGATGCGTGGAGGACAGTAACCGTCGAAGTGATTTCAGGACCTGCGATAAGCCCCAGTCACTCTGGGCATACATACGACTCAATCCAGCTGCTTCAAAAAGGAAGGTCCGGAACCTATCTCTTTGCAAGCAACCTCGCAGCAGACAACGTAGTTGTAGAATTTAATGGCTTGGCTCCCGATGTGATTGCTGTTGATGTCCTCTTCGAAAAGAGGATCATCCCGGTCTCGGGGGGTAAATTTAGGGATAGTTTCAGCCAAGTTGATGTGCACATCTACCGAATGTTGACCAGCATTTCAATCACGCCGCTGGCAGAATTTATCCTCAGATAATTTCGATACGAAAATAACCTGGGTTCGCAAGGAATGCAGGCGCCTAACGTGCTGGTGGTTACCCCCCAATTCGCACCGGACTTCGGGCCGAGCGCGCCGATTTATACCTGGCTGGCTGAAGATCTTCAGAGGATGGGGTGTCAGGTGTGTGTTGTCACCGCTTTCCCTCATTATGCAGGCGCGGGAGATAGGTATCGGCTATCCGGGAGGCTATTTACATCTGAATCGGTAAACGGGATCAGGATCATCCGAGCCTACGTCTATTCTGTTCCGAAAGGTGCTCTTTGGGCGCGATTAGTTTACCATGCCTCGTTTAACATCTTTTCAACGCTCGCCGCATTCAAAGTGAAAACACCGGATGTCGTGCTCGCAGATGCTCCCACTCTTTGGAGTGGACTGCCGTTAACAATAAAAGCGATTCTCCCAGGAACACCATTTATTTACATCATGCATGATATCTATCCAGATGTACTTACGCAGTTAGGATATATAAAAAACCCAAAATTGATTGAGATCATCGAACGCATCGAAGAATATTTCTACAACAAGTCGGCGCACATCTCCGTCCTTTCGGAGGGATTTCGCGAGAATCTCCTGAGAAAAGGAGTGCCTGAAGATAAGATCGCAGTCATCCCGATCTGCGTGGATACAGACGTCATCAGGCCTCTTCCTCGTATGAATGAACTCCGCACCAGGTGGGGTTTGAGAGATGAATTCGTGGTTTTATACGCCGGAAACATCGGACTGTCTCAAGGATTAGACTTCATCATCGATGCGGCGAGACAATTAATAAACTATCCGGATGTAATATTCATCTTGGTTGGTGAGGGGGCAACGAAAGCAGCCTTACAAGAAAAAGCGCAACAGGCCAATCTCCGAAATCGAGTCAGGTTTTACCCTTTCTTACCTCGTGAACAAGTACCGATGTTGTACGCGATATCAGATGTTTGTCTGGTCTCATTGAAGAAGGACATCGTCGTCGAATCGGTTCCTTCCAAGACCTACACAATCCTTGCAAGCGGACGTCCAATCATCGCGGCAGTTGACCCGAATACGGAAGTAAGTCGATTGATAGATACTGCCCAATGTGGGCTGTGTGTTCAAGCAGAGAATCCAGCAGCCCTCGCTGAGGCAATCCTTCAATTATATAAAGACCCAGGCCTGAGAACACATATGGGAAATCGCGGCAGAGAATTTGTTGTTAAGCATAATTCCAGAGAAGTGGCCGCGGAAAATTATTATAAATTAATCAATAATGTGGTTAATGATCTTCACCAATGATCCCTCGATTCGCTCCCACATATACCTATGAGGACTTGTGGATTAGTCTCGCGAAAAGCATCAGGAGCAATCCGTCTGAAGAGCTGCGGTATCGCCTGGCAGAACTCTACAGGGTGAAACATGTTTTTCTCCTGGAGAGCGCGCGTGTCGCATTATTTGTCTTATTAAAGGCTTATTCACGTCCAGGCGGCGTGTTGATGCCAGCATACAATTGCATCGCCGTTCCTGAGGCAGTGCACTTTGCCGGGTACAGGCCAGTGTTTATCGACCTCGACGAGGATTCTCTGAATGTGAGTGTTGATTCAATGACAAGATTAATCTCGGATGATATCTCTGTCGTTTTATTAACACACCTGTTTGGGATTCCTTGCGAGGTATCGGAGCTCCTCGATGTGTTCCGTGGACAGGATGTGCTCGTTGTAGAAGATGCTGCCCCAGCTCTGGGCGCTGAATACCGGGGACGTCTGGTGGGGACTTTTGGCGATGCCGCGATCATCAGTTTTCACTCGACGAAAGTGATATCCGGGGAGGTGGGTGGCGCTCTCCTGGTTAAGGATGATGAATTGGCTGGCAAAATTACTTCCTTGTTACAGGCAACCTTTATCGCGAATGGTTGTTTAAATTTGTTCCCCAAGACATTCATCAGGAAGGTAGCAACTAACCCCAAGATCTACCCGATGACCCAACTCGGGTATCGACTCTTGCGCAACGAGGATCCGTATGAAGTCGTCCAGCCCCAAACCAAGAAACCCAGCAAATTTCTTTCTTCGTGCCCCAGTTATGCGAGTAGTTTGATCCTGGCGCAATTCGATCGATTAGAGTGGAATTTACGCAGGAGGAGAAAGATAGCCAACATTTACATTGAAGGGTTATCTAACCTCCCTGAGGTCAAACTGCCGAAGATTCCAAAGGAATGTTCTCCTGCCTGGATTCAGTTTCCAATCTTCACAGAAAATAAGCAATCTTTCTACAAATTTATGCAACGCCACAACATCGATGTTACCTGGACTTACCGCTATTCCTGTGCAGAGAGTTACGAGCAGGAGGGATTTCCAAACGCACGTCGCGCAGCGCTGACTGTCTTGGGGCTCCCAACCTACCCCATGATCTCAGATGATTTAGCGCAAGCTGTGTGTCAAGTTGCACGAAAATATCCTCATGGCTGAGATCCGAAGATCGACTGATTCCGATTCGATCAAATGCCAGATCGCCTGCCTCCCTTGTTTCTTCGAGGGGTATGCAGAAGTTCCGCATGAATCATTAATTAGAAGGC
This sequence comes from uncultured Anaerolineaceae bacterium, assembly GCA_964416175.1. Lineage (GTDB taxonomy): Bacteria > Chloroflexota > Anaerolineae > Anaerolineales > UBA4823 > CAYQDF01. Next base: position 5,955 of record CAYQDF010000098.1, read on the forward strand.
TTAGGCTCCTGGTAAGAAGAAATGTCACCGCGAGACAGGTTCGCCTGTTCAAGACTAAATCGGATAGATTACTCACCAGAATTCGCGACCTTGTCAACACACGGGCGAAAGCGCTTCCCCAACCTGAGACTTTGCCTCCATTCCAACTAAAAGCAGGGGACCTGGTAAGGATAAGACCTGAGCTTGAAATTAAGCGCACGCTAAATCGCTGGGGGATTTTCAAGGGCTGCATGTTCATGCCCGAGATGGCGAAGTACTGTGGAACGGTTCAACGCGTATTCCGGGTTATGGAGCGGTTTGTCGATGAGCGGGATTACCGGGTCAAAAAGTGCCAAGGCATTATCCTTTTGGAAGGTCTGCATTGTCAGGGAACATCAGACTATGGCCGGTGTGATCGCGCCTGCTTCTACTTTTGGAGGATAGAATGGTTGGAGAGGTTCGAGGATACTGAGGCGGAAGAGCCTGGGGCGGATGGGGCAGAAACGCTGGAGCTTTGATGTGAATGCTGATTGTTTAGCGGCCTGGTTCCAACGGCAGGGATATCGAGTTTTTCAAACTGCCAGCAGCTATTGGTACGAAGCACACCCGCATGTCTTTCAAGCCTTTCCTTACCATTGGTTGATCCAACCATCGGATGACGAGATCTTCGGCTTTTTCCAGGAAACCAGAGCGATCGCGCTGCGTTATTCCGCCCCGATTGAATACCCGGTTGGCCGCATTAGCTATCATGTCATATACGATCTTCCGACATACGATCTGGAATGCCTCGAGCGCCGCTCCCGTCAAAATATCCTAACGGGTTTAAAAAATTGTTATGTCGAGCCGGTATCCTTCGATCAACTAGCCCGGGAAGGCTGGTTCCTTGAAAAGGAGACAGCAGAGCGCCAGCATAGGCGCCCCTCTCATGATCAGCAAACCTGGCACCTTAGTTGTATGGCGGCGGCTGCTCTTCCTGGTTTTGAAGCCTGGGGAGCATTCTTGGAAAATCATCTCGTCGCGGCGCTTATTTTTGTCAAAGTGGATGACTGGTGCGAATTGCTTTCCCAACAATGTTCGCAGAAAGCTCTCCCAAATCGGGTCAACCATGCGCTCACTTTCAAGGTGACCAAGGAACTGGTATCCCGCGCGGGTATTCGGTCGATCTTCTATTCGGTTCAATCGCTCGACGCGCCGACGAGTGTAGATGAGTTCAAATTTCGGATGGGCTACAAACCTGTTCCAGTGCGGCAGCGGGTCGTTGTTCACCCTTGGATCGCACCATTCATGAATAAGACTGGTCTTCAATTAATCAGCTGTCTCCGGCGCATGACTACCGGATTCGGCCTTTTGTCTAAGACCGAGGGGATGCTCCGGTTCTACTTGGAGGGCAGACAATCCCTCGTGGATCAAACCTGGCCTGAATGCCTGGACTGGAAAGATACCCTGCTTGCAGGACAGAACATTTGAGGTAAATCTATGGAACCCAACCCTATCGCAGCGATTCCGCATCTCCCCTCCTCAGAAGTCGGCAAGAACTGGAGAATCCGTTCTGAAACGTCTGTGCGGCGGTTTTACTCGGATTGGATCAAGAGATGTTTCGATCTCACCGTTGCCTTGTTGGGTTTAGTCCTGCTTGCCCCCGTTTTTGGATTGATCGCCATAGCAATTCGACGCGACTCCCAAGGTCCTGTGCTCTTTCGCGGGTCTCGCGTCGGACGGGACGGTGAATTATTCCAAATTTTGAAATTCCGGACGATGTACGAAAATCCTGAAAGTTACCACGGACCAAAGGTGACAGCGAGTGACGATCCACGCGTTACCCGCGTCGGGCGTTGGTTACGGGGTACGAAGTTGAACGAACTTCCACAGCTGTGGAATGTACTGAAGGGGGAGATGAGCCTGGTTGGTCCGCGCCCGGAAGACCCAGAGATCACGAAGACCTGGCCTCCTGAGGTACAGCAGGAAATCTTGTCTGTCCGGCCCGGGATTACGAGCCCAGCTTCGGTGGAATACCGCCACGAGGAGGATTTGCTCTGCTCACGGGACGTCATGCAGGAATACTTTGAACGGCTCAGCCCAGACAAGCTCCGCCTGGACGAACTCTACGTTCGCTACCGATCGTTTTGGCTTGATCTGGACGTGCTTTTCTGGACCATGTTGGTTTTACTCCCCAAGATTTACGCTTATTCGCCACCAGAACAGCTCTTATTTATTGGCCCGATCACTCGCCTGATCCGCCGCCACATCTCCTGGTTTACGATCGACCTCCTGGTCACACTCATGTCGATCGGGTTTACTGGGCTCGTCTGGCACGCGTTTGGTCCTCTAGATGTTGGATGGGCAGACGCAGTTTATATGGCGGCGGGATTTGCCCTGCTTTTTAGCTTGAGTGGAGCATTGTTCGGTGTTAATAGGATTAAATGGTCCCAGGCGACTGATGCAGATGCTTTCGACCTTTTACCGGGATGGGTCCTGGCTACGGCTGTTGCTTACTTCATCAACCTGTTCACGGGATTTTTCCCGTCTGAGCTGATACTGGCAGCTGCTGTCCTGGCATTGATATTATTTATCGCAGTTCGTTACCGGATGCGGCTGGTCACTGGGTTCGTGGGACGCATTCTGCCGTATCTTGCCAGAGCGCAGGCTGCCCGCGAGCGAGTCCTGATAGTGGGAAGCGGTCCGGTCGCGCAACTCACAGCCTGGCTGTTATCTCACCCGAACATCTCCAGGCGATTTAAGTTAATAGGCTTTGTTGATGATGATTTGCGAAAACAAGAAACGCGCATCTATGGAGCAACGGTCAAAGGTACCTGCAAGGACCTCCCGAAGTTGATACGCAAACTCGACATTGGCGTTGTAATCCTGGCTGACGAATTATCTTCCTACGGGAAATGTCGTTCGACTCTCGAGACTACCGGGCCGATTCCAGCTCGGTTGGTTGTCGTTCCTGACATTCTTACCGCGTTCACCGAGGCCATTGGTGGATCTACTGAAGAGTTAGGTGATCTGGCAGGAAATACTTGCCAGTATTGTTTGACGCGCCTGGCTTCCATGCGTTATGGAGGAGGGGATGAATCACTGGCAGGGTAAGCGGGTCCTGGTGACCGGGGCAGGTGGGTTCATCGGAAGTCATCTGGTCGAGAAGCTCGCTCGTTCGGGAGCGCTCATACGCGGTTTTGTTCACTATAACTCACGGGACGATCCCGGTTTTCTGGCGGATCTACCATTTGATATACGCGAGGCTGTCGAGATCTTTCCCGGGGACTTGCGCGATTCCCAGGCCGTTCTTGCAGCAACGCGGGAAATCGAGGTTGTCTTCCACCTGGGAGCACTCATTTCCATCCCATATTCTTACCTTCATCCGGTGGAAGTTGTAGAAACAAATATCCTGGGGACATTGAACCTGCTCATCGCCAGTCGTGAGACGGGGGTCCAACGGATTGTGCACACCTCTTCAAGTGAGGTATATGGGACGGCGCGCACGATTCCAATCGATGAAGTCCATCCCTTGCAAGGTCAATCGCCGTATTCAGCAAGTAAGATCGGAGCGGATAAACTTGCGGAAAGCTTTAATTGTACTTATGATCTCCCCGTGGTCACGATCCGCCCATTCAATACTTATGGGCCGCGGCAGTCTGCGCGGGCAGTAATCCCAACCATTATTGCCCAAGCGCTGACGCAGGAAGTGGTTTACCTGGGCAACCTCAAGGCGATGCGAGATCTGACATTCGTCGATGACACCGTCTCGGGTCTACTACTTGCAGGGAAAGTATCCGGCATCGAAGGCAGGACAATCAACTTAGGGACTGGATCAGAGATAAACATTGCCGATCTCGCTATGCTGATTTTTTCGATCATCGGAAGCGGGAAAGAAATCCGGGTCGCACCCGAACGGCTGCGCCCAGACCGAAGTGAAGTGGGCCGGTTACTCTCTGATAACCGCCTGGCGAGAAAACTACTCGGTTGGAAGCCCGAGGTGACCCTTCAGGATGGATTGACACAGACGATCAACTGGATAGCCAATCATCTTCATCTCTACCATCCAGATCGAAATCAGATCTAGACTGTGATACTAAAACGATGAAAGCTGTTGTCCTGGCAGGCGGTAAAGGAGCACGCCTTGCTCCATACACAAAAATCTTGCCCAAACCGCTTATGCCTATCGGTGAGATGCCCATCTTGGAAATATTGCTCCGCCAGATGGGGAGGTATGGGATTGACGAAGTGATCCTGACCGTTGGCCATCTATCCAACCTGCTTTGTGCTTTTTTTCAGGATGGAACGCGGTATGGCCTAAAAATAATTTACAGTTTCGAGGAACAACCACTTGGAACTGCTGGTCCACTTTCTCTAGTCCAAGGACTGGAAGAAACGTTCCTTGTAGCAAATGGAGATGTATTGACGACTCTCGATTTCAAGAATCTCATTGAGTACCACCGTTCACGCAATGCCATTGCAACTATCGCCTCCCATGTCCGAGATATCCGCGTTGATCTTGGAGTGATCCAGGCCAACCAGTCGCACGAAATCATCGGTTACATCGAAAAACCCACCTACAATTTCCTGGTCAGCATGGGAATTTATGTTTTCGAACCCGGCGTCCTCTCTTTTATCGAACGCAATAAATACCTTGATTTACCAGACCTGGTGTTGAAGCTTATAGCCGCCGGCGAACACGTGGTTACTTTTCCGTATGATGGCTATTGGATGGACCTTGGACGGCTAGATGATTACGAGCAGGCTGTCCAGGACTTCGAAAAGATCAGGCCGCAAATCCTGGGAGAGGAAGCACTCTCTCCTGCCTTCAACAATTGGCAGACTGCGACAAAATAGAATGCGGGGATTTCCAATGCAGTACTTGATTCCACTCTCAGATCTGGATTATGGGCCTGAAGAAGAAAACGCAGTCCTGGACGTCTTACACAGCCGTTGGCTGACTATGGGTTCGGTGACGCAGCAATTCGAAGCGGAATTTGCAGAAATGACTGGAGTACACCACGCATGTGCTGTATCGAACTGCACCCATGCCTTGCACCTGGCCTGCCTTGCGCTGGGAATAGGTCCTGGAGACGAAGTGATCGTCCCCTCCCTGACATTTGTCGCCACTGCCAATGCAGTCCTTTACACGGGAGCTACTGTACGCTTCGCAGACATCCTTGGACCTGACGAGCTGAATATCTCGCCCGGAGAGATCGAGAGGCTGATCACCCCTAATACACGGGCAATCATCGTCATGCATTACGCGGGATACCCCTGTAAAATGCCTGAAATCATGGGGATTGCCCGGAAGTATGGTCTGGCCGTGATTGAAGACGCTGCCCATGCACCGGGTGCCGCTCTCGCAGGCCGCGCACTTGGAACCTGGGGAGATGTTGGCTGCTTTAGTTTTTTTTCGAATAAGAACATTGCGGCCGGCGAGGGTGGTATGCTGGTGACAAACCGTGATGATCTCGCCGAAAAAGTGCGGCTCATGAGGTCACATGGAATGACGACTCTCACCTGGGATCGCTACCGCGGACACGCACACTCCTATGATGTGCTTGCTCTTGGCTTTAATTACCGCCTGGACGAGATCCGGGCAGCTCTTGGTCTTGTTCAGCTTCGCAAGCTAAAAGAGAACAATCGAAGGAGGGAATGGATCACACAACGCTATCGCGATGGGTTCTCCGCGAGGCTTCTTTCAGGGATCAAATTGCCTTTTCTAACCTGCGCGGGGAGTTCCGCATATCATCTATTTCCTATCCTGCTTCCCCATGGTATAGATCGATCGGCTTTCATGGAGTTTATGAGGTACAAGGGAGTCCAGACCAGCATACACTATCCACCAGTTCATTGTTTTAGATATTACCAGGAGCGTTACCCGGGAATCACCCTGCCAGTTACCGAGGCCATCGCAGCCCGAGAAGTCACATTGCCTCTTTACCCGGGTCTGAATGAGAATGATATCGATTACGTCTTATCCGTTGTTGAGGAGGCAATGGAGCGATCGATGCAAATGACATGAATTTGAGGCGGGGGGAGAAAAGAGGGTAACCGAACGTCCTCCATATATCTGGAAGACCCCATCTCTGTATGGGGTCTTTTTGTTATCGTAAAGATAGCCAGTC
>CAYQDF010000099.1:0-11783 GCA_964416175.1 uncultured Anaerolineaceae bacterium
CACCCAGATGGCTGGTTTTTCCACATTGACTTTTCCGTATACCTATTCCACTTCAGCGGTGTGCATCGAGCCCACCCGCCTCATCGCGATAGATGGCGAGAGCTTGCGAGCTTACCTGGAAGCACACCCGGCTGCTGCTGCGAAGATCATGAATGCGCTCGCCGTCCTGATCGGAGACCGCTACCGGAACGCCATCAACACCCTGACCTACTTCCTGTCGATAGTCTCTCACGAACTGCGCTCGCCGCTGGCTGCCATCGAGAATTATTTGCAGACCATGGACGCCGGGTACGCAGGGGAGCTCACCCCCAAGCAGAAGCGTATGATCCAGCGCAGTCTGCTGCGCGTCGTAGATCTGCGGAATTTGATCGGAGACGTGGTCGATCTGGCGCGCATGCGTCCGGAGCAGATCCAGGCCGATTTCGAATGGTTCGATCCGGGCGAAGTGGGAGCTGAGTCGATCGAAGATGTGCGTCTGGTAGCAGCCGACAAAGATATCCAGATCAAAGTCGAACCCCCGCCTCGCTTCGCACCCATCGTGGGAGCGCGCCGCCGGATGCGCCAGGTCTTCACAAATCTGCTCAACAACGCCATCAAATTCGCTCCTCCAGGAAGTAAAGTCGTTTTTCGCGCCCGCTATGAGCCGGACTGGCTGATCTTCGAGGTCGAAGATGAGGGCCCGGGCATCCCGGCAGAGGACCTGCCCCACCTGTTCAAAGATTTCTTTCGAGCCAGCAACGTGGGAGACATACCGGGAGCGGGGTTAGGTTTGTCGATCGCCAAGAAGATCGTCGACGCTCACGATGGCGAGATCCGGGTCGCAAACATCCTGCCGGAAACAGGGAGAACCGGCACCCGTTTCACGGTAGTTATCCCACGCAATCTCAAGACTCCCGAGATGCGTCGGCGAGAATGGGCAGCAGAAGGCTGAAAGATGGTCGCGCAGAGAGAGAAGGCAAAAATCAGCGAGGGAAAGATGCAGACCGGAGCTAAGCCTTTCTTCCAGCAACCCCTGCCGGGCAGTAACGACCAGCCTTCGTCCTCTCCTATTGGTGCTGTGATGGTTGTTGGAGGGGGGATCGCGGGTATGCAGGCTGCCCTCGATCTGGCGGATCAGGGCTTCAAGGTCTATCTGATCGAGGAACAGACGGCCATCGGCGGGCATATGGCGCAGCTGGATAAGACCTTCCCGACAAACGATTGCGCCATGTGCAATATCAGCCCGAAGCTGGTCGATACAGGACGCCACCTGAACATCGAAATCCTGACGAACAGCGAGGTGCTCGCCATCGCTGGGGGTCCAGGGAATTTCAATGTAACTGTGCGGCGCCACCCACGCTACATTGATATCTCAAAATGCGTTGGGTGCGGAGACTGCGCGGCGGTATGCCCCGTGACGCTGCCAGACCTCTACGAAGTCGGCATGAAGCAGCGCAAAGCTGCCTACCGGCTCTACACCCAGGCCGTGCCGGCTGCGTACGCCATCGAAAAGCGCGGGATCGCTCCCTGCCGGGACGCCTGCCCGGCGAACCAGCGCGCCCAGGGATACATCGCGCTGATCGCTGCTGGCCGCTACCGGGAAGCCTTGCGCGTGATCAAAGAGGACAACCCCTTCCCAAGCGTTTGCGGCCGAACCTGCCATCACCCGTGTGAAGGATCCTGCACCCGGGCACTGGTCGACCAGCCGGTGAGCATCATGGCCCTGAAGCGGTTCGTGGTTGATTACGCGCTGGCCTATGGTCGTGAAAAGGTGACCCCGGCGCCGCGGACCCGGCCCGAGTGGATCGCGGTGATTGGCGCTGGACCGGCGGGTCTGACGGCAGCCCATGACCTGGTCAAAATGGGCTACGGGGTGACAGTCTACGAAGCGCTCCCGGTCCCCGGGGGGATGATGCGGGTGGGCATCCCGGCCCATCGCCTGCCGAAAGGCGTCCTGCAGCAGGACATCGACGACATCCTTGCGCTGGGCGTGGTGCTCAAGACCAACTCGCCAGTGAGGGATCCAGCCGCGCTGCTCCAACAGGGCTACCATGCTGTCTGCCTGGCGACCGGCATCTCTGCACACGATCTATCCCTCGGCATCGCCGGCGAAGAAGCAGCCGGCGTGATCTCGGCAGCTACATTCCTCCGCAAGATCAACCTTGGAGAACCGGTCCAGGTCGGCCAGCAAGTCGTCGTGGTCGGCGGCGGCATCACCGCGCTGGACGCGGCAGCGGTAGCCCGCAGATTGGGTGCAGAGCGCGTCATTTTAGTCCTGGATAGGCCGCGCGGCGAGCTGCCGGCATACCAATGGGAACTGGAGGCGATCGACTCCGAAGGCATCCATTTGATCGAACGCAGGACCATCACGCGCATTTTCACGGAAGATAGTCGGGTCGTGGGAGTCGAACTGGCCGAAACTGCCCCCGGCTCCACGGCTGACGCCCATGGACGGCCGCGACCGAAAATCAAACCAGGCACCGCATACACCCTGGAAGCTGACACGGTCATTGGAACAGTCGGCCAGTTCTCCGACTTGAATTTTCTTGACCCGCGGTACGACGATCTCTCCATCGACAGCAACACTTTTGCGAGCGAGATCCCGGGCCTGTTCGTCGTCGCCGGTCGCCGGACCGGGGCCAGCTACATCATCGATGCTGTCGCCCTGGGTCATCGCGTCGCCAGGTCGATCCACGCCTACCTTCAGGGACGGCCCCCTGAGCAGCCTGCCGCAGTGACTCCCTCGGTTGCCAGGTACACTCGCCAGGAGCTCGCGCAAAAGGTCTTTACGGGGGAGATAACCCCGGCGAAGCGCGCCGAACCAGCCCTGTTGCCCACACCGGAACGCGTCACCAGCTTCCGGGAGGTGGTATTGGGGTTGACCGAACACCAGGCGCGTGAAGAAGCTTTGCGCTGCCTTCAGTGCGGCGTATGCTCCGAATGTCTGGCATGTGTATACGCCTGTGGTGTCGACGCGATCGATCACGACATGCTCCCTCGGGAGGAGACCCTGCAGGTAGGCGCAGTGATCCTCGCGCCTGGCTACCAGACTTATGCAGCGAGCCTCTCTGAAGAATTTGGATTTGGGCGTTATGCGAATGTCGTTACAGCGCTCCAGTTCGAGCGGCTGCTTTCCGCCAGCGGCCCAACCATGGGTCGCATCTTGCGCCCGTCCGATCACAAAGCGCCGCGCCGAATCGCTTTCTTACAGTGCATCGGCTCTCGCGACCAGGACCACGATTACTGTTCAGCGGTCTGCTGCATGTACGCCACCAAAGAAGCCTGCGTCGCCAAAGAGCACCACCCGGATATGGATGTGCATGTCTACCTTTTGGATATGCGCGCCTTCTCAAAGGGTTATTGGGCGTACTTCCAACGCGCCCGGAGGCGCTCCGGCGTGCATTACCACCACTGCCGGGTCAGCGGCCTCCAGGAAGATCCGGGTACGCACGACCTGATCCTGTCCGTTGCGGACGAACTGGGCCGGCCGGTCCAGGAACGGTTCGACATGGTCGTGCTATCCGTCGGGATGGAGATCTCTCACTCAGCCCGGAGACTGGCTCAGCGGCTCGGAGTTGAATTGGACGAGGATGGTTTTTGCCGCACGGTGAGTCTCAACCCGCTCGAAACCAGTCTTCCAGGGATATTCGCTGTTGGCCCGTTCCGCGAACCGAAGGACATCCCAGAATCCGTGATCGAAGCGAGCGGCGCAGCTGCGTCCTGCGCAGCCCTGCTTTCCAGTTCACGCTGGTCCTTGACACAACGTCCCGAATATCCTCCCGAACGTGAGGTGGCCGGGGAATCCCCCCGCACGGGCGTGTTCGTCTGCCACTGTGGATCGAACATCGGCGGCTTCCTGGACGTACCAGAAGTGGCAACGTACGCTGGCAGCCTGCCCCATGTCGTGCATTCTGAGCACTTTTTGTATGCCTGTTCCCAGGACTCGATCAGAATGATCACCCAGCGTGTGCGCGAATTGAGCCTGAACCGGGTGGTCGTCGCCAGTTGTTCGCCGCTGACCCACGCCCCTCTTTTCCAGGACAGCCTGCGCTCGGCGGGTCTGAACCCCTACCTTTTCGAGATGGCAAACATTCGCAACCAGTGCTCCTGGGTGCACTCGGAAGACCGGCAGGCTGCAACCCAAAAAGCCAAGGACCTGGTGCGCATGGCTGCGGCCAGAGCAGCCAGACTTGAACCTCAACACACCCTCTCCAGCCCCATCCAGAACGCTGCCCTGGTGGTGGGAGGCGGTCCGGCGGGGATGGCAGCCGCGCTGGCGCTCGCCGAACAGGGGTTCCCGGTCCACCTGGTAGAGAAAGAGTCGCAGCTGGGCGGCAATTTACGCAAAGTGCATGTTGCCATGCCGGCGGAATTGGTGAGATATCGAACCGGTGACTTTCAGGAAATGGTGAAGCAGCTTATCCACCAGGTGAGCAATCACCCAAATATCATGCTGTATCTCGAGAGCACGGTGGCTGACGCCGCCGGCTTCGTCGGTAATTTCGCCACCACCATCCGCCGCGGCGATGGTTCCACGCACACGGTGAAGCACGGCGTGACCCTCCTGGCTACCGGAGGCGAGGAATACCACGGCCCCGAATACGGTTATGGGAGCCATCCCCGCATCCTCACCCAACTCGAATTCGAAGATTTTCTAACCAATCAAGAACCAGCAATCAAAAATCTAAAATCCGTCGTCATGATCCAGTGCGTCGGACCGGCAGAGGAATACTGCAGCCGCATCTGCTGTACCGTGGCTTTGAAGAACGCCCTGCACCTCAAGACCCTGAATCCGGAAGCGGAGGTGGTCATTCTCTATAAGGACATCCGCACGTATGGGTTTAAAGAGCGGCTCTATCAGGAAGCCCGCCGGCGTGGAGTCCTTTTTGCCCGATATGATGAATCGCACTTACCCCAGGTAAATCTCCCCGAGGGAGTGAAAGGAGAAGACAAGCTTCATGTCCTGGCATACGAGGCTGCCCTGGACACCTGGTTGAACCTCACGCCAGACCTTGTGGTGCTAAGCATGCCGGTAGTTCCTTCGCGGGGGACGCGGGATCTGGCGAACCTTTTCAAAGTATCCCTCGATGCTGATGGATTCTTCAACGAAGCGCACATAAAATTGCGGCCCGTCGATTCAGCTACCGAGGGAATTTTCTTTGCGGGTATGGCCCATTATCCAAAACTGGCTGAGGAAAGCCTCACCCAGGCAGAAGCGGCTGCCTCCCGGGCAGCAAGGGTGCTCAGCCAGGGATCCCTTTCCGTCGGCGGGCAGATCGCAGTCGTCGATCCCGCTGCCTGCACAGGCTGTCTGACCTGCCTGCGCATCTGCCCGTTCCATGTTCCGAAGATCCGGGTCGATCTGAACGGTCTCGGCGGGATCCAGGGCGCGGCTTACATTGAACCCGTGGTCTGCCAGGGCTGCGGCATCTGTGCGGCGGAGTGTCCGGCGCGCGCGATCCAGTTGATCCATTACACCGATGCCCAGATGCGCGCCAAGGTCTTTGCGCTCGCCGAAGCTCTCGAAGCATGAAAGGCAGTGTGATATGAGCGAAACGACAAACGCAAACCAGCTCATCGCATTCTGCTGCGAGCACTGCGCTTATGCAGCAGCCGATCTGGCGGGTAGCCTGCGCCTGCAGTATTCGCCATCCATAAAGATCGCCCTTGTGCCCTGCACCGGGAGAATGGATGAACTGCTGGTTTTGGATGCCCTGGAGGCCGGACTCGACGGCGTCATGGTCGCCGGCTGACTGCCAGGCGACTGTCATTACCTGGAAGGTAATGTGAATGCCAGACGGCGAATCAAACGGATACGAGCTATCCTCGAACAGATCGGCATGGACCCGGACCGCGTGCAAATGTACCAGTTGTCCTCAGCCATGGCCGGCGAGTTTGCTGCCGCCGTTCGGGAGATGACGGAGATTGTCAATACGCTTGGACCAAACTTATTGAAAGGATGAAGGATGAAAGAGATATACAGATTAGAACAAAATTGTCTGCAAAGTCAGCCTTCACCCCTTAGCATTCATCTTTAGGAGGTGTATCGTGATCGTAGCAGAACAAAAGACTTTCGAAGAGATCAAAACCCTGATCGGAAATGCCAGGAACATACTGGTCGTTGGCTGCGGAACCTGCGTGACCGTATGTTTCGCCGGAGGCTCGCGCGAAGCTGCCATCCTGGCTGCCTCCCTGCGGATGGCAACCAAACTCGCTGGCAGCCCAAAAGACGTGGCCGACGTCACGGTCCAGCGCCAGTGCGAGTGGGAATACCTCGATCCGATAGCAGATCAGGTCCGTGAAGCGGACGTTGTACTCTCCCTGGGATGCGGGGTGGGGGTGCAGGCCATCGCCGAGCGCTTCCCCAACGCCTGGGTGGTGCCCGGCCTGAACACGAAGTTCATGGGTATGCCGCTGGAGCAAGGGGTGTGGGCGGAACGGTGTGCAGCCTGCGGAGACTGCATCCTGGGCCTGACCGGCGGCATCTGCCCGATCGCCCGCTGCTCGAAGTCGCTGCTCAATGGCCCATGCGGCGGGTCCGAGGATGGGCATTGCGAGATCAGCCCGGACGTGCCCTGCGCCTGGCAGCTGATTTACGACCGCCTGAGCAGCCTGGGCAAGCTGGAAGTACTTATGGACTTGCAGCCGCCGAAGAACTGGCGCACTTCCCGCGACGGCGGACCCCGCAAGATCATCCGCGAGGACCTCAGACTGGCAGCGGAGGAGGCATGAGCCATGACCACTAACATCAGCAGCAACGGTTACCTGGTAGGCTCGAACCTGGAGCGCGTCCTGCGCGCCGGGCACTTCGCTGTGACCGGAGAGCTGGGCCCGCCGCAGAGCGCTGACGGCGATTTGATCCGGAAGAAAGCCGGGTTATTGCGCGGCTACTGCGACGCAGTCAACATCACCGACAACCAGACCGCCATTGTGCGTATGTCCAGCATCGGCTCGGGGGCGATCGTCGTGCAGGAGGGCCTCGAGCCGGTGATCCAGATGACCTGCCGGGATCGCAACCGCCTTGCCATCCAGAGCGACCTGCTTGGGGCGTACGCTCTCGGCATGCGCAACCTGCTCTGCCTGACCGGGGATCACCAGACTTTTGGCAACCACCCGACAGCCAAGAATGTCTTCGACATGGATTCGATCCAGCTCATCCAGATGGTGACTGCCATGCGGGACGAGGGCGTGTTCCAATGTGGCGATCCATTCAAGGGACCCGAGCCGCGCTTCTTCGTTGGGGCAGCAGCCGCTCCCTTTGCCGATCCGGTCGAGTTCCGACCCTACCGCCTGGCAAAGAAGATCAAAGCCGGAGCGAATTTCATCCAGACCCAGCTGATCTACGACATCCAGGCCTTTAAAGAATTCATGGAGAAAGTACGCAAGCTGGGAGTCCATGAACAGGCGTACATCCTGGCAGGGATCGGTCCGCTTAAAAGCCCTGCGATGGCGAAGTACATGAAGGACAACGTGCCGGGGATCCTCATCCCCGACGAGCTGATCGAGCGCATGAACGCAGCCGGAGCGCCCTGGGCCGGGAAAAGCAAGGACGAGCTGACCAAGGAAGATAAAAAGGCGCGCTCGGAAGCCTGGCAGGCAGAGGGAATCCGGATCACGATCGAGCTGATCGAACAGCTGCGTGAGATCGAAGGTGTCGCCGGCGTGCACATCATGGCGATCGAGTGGGAAGAGGCTGTCAAACTGATCGTCGAAGGTGCCGGATTATTTCCCAGGCCGGTGATCCCTGAGCCAGTCTCGCAACCAGCCGGAGGTGGATAGTGAGCGAACAGGAACCGTCACAACCAACGACCCTTCGGATCAACACCATCCTGGCCGACCGCATCCGGGAAGAACTGGGGCAGAATGTTTTTCTCTGCTATCAATGTGTGAAGTGCACGAGCGGGTGCCCTGTTGGTAAATACTTCGACTGGCAGCCTAACCAGATCATGCGTGCGGTACAGCTCGGCCAGGAAGATATCGCGCTGCACGCCGCAACCCCCTGGCTGTGCGCCGCCTGCCAGACCTGCACCACGCGCTGCCCGCAGGGGCTGGACATCACCGCGATCATGGAGTTTCTGACCCGCGAAGCTCTCCGGCGCGGCATATCCCCACCGGTCTATGAGGTGAACGTCTTCAATCAGGCTTTCATGCGGGAAGTACGCCTGTGGGGGCGTTCCTACGAGCTCGGGTTGATGGCCGAGATGAAGCTTCGCACCCTGCGCACCCGCAGCCTGCTCGAAGATATGGATCTCGGGGTCAAAGTCATCCGTAAGAATAAACTGCCGATCATCCCGGAGATCGCACGACCGCCGCGGAAGATCAATCCTCAGGCCGGAGCGAGCAAAGCTGTCGCCTATTATCCTGGGTGCTCCCTGCATTCAACAAGCAAGGAATTCAACATCTCCGCTCAGGCGGTGTGCCGGGCGCTCGGGATCAGTCTGATCGAGCCAGATGGTTGGGTGTGCTGTGGCAGCTCCGCTGCCCACCGCGCCGACCCCCAGGCGGCTGTCCGTTTACCGATGGAGAATCTCTCCATCATCGAGCAGAGCGGTTTCGAAGAGGTGACAATGCCGTGCGCCGCCTGCTACAACCGGCATAAAGCCGCGCTCTACGAAATCCGCCGTGACGAGGAACACAGAGACGCCGTGGATGCAGTGATCGGCTATGACTACCAGGATACGGTCAGGGTCAGTTCCCTCGGGGAAATGATCTTCGAACGGGTCGGGCCAGATCGGCTTGCCGCACAGGTCAGGCATCCATTAAAAGGTGTGCGGCTGGTGTGCTACTACGGCTGCCTGCTGACGCGCCCGCCGCAAGTGACCGGCGCGCTGCACCCGGAGAACCCGATTGAGATGGACCGCTTGATGGCTGCCCTGGGAGCGGAAGTGATCGACTGGTCGTATAAGACCGCGTGCTGCGGCGCGGCGCATTCTCTCACCCGCCCAGACATCGTCCTGGATCTGAGCAGTCAGCTCATCCGCCATGCCAGAGAGGCGGGAGCGGACGCGATCGCGGTCGCCTGCCCACTCTGCCACACCAACCTGGACGCCCGCCAGTTCCAGATGAAACTGGAGACCGATATGCCGGTGCTGTATTTCACGCAGCTGATGGCGATCGCCCTTGGGCTGCCCGAAAAAGATGCCGCGTTGAACAAGAACCTGGTCGACCCCCGGCCCTTGCTCAGGCAAAAAGGCCTCCTGGCAGGCTAGGCGTCCCTGGAAAAAATGGCCAAACTCTCCGACCGCGACCTGCTCGCTGACCGCGTTGATGACCTGCGCGCTTCTTTACGCTCTCAGAATCCGGACCACCTCGCCACTCGGACCGGTTCATCCTTTCAACGCCTCTCCCCCGTCCTCGGCGAGTTCCACCTGGACCTGTGGGCGCGCCCGATCCGGCTGTCTTTTCCCAGTTTCGTGGCTCGCGATCCGGGAAGCGGCGCGCCGTTAGCCAGCTTCCACCTCGCCTTGCTGCTCTATTACTTCACGACCTGCGATGGAACGCCGCCAACCGGGCAATGGATTTCGTTTTCGGAGCTTCCCGGAGGCAGGTTCTACAACCAGGCGTTTCAGGGATACACCGGGCGTCTCCTTGTGAACGCTTTTCAAAACAACTTGCCGGGGTTTTGCGAGATCGCCGCCCAAATCGGGGGTACGCGGGTTCTGTCGCCTGGAGATGCAGCGTTCACATTTCAGGCCTTACCGCTGGTATCATTAATGGTGGTCGCATGGCAAGGAGATGAGGAGGTCCAGCCAGCCTACCAGGTATTGTTTGACGCCGCCGTGAGCCACCACCTCCCGACAGACGTCTGTGCAATTCTCGGCAGCTCCCTGACCAGGCAGTTGATCCAGACCTGGGAACAACACTCTTCTCTACTATCCCCTGTCCCCTCGTCTTTACGGGGAGAAGAGGAGAAGGGATAGGTGCAATTATTTATGGAGAGGTTACATGAAAATCGCCATCAGCGGTAAAGGGGGAACCGGCAAGACCACCCTGGCAGCCCTGCTCGCCCAGGCATACGCAGACGCTGGTCGGAATGTATTGGCTGTGGATGCCGACCCATCTCCCTGCCTGGCAGGCGCGCTGGGCTTTCCGGACGAGCTGCGCCAGCGCCTGCGTCCCATCGCTGAGATGGATGACCTGATCTACGAGCGCACCGGCGCGAAACCGGGCACCGTGGGTGGGTTCTTCACGCTCAACCCGCGCGTTGATGACCTTCCGGACCGCTTCAGCATCGCGCATCGTGGGGTGCGCCTGCTGGAAATGGGCTCGGTGGACACCGGCGGGTCCGGCTGCATCTGCCCGGAGAGCGCGCTGCTCAAAACCCTATTCACCCACCTCTTGTTTCGGAAAGAAGACGTCCTGATCCTGGATATGTACGCCGGGGTGGAGCACCTCGGGCGGGCCACGGTCGATTTCGTCGACGCGATGCTGGTCGTCGCCGAGCCGACCCGCCGAAGTTTGGGGACCGCCGCCCAGATAAAATCCCTCGCGCAGGATATCGGCCTCAACCGGCTGTGGCTGGTCGGGAACAAGGTGCGCGATGAGGAAGAAGTCGATTTTCTGAAAGCCGAATCGCCAGGGCTGCCAGTGCTGGGATTTTTACCAGCGGACCTGGCGGTCCAGGAGGCGGACCGCCTCGGCATACCGGTGTATGATCACGTGCCAGCCCTGCGCGATACCGCTGGACAGCTGGCTAAAACGCTGGCAGAACAAATAGATTAATTGAAGGTAGATTTTATGACAACGACTATAGCACTTGCCGGTAAAGGCGGCGTGGGGAAGACCACCATCGCCGCCATGATCATCAAATACCTTTCCCGCACACCGGATGGCGCGATCCTGGCTATCGACGCCGACCCGAGCAGCAATTTGAACATGGTGCTCGGCCTCAACCTTGAATGGACGGTTGGTGACATCCGGGAAGACATGCTCCAGCAGGTCAAGAGCTCTTTGACGGCTGGCGGGGCGGCCATGGGCGCCCTCCCCGGCGGAGTCAGCAAGCGCGACTACCTGGATTACCAGATCCGCAACTCGGTGGCAGAAGGCTCCCGCTTTGACCTGATCGCAATGGGCCGATCGGAGGGACCCGGCTGCTACTGCGCGGTCAACCACAACCTGCGCGAGGTGGTCGACAGCCTCAGCAAGAATTACCGCTATGTGGTGATCGACAACGAGGCCGGCATGGAGCACCTCAGCCGGCGCACCACGCGCGACGTGCAGCACCTGCTGATCGTCTCCGATCCCACTCTGCGGGGGCTGGTCGCCGCGGAGCGCATCGCTGCGCTGAGCAAGGAATTGGACATCCGCGTTGAAAACGTCTATCTGATCGTCAACCGCGTCCCGGGGTCGCTGCCGCCGCCGATCGAAAAATACATTGCAAACATGCATATCCCCCTGCTGGCGGTGGTGCCCGCAGACGAACAGCTGGCGACTTTCGAGTTCAGCGGCCGGCCTCTGGTGGAGCTGGAAGAAGAATCACCAATTTATCGAGAGATCGCCGCCTCCATGAGACGGATCCTCGCTTAGCGATTCAGCGATTAGAAGCTGTCTCTAAAATCACAGGAAAAACACCCCGACTACCTAATTATTAAGATAACTTCTGGAATGCACCACAACAAAAAGGCACCCGACCTCAAGGTGAGATCGGGTGCCGCAGTTGTCTGCGCCAATAAATCAAAACAGCCCGATCACCCGGCCCGTCTCGAGGTCCAGGTCCACGTCGTAAAACACCGGGCGGGTCGGCAGCCCGGGCATGGTGCGCATCTCCCCGAGAAGCGGGTATAGGAAACCCGCTCCAACCGAGG
>CAYQDF010000100.1:0-11396 GCA_964416175.1 uncultured Anaerolineaceae bacterium
CGCATAAAGCGCACCACCAGGTACATGATGGTGAGCGCCATCAGGGTCAGGAAGACCGAACCGTATGCCTCGCCGAAGCCTGCGCCCAGGATGCTGTCCAGGCCCCACTGGTTCATGAAGGCGGCCAGCCCCTTGGAGAAGATCGCCGCGGCCTTGGCCCCACCGCCCGCTTCCTGGTACCCGGTCAATCCGCCAAAAGCGACCGTCGCGGTCAGGAAAGCCATGGTGGCGAAGAACATCTCCAGGAACATGGCGCCGCCGCCCACGTACAGCGCGTCGGTCTCCTTTTCGATCTGGCGGGCGGTGCCGGAGGACGAGACGAGGCTGTGCCAGCCGGAGATTGCGCCGCAGGCGATGGTCACGAACAGGATCGGCCACAGAGGCCCGAGGCCGGCCACCCGGAAGGAGGTGAAGGCGGGAAAGTCGCCCATGCCGGGGCGCCAGATCAGCAGGCCGATCACGCCGCCGACGATGCCCAGGAACACGATCCAGAAAGCGACGTAGTTGATCGGCTGCGCCCACCGCCAGATCGGCAGGACCGCGCCTAAATAGCAGATGACCACGACCAGCAAACTGCCGATCAGCCTCGCCTGGGTGACCGACAGGAAGAGGGTCGGGCTGGTGGCGCCGCCGGCGGTGCCGAAGATCGAAGCCCAGAAATCCCGCACGCCGGTCAGCGTGCCGAGCCAGATCCCGACGAAGGCCAGCACCACGGTGACCACGCTGGTGAGCAGGATGTCCTGCTTCCACTTGTAGGTCATCTGACCCGCCAGGATCCCGATCAGGATGACCAGGATCACTCCCAGGGGGACGGCGGGGTTGGTGAGCAGGTTGAAGCCGACCTGGACGCCGAAGGCGCCCATGATCAGCCAAAGGTAGAAGTAAATGAAGGTGATCAGGATCATGCGCGAGCGGGGTGACACGAGCCGGTAGCTCAGAGCGCCGAAGCTCTGCCCCTCTTCCCGGACACCCATAATGATGCTGCCGTAATCCTGCACCCAGCCGATGAAGAACGTCCCGAACACGATCCAGAGCAGGGCGGGCAGCCAGCCCCACTGCACCGCGACGATCGGCCCCAGGATGGGTCCGAGGGCGGCGATGGATTTGAACTGGTAGCCGAACAGGACATTCCGGTTAGCCGGCGTGAAATCAACCCCATCCATGAACATCTTGGCCGGGGTTGCTTTCTTGGGATCCGGCGCGATCACGCCCATTTCGATCCGCCTGGCGTAGAATCGGTAGCCGATCACGATTGCGACGGCTGCGATGAGAAGGACGAGAATGGAGTTCATGACAGGTTCCTCCTGCTGTCATACTTCTCTGCAATTAAGACAATGAGTTTTAATGAAGGGATTACGTTGACCGGTTCAGTTTAGGAGAGAGTTTGCTCTTCGATCAAATATTCCTCCTTTCAGCAAAGGCATAGCATTGACCCCCAAGCTCCGCCTTTGCTCCGGCTGCTTGTTAAATATATACACGGCGCAATCCTGCAATTGCATAAAATAGCATAGTACACTCTCGGAGCCGAGTCAAATGTAAACTATCACACGCTCCGTATGACAAATAACCCCTTTCACCCGTTGCCGGGACTGCCCGAACCTGTCCTCGACCCCAATCTTTCGATGTGGGCCGCGGGACTGCGCCGCGTTCGTCTGCGGAGGTTCTCCGCTAATCGGGGACAGCGCGCAGAGGAGACCCTGTTTTGCATTGACAGAGGGCCTGTTTGCAGGCATACTATCGCCCGGATGCAGATCGCGGAGTGTACGTCGTTTGCCCCTGGACCAGATACCTGGATTGCCCTGGAGAGGTCTGCCGGGGCTCCTCTGGTTGAGTCTGCATACCCACATCGATAAGATCCCGGCGGCGGGCATCGGCCGCGGCCGGGGAGGCGCGTGATGGATCCTGCAACGATCATCGTCCTGGAAGGCCTGATTTTCACGGCGCTTTTCGGAGGTTTATCCTGGCTGCGGCGCGAGGGGCTTTCCACCCGGTTCGCCGTCGAATCCCTCCTGCTGACGGGCGCAGCTGCGCTGCTTATCTGGCGCGCCGGATTTTCCATACATCCGGTGATCTTCCTCGTGGTCCTGTACCTGGTCACCTTCAGGGTCCGGCTGCTGGTCGATGGGGCCAACTATTTTGCCCGGCGGGGCCAGTACGATCGGGCATGGGACATCTACCGGCTCGCCGGATCCCTGTGGCCGGACCAGGCGGGCCGGCTGATCCTTCGGGTGAACGAAGCCACCGCGCTGATGCAGCAAGGCGCGCTCGATGAGGCCATTTCCAGCTACAAGCAGATCCTGGAACAGAAAGGGCACGGCTACCTTGGGATCAAGTACGAGGCCGCTGCGCATTACAACCTGGGTGTGGCGTACCGGCGGAAAAAACTCCTCCCGCAGGCCTCCTCGGAATTCCGCACGGTGATCGATACCTGGCCCGGCACGGTTTACGCCCGCCAGGCCGGCCTTGCCCTCGAACAGCTCCGTAAAAACGGTTCCCCAACAAAAGAAGACCGGTAAAAGCCCTCTTCCAGAGAGAGCTCTTGAGACTCGAGGTACGAAAAACCCCTCTCCGTGATTGGGAGAGGGGATGGGGTGAGGGATTATAGCAGGTGGAGGATTCGAACCTGGGACCTTCGGGTTATGTGGTGTAATCTACGTTCGCAAACTTCCCACCTGAAGGGTTCTGGTTAAGCCAGGCTCAAAGTTATCTGGGAATACAGAACCTTGTCTGGCGGGAAATCATTTCTGCACCGCCAGGGACTTCAAGAAGGCGGGGTTGATCATCGCGTGAGGTTCGACCCTGTAATAAGCCGCCCCGCCGCACGCCCGACACAAGATCAGGCCTTCGCGGCGGATCTCGCGCTCGTTGATGATCTCCTCGCCGCAGGCGTCGCAGTTCACCCGCACACCGGCCCGGCTGATGATGGCCTGGATGGGTGTCTCGAGATGGACTGCCTGGACCGTCAACAATTCCTCGTCCGGCATGATCTGGTAAGCGTACAGTTGGGCGAAATAATGGCGCGCCTCGTGCGGGGCACAGGTGTAAGCGCGCCGGCGCACGTCCAGAGTCGGGGCGACCCGCACGGCCTCCCCAGACCTGGCGTCGACGAAGGTTGCGGCAATTTTTCCATAGTCTTCCACCCGCAGCGTGCGATGGCCGATGGTGCAACCGGTGGCAGCCTCGATTCCATCGGCGAAGCATCCATCGGTTTCCAGAATGACCAGCAGGCGTTTATCCGTGCGTGGGAGGTCCAGCCCCAGAGCAGCCGCGCCCGCCAGGCCAATCCGGACGCCAAGGACCTGCCTCGGACACAGGTGACTGTGGCGCGAGGCAGATCGTTCCAGCAATTTCGAAAGGATGTCGTCTTGCATGTCGGACCTCCTAAGCAACTGGGCCGCCTCGTAAGGAGGCGGCCCGGCTCATTCCTGTCAATGCGCCGCCATCTCCTTTCCAAGTTCGGGGGGCCGGGATGTTTCCACCACCGGCCGGGGCCGTTTACCGCGGCCGGCCCGATGACCCTGCACGCTGGACGTGTTTAGGCCATCGGGCTCGGAGACGGATTTCGTTGATTGAACGTCCTAAACCTTTGTCACTTTCACCTTCGAATCATAGAACACAGCGCTGCCGCCGGCCAGGTCAGAAAGGGTGACATTGCCAAGGTGGGGGTCGACGCGCATGGCTGCGTTGCCGTGCAGCGGCGCAGCCCGGCGCGGGTCTCCCTTGACCAGCTGGCCATCGATGGTGATGTCATGGCTGCCGCTGGCCCAGTGGCCGTAACCCAGTGGGAAGGCCACGACGCCCGGACGCAGCCCTTCGACGATGTGGGCTTTACCGATCATCGGCACCCTCCGTCCATCTTTTACGTCCCACACGCCTTCGGGATTGCTGGCGGAGGCGAGCTTCACCCGGTCACCGGGTTTGATCCCCAGACGTTCGGCGTCGGCCCGGTTCATCAGCACATAGCCCTCCGGCTGCACCGCCGTCAGCCAGTAGTTAGTGATCGTGCGGGCCTTGGTCATGGTGATCATCTTGAAAGTGATCAGGTTGAACTCGTAGCCCTCGTCTTGGATTTCTTCTCCGAGAGACGACTGCCCGGCCGGGATATAGACGGTGTAACCTGCGAATGGCTTCCCGGTCATGGTGTTGATCAAGGTCGCCGTCTTTTCCTGATACAGGTTGATCAGCCGGCCGTACGGATGGGCCACCAGGTCGCCCTTGTAGCCCTTCTCGAAGTCCTCGAAGCGTCCGCCGCGGTTGAGCACGAACACGGTTCTCCGCCACAGGCTTTCATCGCCGCCCACCGCGGCCTTCCAGATCTCAGGATCGAAGACGCTCCTGGGCAGGTGCTTGCGGGCTTCCAGGAAGATGCGCACCTCTTCGTCGTCTGCTTCTGGAACCGCATCGGAGCCGTCTTCCTTCTCGCCGAAGGCGATGTCGGCAACCTGTTTCAAGTAGAAGTGCTCGGGGCGGGTGAAGGGCATGCCTTCACCCAGACCGTTGGGACCGAACCCGGGGAGTTCCAGCTTCTCGGCAATCCCCAGGAGCAGCGCCTCGAAGGACATGGGAATCTCTTCGCCGAAGACTTTGACAGTCGGCCAGCCTGGCAGCGAGATGGCCGGTTGGCGCACGTTTTCCACTTTCCAGGGTACGGATGGGTGAGAACCGTGGAACTCCCAGCGCTCCAGATAGGAGAGATCGGGGAAGATGTAATCGGCGTAGCTGGAGGTCTCGCCCACCAGGATGTCGCTGGCGATGTGCAGCGGGACTTTCTTCGTATCGGCCAGGATCTCGATGGCGGTGTGGCCCGCTGGCAGGCTGTAGACGCTACCGTTCATGTAAGTCATTAAAACCTTGATCGGGTAGGGATAGGCGTCGCCGATGGAGGGAATGTCTTCCTGGTAGATGTCGGTGGCGATGGGGAACCAGGGGCGTTTGGTCGGGTAGGCGCCGTCGAATAGGGTGCTTTTTTCGTACGTCGCCTTCGTCCGCAGCATGTCCAACCCGAAGGCGGTGAAATGGTGCTCGCCGAACATGGTGGCGATGGGGAACGGTTGGCCTGGTTTGCCGCCCTTGCGGTCGTAGGTGGAAGCCTTGATCGTACCGCCGGTGTAGTCGAAGTTGCCGATCAGCAGGTTAACCACGTACCAGGCATTGTTGTTATAGAAGCCGTTCGTGTGCTGCGAGGGCCCACGGTGGATGTCGGCCACCGCCTTGCGGCCGTGCGAGGTGAACTCGGCTGCCAGCTCCAGGATATCGCGCTCGCGCACGCCGGCGATCTCGGCCCACTCCGCCACGCTGTGTTCCTGCGCCGATTCGAGCAGGATCTGCAGGCTGCTTTTGACCGCGAATTCGCTCACTTTCTGGTCCACGAAGAGATCGCCCACCACTGGGGCGGCCTCGGGGTTCAGCACGTCGATCGGGGTGGGCACGCCATCGACCAAAGCCACGGGTGCGTCGCCGGGGAATTCAGTCCCGTCAGCCGCGACGAAAATTGTGATTTCGTTACCATCCCTGGTGACAGTTTTGCTCTCCAGCAGCCCGATCTCGCTGGCGCGCAGGTGCTTACCGGGCACCCCGTCCGTTGTCTTCACCAACCAGGCAGCGTTGGTGTAATTGGGTTCGCCAGCGGCAGTCGCCGCGGCCTGGTTGGCGATCGCCAGGTAAGGAGCGTTGAAGCGTTCGTTCTCCAGCATCCAGCGGATCATCCCCAGGGCGAAGGCGGCATCTGCCCCAGGCCTGATCGGCACCCACTTCCAGGCCTTGGCTGCCAGCTTGCTCAGCCGCGGATCGATCACGGCGAACTTTTTTCCATCGATCAGGCCTTCTGTGGCCTTGGGGACGCGTTGGGGCGGGCCGTAGTTCGCCTCGAACAGGTTTGCTCCAACATAGATGACGAACTCGCTGTTGCCGGTGTCGCCCTGCCAGTAGAACTTGTCGCCGCTGTCCCAGGAGCTCTTTTCCGCGTTCCATTTGGCGCTCATCGCCTTGCCGGTGAAATATAGCGAACCCTGGCAGACGGTGGTGTGGCCGTTCATATTGATCGTGCCGTAAGCCTCCTGGAAGAAGCGGTGCACCAGGTCTTCGCGCCCGCCCTTCATGCGGCCCCACACGAACATGAACTGGTTGTTCTTCGGGCCCAGATCGGGGTGGTCTGGATCGATCAAAGTATCCAGGTGGGCGGCGTGCTTGCCCTTGAACTCTTCCACCAGGGCTCCTTTCACCTCAGGGTCCTTCTCATCCCAGATGGCTTTGATCTCTTCGGCCATTTCGGCGGCGACTTCGCTGTCGGTCAGGGCGCGGATGGACCGCAGACCTTCCACCGGGCCTTCGCCGAACAGGTCGCCGCCTTCGACGATCTCCTCGATGGCCTGCTCGAAGGGGATGGTCACCCACTGGCCTTCGCCACGCTTTGTGCCGGGCTTGCGCTTGAGCACGCTGGTGATGCGGTAAGGATCGTACGCGCTCTGCAGGCCGGCCTGCCCCTTCGGGCAGATTCCGCCTTCTAATGTCGCCATTTCCTTCACTGGCGTATCGTAAGCCGGATGAGGCCAGAGAGTCCAGGGGCTGTAAGGATTGCCGTCGATCTTGGCCGCCAGGCCATCGAGCAGCTTCACTTTGATGGCGCAGCCGGTGTTGCACTGCAAACAGACCGTGTAGATCTGATTTTCAGGCCTGGACGCGAAATAACCGCCTGTGCCGGCTGCCATCACCCGATGAAGCGTTTGCTTGGATTGAGGCAAATACCCCCACAAAGCGGCGATTCCGCCAGCCATCCCGCTGAGCTTGATGAAATCGCGGCGGGTCAGGCGATTTTTTTCCTGTTTTTCTATTTCAGGTGTATTTACTTTGGTTGTCATCTCAGACTACCTCCTCTTTAATCAGGGGCAGGCGGTCGTTTCCGATCAGGAAGGCCAAGACCGCCAGGCCGGTGATGCCCAGGGTCACTGCCCACTCCATCAGGCTGGGGAAATATTCGAAGGTCAGGTGCGGACCGCTGAATGCGGTGGTCAATGCTTCGATCTCCGGCACAGTCAAGGCCGGGAAGACAATGTTGGCGCGGGCGACGGCGAAGCCCAGCAGAACCAGGACCCCCATCCATCCAGCCCAGCCGTTTTGCCGGGCATACCTGGGTTGGACCAGGAAGAAGATGGGGATCAGGGTGCCGATCAGGATCTGGAGGATCCAGAACGACCACCAGTACGGGCCATACAGGACAGCGCGCACCGCCTGGACATTTTGGGGTACGTTGCCGTACATACTCTGCGAGAAGTCAGCCCACAGGAAATAGAGCTTGATCACCGCCAGGATCACAGTAGTGATTGAAAGGATCAGGAGTTGATCGGCACGCTTCGTGTCTTCGCGCTGCCCGAAGAGGCCGATTACCGCCAGCATGGCAGCAGCCCCAGAGGCCAGTGAGAAAACAGGGAATTGCACCGGCAGCAGTCCGACATGCCAGAACAGGCGGCTGGCTTCGACGCCCAGCAAGGCGCCCACCGCGCCGCTGACGAACAGGGAGAGAGGCAGGCCAGCAATCATCAGGCCTTTCACCACCTGGCTCTCGGGACTCCGAACAGACACGATCAGCACAGCAAGCATGATCAGGCCGAACAGGCTGTATCCCCACACCATCTGGGTCATCACCGAGCCCAGGTCACCCTGCAGGTAGACTTTCCAGATGCGTTCCATGTGGCCCAGGTCCAGCCAGATGGAGAGCAGCGCCGCAGCCAGGCTGACCAATCCGACCCACAAAGCCAGCCGACCGGTGCCTTTGAAAATCTGGATGTTGAACAGGAGGTCCAGAGAAGAGATCATGAACGCCCCTGCGGCCGTGCCGGCGAAGAACAGGTAGGCCGCCACCCACAAGCCCCACACGACATAGGAGCCGTACGCGGCCTCGCGGTGACCGGTCGTCAGGCGAAGGAAGATGCCCCACAGCCCGAAGAGCAGGGCCAGGGCGCTGAGAGCGTAAAGCGCACGTTTCAGGTTCATCGCAGGCCTCCTCATACAAGGTAATACACTCTCGGCTCAGTGCCGAGCTCTTCTTTGAGCCGCATCACGTTCGGGCTGGCGATCATCTCCGCCACCAGACTATCGGGGTCGTTGGCGTCGCCGAACAGGGTGGCCCGGCCGATGCAGGTGGTCGTGCAGGCCGGCAGCATTCCTGCGGACAGGCGGTGCAGGCAGAAATGGCACTTGCGCACGTTGCCGATGGGTGATTTTTCGCCTTCACGCTGGCGGGTCTCGCCGTACTCGTAATTCGCTTCCCGTTCGTAGTCGTCGGCGCTGGCTTCGCCCAAAAGGAAGGGCAATCCATCGGGGGTGCCTTGTGTGTAGGTCAGCCCAAAGTCGAAAGTGCGCGCCCCATAGGGACAGGCGGTGATACAGTAGCGGCAGCCAATACACTGGTCGTAGTCAACGACCACAACGCCCTCTTTATTCTTATAAGTGGCGTTGACCGGGCAGACCGGCACGCAGGGCGGTTCGTCGCACTGCATGCATGGTCGGGGGATAAACCGGCGGGTGACGTTAGGGTAGCTGCCGAACTCTTCATCGAGCACCGGGCGGTAGACCACGCCAGGCGGCAGCTTGTTTTCGGCGACGCAGGCAATGGTGCAGGCGTGGCAGCCCACGCATTTCCTCAGGTCGATCACCATCACCCAGCGCCGCTCCTCGGGCTTCTTCTTGAGCGCCCGCTGGAGCTCTTCGTGCATCCGCACCAGGACATCTTGCTTTTCCAGCACTCCAAGCATGCTTGACCTCCTTCCAAGGCGGGTAAGATAGATTTGAATCCAGGATTAATTTACCCCTGGAGGAAATTTGCTTGTATCAGGAAAAGTTGGTATCTTTGTCGCAAGATGTAGGGGAAAACCTTACAGCATGCATGACAGATAGCTTTGAAATGGCTAACGAATGTCATTTACCTCTCAATCAAAGGGTTGTCATAGTTTGTTCATGACTTTTTTCCTGTTGACAGAACCGGAGATTGGGATAAAATAATATTCAATTATTTGCATACGATATCAGGGAACAGGTGAGATGGATCCGAACGTATACGAACCACAGGCCAAGTTGTTCAAGGCATTGATGCACCCCGCTCGACTGGCGATCCTGGAGATCTTGAGAGAGGGCGAGGAATGCGTCTGCCACATAGAGGCCATCCTCGGGTATCGCCAGGCCTACATATCACAACAACTATCCGTGTTGAGAGAGGCCGGCCTGGTTCAGGATCGCCGGGATGGCTGGAATATTTTTTACCGTGTTATTCGACCGGAGGTCTACAATATTCTGGATACGGCGGGTCTCCTGGCGGGAGCCAAGCCGCGTTCCCATTGGATCAAGGATCAGGCGCACACCTGCCCATGCCCAAAGTGCAACCTGGCCACCGAAAACGTGACCTGAGTGCCTCAGGAGATATTCAGGGATGCAAGATATCGATTCTGCGATTAAAGATCGATCCTGATTCGGAAGGCAGTGCAACTCAGCACAGCCTTTTGTTGCCGTGCGCCACTCGCTCTTGCCCGATTTCGTCGATGCGATGGGTAAGTTCGAGTTCTTCGTCTATCGCAAGAAGGGCATCGAGCCTTCCCAGATTCCGCTGGAAGTGCGCCGAGAGGTGATCCAATGGATCTACGACCAGCCTGACGATGCCATCTTCAAAGTGGAAACCAAACCCGATTTCACCTACACACCCGTCAAAGGATCATTTATACAACCACACAGTTCGAATACGCGGTCTGCGGCGGGGGAGAAAGCTGCCTGCGCCGAAAAGCGCATCGACGCAATAATAAGTCACACCAAGGAATGTCATCTCGAATATGTGATTTTTATCACCCTTGAATCCCTGATCATCAGGGGATATAATATATTCAAACGTTTGAATATTATTCGTGTAACCATGGAGGAAATCATGTTAGACATTAAGGTGTTAGGTACTGGCTGTGCCGGCTGTTTGAAAATGGAACAGGCGGTAATTAATGCCTTGCTGGCCCTCGGCATAAAGGATGCCAGGGTGGAACTCGTCACAGAACAGCGCATGATCGCTTATGGATTGCTGGGGGACCAGGCTCCAGGGCTGCTTATCAATGGCTACCTGGCCTGGGCTGGATCCGTTCCGACCGAAGAACAGGTCAAGGAATGGATACAGCATGCTGCTACGTCGGAGGTATATGCTTGAGTTCAGGGCCAGAAATCCCAATCCAGATCAATGAAGTGAACCAGCTGGTTTTCACTGCGTGAGGCAGCTGCCTGGGGACCTTGGATGTAACCCATTGCCTGTAACTCACAACATGACACAGAGGTTAACGTCTTGATGGAAATTCTATCTATTCTGGCAAAGTTGTTGCAAGGCGGCCTGGGAAACCTGGCAGCTTACCTGGCGGCGCACGTGCTGCTGTGCCTGGTGCCGGCCTTCTACATCGCCGGAGCGATGACCGCACTGATCCCCAAGGAGTCGATTACTCGCTTCCTGGGACGCAATGCGCCTAAGTTTATCTCCTACCCGGGGGCGGCGCTGGCCGGCTCGGTGCTGGCCGTTTGCTCGTGCACCATCGTGCCGCTCTTCGCGGGCATCTATAAGAAAGGCGCCGGGTTGGGTCCGGCGATCACCTTCCTGTTCTTCGCCCCGGCAGCCAACATCCTGGCGCTGGTGTATACCGGGGGAGTCATTGGACTGGACCTGGCCATCGCCCGCCTGTCCCTCTCGCTGGTTTTCGGCATTGGCATCGGCATGATCATGGCGCTGATCTTCAGGCGCGCCGATATCGCTCACGATCAGGCAACCGACGCCATGTTCACCAGTAAAGGCGGGATGCGCCGGGCAGCGCTGGTCTTCCTGCTGCTCCTGGTGGCGCTGTTGCTGGCCGGTACGTTCAAAATCGGCCTGTTAACGGACACGTACGCCCAGGTCACCCTTCCCATCCAGGGGATCGACCACTTCCAGGATTTTCTCGATCGGATGGTGCCATTCGACGCCAGCCGGGGCGAAGAGGGCGTGACCGCCCAAGGCGCCATCCTGATCGGCTTGCTGGTCTTGATCGGCCTGACTTCCTGGAAGGGATTAGAAAATATCTTCGACGGCTTCAGCGCCTGGACCTGGACGGCCATGGGATTGGTCAGCCTGACCCTGCTCACCGCGGCAGTTGGGATGGCGCCTCATTCAGGCGGTCTGGACATCCGCTTTACGGGTCGCTTCTTTGGGGTCCTGATGGCGATCGGCTTTCTCGCCTGGCTGATGTTCAAGAGGCTGACCGAAGATGAGCTGCGCGACTGGCTCTGGGAGTCCTGGCGTTTCGTCAAGCAGATCTTCCCCCTGCTGGTGATTGGCGTTTTCGTGGTTGGCATCGTCCGCGTGCTTATCAAACCCGAATGGATCCAGACCCTGGCCGGGCAGAACACCC
>CAYQDF010000101.1:0-11290 GCA_964416175.1 uncultured Anaerolineaceae bacterium
GGCCGGTGTTCATGGCCTGGAGCATGTCCAGCGCCTCGCCGCCGCGCACCTCGCCGACGATGATGCGGTCGGGGCGCATGCGCAGGGCGTTGATCACCAGTTGACGGATGGTCACCTCGCCGCGCCCTTCCACATTCGGCGGGCGCTTCTCCAGGCGGGCGACGTGCTCCTGCTTCAGCTGCAGCTCCGCCGTGTCTTCGATCGTGATAATCCGCTCCCGGGCAGGGATGAAGGCCGAGACGACGTTGAGCAGCGTCGTCTTGCCGGTGCCTGTGCCGCCCGAGATGACGATGTTGACCCGCGCTTCCACGCAGGCCTTCAGGAACGCCACCAGCTGCGGGGTCATCGTCCCGTTGGCGATCAGGTCCTGGGCCGTGTAGGGCGTGGTGGCGAACTTGCGGATCGTCAGGAGCGGCCCGTCCAGGGAGAGGGGTGGGATGGTGGCGTTGACCCGGTAGCCGTTCGGCAGTCGGGCGTCCACCATCGGCGAGGCCTCATCGACCCGCCGCCCGATCGGCGACACGATCCGGTCGATGATGCGCATCAGGTGTGCGTCGTTCTCGAACGTCACGTTCGTCTTCTCGATCAGCCCGTGGCGTTCGATGTACACGTTCTTCGGGCCGACCGCCATCACCTCGGTGATGGTCGAGTCGTTCAGCAGCGGCTCGATCGGGCCGTACCCCAGGATGTCCGAGACCACCCAATCCAGCAGGCGTTGGCGGTTGGTGCGGGTGTAGAGCAGGTTCTCCTCCGCCAGGACCTGGTTGAACAGGTTTTCGATGTGCTGCCGCATCTGCGGCTGCTGCTCCACGTTCAGCTGGCCCTCGGTCTCGGAGAGCAGCTTGCGCTGCACCCGGTCGCGGATCAGGTAGACGTCGGCGGAGATGCCCCCGACCGCCTCCAGGGAGGTGATCTTCCGCTGTTCTTCCAGGGTCTGGGCGGGTGTGTTCCTGCCGTTTATCGCAGGTCGATTAGTGAACATATCTTTACTCCGATTAAGAATTGCGAATTGCAAATTACCAACTTTACTCCTAACTCCTACCCCGATACTTTTTTAATGATATCGGGAGTCCTGATCACCATCTCCGACGCTCCTTACGGCAGCACCGGGATCAGCAGGGTCTGTCCGGTGATGATCAGGTTCGGGTTTGCCAGGTTGTTGGCCGCGGCGATCAGGCTGACCGTGGAGTTGTAGTCCAGGGCGATCGACGAGAGGTACTCGCCGGAATCGACCACGTGCTCCACCACTTCGAAGACCTGCCAGCCCAGCGCGGCCGCTTCCCGGTAGTTGAGGTAAGCCTCCCGGTAATCGTCCCGGTCGGCGGCGTCCCGCGCCGCCTCCAGGGCAGATTCCACCGCCGCGCTGTTGGCCGCGGCCAGCGTCTCCAGGTTGGTGAGCTCGATCGCCGCCGTGTAGAGCTGCACCGCGCCGGGGTAGTCTCCCAGCAGCCCCATCGTCTCGGCGATCTTCAGCTGGATCTCGTACAGCCGTAGCGTGGAGGAGGGGTCGTCCTGCGCCAGCACCGCGCCGCGCTGGAAGTCGGCCAGGGCGTCCTCGAACTTGCCGATCGCCAGCTCCTCGTCGCCGCGCGCTACGTGAGCCTCGTAGAGCGCCTGGCGGGCCGTGCCGGCCGCGTAGCCAGGGTCCTTGGAGTAGATGTACTCCAGGTTGTCGATCGCCGCGCCCCAGTTCTCGCCCTCGGAGTATTCCAGCGACTGGAGATACTTCGTCGCCAGCTCGCCCTGCTCCGCCACTTCGGGGGAGTCCGGCCGGATCTTGAGCGCCTCGATGAAGTACTGGTTAGCCAGGTTCAGAGCCTCCAGCGAGTCCGGCTCCTCCGCCAGCGCCCGCTGCGCCAGGTCGATGTAGCCGTAGAACAGGCGCTCTTCCACCAGCGAGCGCACCTGCTCCTGGCGGGCCTTGGTCGCCGGGTCCTGGGGGCGCAGGGAAAGCGCCTTGCGGTAGAAGTCCTCGGCCTTCTGGATCGCCTCCAGCGATTCGGACCCGAACAGGTTCAGCTCGGCTGCCTTAACGTAGCTGGTGAACAAGCGGTCCTCGACGTAGGCCGTTTCGAAGTCCGGGTTGTAGACGTAGAGCTCCTCGTAGGCTGCGGCGGCCTGTTCCCAGTCACTGGCGTCGAAGGCCTGGTCCGCCCGGGCGAGCATATCGCCCAGGATGGTCTGCCGCTCCAGGTTCTGGATCTGGGTCTTGATGTCCCGGAAGAAAGGCTCCTCCGCCTCGAGCGCCCGGAAGAGCTCGAGCGCGCCGTTCAGGTCCCCCTCTGCCGCCAGCTTGAGCGCCTGGTTGTACCGCCCGTCCAGCCCCTTCTGGCGCTGGGCCTCTTCCATCACAGCGACCAGCCCGGGGTAATTCGGATCAATGGCGGCGATCTCGTTCAGCTTGGCCAGCGCGTTGTCCGTCTGCCCTCCCCGCAGGTAATCCTGCGCGTCGCGGAACTTCACCGCCAGTTCGAGGGTCAGCACCTGGTACTCCAGCGTCTGGCGTGCCGAGGCGACCTGCGCGTTGATCCAGCGGGAGTAGCTGGTCACCACGAAGAAGGCCAGGACCGCCAGCGCGCCGAGCGTCACCAGGCGGATGGCGATGTTCTTCGCCCGTCGGCGGCGGATCAGGGCGTTGTCCTCCCGCTCGTCCTGGTCGATGCGCGCCCGCAGGAGCATCTCCTGGCGCAGGCTGCGCAGCTCCGATTCGAGGGGGAAGGCCTGGGAGAGCTTCTCGAACTGCTTCAGGCCGGCCTCCCACTCACCCTTCTGGAGGCTAGCCATCGCCTGGCGGACCAGGGGGTGTTCTAGGTAAGATTCTGGTTGTCCCACGGTCATACTGGGTTGCTCCTGATCATAAGGGTTACCTCCCGCCCCGGATGGCGCTGAACAGGTCGAAAATCAGCGGGATGGACGGGCCGCACACCACCGCCAGCATGGCGGGGAAGATCAGCAGGATCATCGGGAAGAGCATCTTGAGCGGCACCTTGCGGGCCGCCTCCTGCGCCCGGAACCGGCGCTCGACCCGCATCTGCTCGGCCTGGGCCTGGAGGGTGTCGGCGATGCTCATCCCCAGCTGGTCGCTCTGGATGATCACCGCCACGAAGCTGGAGAGCTCCGGGATGTCCAGCCGGTCCGCCAGGTTACGCAACGCCTGGCGGCGCGGCACGCCCATCTCCATCTCCGCCACCACCCGGGCGAACTCGACGCTCAGCGAGGTCTTCCAGGTCTCGCTCACCCGCTGCATCGCCTGGTCGAAGCCCAGGCCGGCCTGGGCGCACACGCTGAGCATGTCCAGCGCATCGGGCAGGTCCTTGCGAACGCGGTCCTGGCGCTTGCGCACCGACCGCCTCAGCCAGACCGTCGGTCCCAGCACGCCGACGTACAGCGCCAGCGCCGCTGCAGACAAGTGGATCAGTTCGAAGCCTCTGCCCAGGATCAAATAAGCCATCCAGAGACCCAGCAGGGCGAAGACCAGCCGCAGGCCGTAGAACTCGCGGGCGCCCAGTCCGAGCGGCCGCCCGGCGATGCTCAGCAGGTGATCGATGTGGCCGATGTTCCGGGCGGGCATGAAGCGCCCGAAGAAGCCCCCCAGTCCCTTGAACCAGGGCTGGAGGATGCGGGTGCGGAAGGAGCCGGCCAGCTCGCTCCGCCGCACCGGGCTGACCTGGGCCAGCCGCTGCGCCGGCGGCGCCGGCTCGCTGACGAAGTCGTGCAGCCGCCGGGAGACCTCGTCACCCTGCGCCCAGCGCAGGCCGGCCGCCACCAGCAAGAACCCCAACCCCACGAAGACTGCCCCGACGAGAATCGGCAGTAAAGAATTCATCGCTACCCTCTCACCTTCAATCCCTCAATCAGCAATGTCTACTCCCTGCGGTCTTGTTTACTTACGGGTGCTCTTCCCGGAAGGCAGGGACAGAAATCCTCAATCTCATCCTCAAATCCTCAAACCACCTACACTTCGATCTTCGTGATGCGCTGCAGAACGATGTGCCCGGCGATGATCCCCAGCGCGGCGAAGATCGGGATGAAGACGTAGATCCCGGGGCGCAGCAGCTGGGTGATGTATTCCGGGCTGATCATGAACATGATCCCCGCCAGGAACACAGGCAGTAATGAAAGCAGATAGCTTGTGTACCGTTGCTGGGTGGTGATCACCCGCGCCTCGCGGAACAGCCGGTCGCGGTCGCGCACCGTCTCCGTCACTGCGTTGAGCATGGTGACCAGGTTCCCGCCCACCTGGTTGTGGATGTTCACCGCGGTCACGATCAGCGCCAGGTCAGGGTTCCGCATGCGCGCATCCAGGTTGCTCAGCGCCTGGCTCAGGGTCAGCCCCAGGCTGACCTCCCGCGTCACCCGCTGGAACTCAACCGAGGCCGGCGGCTCCATCTCCCGCTCGACCACCTCCACCGCCTGGAGCAGGGAGAACCCGGCCCGCACGGCGCCCTGGATCAGCACCAGGGTGTCCACCAGCTGCGCCTCGAACCTTAACCGCCGCCGGTGGATGGCCCGCCGCAGCAGGATGGCGGGCACCAGGTTCGCCAGGAGCGCCAGCGCGACCCCGGAGACCGGCGAGCCGAAGACCAGCCAGCCGCCGGCCAGCCCCCCGGCCATCAGCCCCAGCCGGATCAGGACGTACTCCGTCACCGTGATGCGCCAGTTGGCTGCCATCAGATCAACGTTCAAATCTTCGGATCCAATGGCCGCGAGCATCACGTTCAGCCGCCGGCGCAGGCGGTAGAACCGCCCCGCCCGGCGATCGCCCCT
This sequence comes from uncultured Anaerolineaceae bacterium, assembly GCA_964416175.1. Lineage (GTDB taxonomy): Bacteria > Chloroflexota > Anaerolineae > Anaerolineales > UBA4823 > CAYQDF01. Next base: position 4,768 of record CAYQDF010000101.1, read on the forward strand.
CCGTTGCGGCGCCTCGTCCGGCACGAAGGCGTAGGTGTGCAGCCGCTCCTGGAGCTCGCCGGTGGGGGATGCGCCCCGCAGCAGGATCGCCAGGGCGAACCCCGCCAGGGCCACGAACCCCAGCGCCACCACCAGCACCGCTCCGCTACCTGTCAACATGGTTGAGTTCCTTCTTTATCTAATTTGACAATGTCAGATTTTCGCATAGATGTCATTGCGAGGCGGCGTTAGCCGCCGAAGCAATCCCCTTAACGGCAAATTCGAGATTGCTTCGCCGCTTTCAGCGGCTCGCAATGACCAATGTGACATTGTCGTACTAACCACCAGTCAAATGCTGCGAATTCATTCGCCGCATATGACGGCCGGATAGAAGCCTGCCCTACAGTGGTTAACATCTCAAGTCTTCGTCCTCTGTGCGGTGGCGACCGTGGCGCGCTTCTCTGCCGGCTGCCCGGCCGCCTTGCGGGCCGCCGGTTTCCTGGCCTTGGCCGGCTTGCTCGCCGGCTGCGGCGTCCCCATCGCCACCAGCGTCTTCGCCAGCTTCCGCAGCGCCTGGCTGGCCGAACTGCGCGGGTACTTGATCGCCAGGGGGATACCGCGGTTGACGCTGCGCAGCGCGTTGGCCGGGTCGTCCGGCACCTGGGCGAACAGCTCCCGCCGCAGGGAGGTCTCGATGTCGCGCACGCGCACCCCGCCCAGCTGGTTGGCCCGGTTGAGCACCACCAGGATCTTCTCCGGCGGGTAGCTCAGCGAGCGGCTGACCTGGATGAAGCGGCTGGCGTCGTGCAGCGCCGCCAGGTCCGGCGTGGTCACCAGCAGGATGCGGTCCGCTGCGTCCATCATCGTCACCGTGTTCTCGTTCAGGTTGCTGCCGGCGTCTATCACCATGAAGTCGAAGGCGCGCCGCAGGCCGGTCAGGATGTTGTACAGATCCTCCGCGCGGAAGCCCTGCGCCACCTGCACGTCCAGGGGGCTGATCAGCACGTGGACGCCGGAGGCGTGCTCCACCACCACGTCTCCGATCAGCGCCGCGTCCAGCGCCGCGGCGTGCGGCACCAGGTCGGCGATGGTGTTCCGGCTGCGGATGTTGAGCATCACGTCCAGGTGGCCGAAGAACAGCTTGCCGTCCACCAGCAGCACCCGGGCGGCGGTCTCCTCGTGCATCTCGATCGCCAGGTTGGCTGCCACGGTGGAGACTCCCACCCCGCCGCGCGGGCTGAAGACCGTGTAGACCCGCAGCGGTCTGGCTTCCTCTTCCACCGCGGTCGGGACGATCCCCTGGGATCTGGCGCGCCGGGCCTCCAGGTCCCGCACCCGGCGCAGCGTGCTCAGCAGGCTGGCCTGGGTGAAGGGCTCGGTGATGAAGGCCCGCGCCCCGGCCAGGGTGGCCTGCTGCGCCTTGAGCGGGTCGCCCTCCGGCAGCACCGCCACCAGCGGCACCTCCGGGAACTGGAGGGCGACGTCGTCGATCACGTCCAGGGTCGGCTGCCCGCCCACCACGTGGGAGATCACGATCAGGCCCGGCTCGGCGGCGTGCACCTCTTTGCTCAGCTTCTCCAGGGTGTTGAGCACCCCGACCAGCTGGAACTCCGCCTGGTTTTCCAGGGCGGTGCGCACCTGCTCCTGGGTCGTCCCGGGGTCGCAGACCGCCAGCACGCGCACGGGTTGGTTGGGATTCATCATGGATGATTTCCTTTCAAGCCTTTATTAACCATAGATATATACACAGATAAGATAAAAGAGGAAACCACCGGTCCTCGTTCATCTCTCCACTTCCAGTTCGTACCGGTCGATCAGGTACTCGTCCCAGACCGGCTCGAGCTCGAACAGCTGGTTCGAGGTCGGGGCGCGGAGCACGATGTCGAATACTCCGCCGGCGTCCTTGAGGTGCTTGAGCACCAGGGCGTCCTGGGGGCTCATCGCCAGCAGGATGGCGACGGCGTTTACCTGCTGGCGGCTGGGCGTCGGGGTAGGCTGCGGGGTGCCTTCGACCTGCCCCGGCAGCTCCACCTGCCCACCCGCGGCCTGCTGCTGGGTCTGCACCACATCCACCACCATGGCAGCGATCTCGATGCGCTGGATGGCGTCGAAGGTGAACAGCTCGGTCTGCGGCTCCTGAGTCTCCTGGACCAGGAGCGGGTTGGCGGGCGCCACCTCCACTTCCTGCTCGATCGAAACCAGGATGTCGACGATGTCGCCGCGCTCCAGGATGTCCAGCGAGCTCATCAGGTCGTTCGCCGGGAAGGCCATCAGCACCTGTTCGCCCGAGAGGATGAAGGCCAGGTCGCGCTGGACGTTGGTCGGGTTCGCCAGGTGGTGGCTCATCACCATCTGCCCACCGACCAGGTCCGTCTTGACCATCCGACCCAGGACCTCGCCCAGGACGCGCATGGTGCCGCGCGGGGCGATCCCCAGCGGAACTTCCATCTCGGTTACGTCGCCCTCGTTGAGCACCGAACCGAGGGGGACGTCGTGGGTGACGATGATGACCGTCTCGGTGAGCGGCGGCGGGGGGGTGGGCGTCGTCACCGGGCTCACGGCCCGTCGGAAGAAGCCCCCGATGAAGATGCCGCCCACCAGCGCCAGCCCGATGCCCAGGACGGCCAGGATGAACACTCTGCTACGGCTCAATGGATGCCTCCATGCAATTAGATTGGCTTGCGGACAGGTTGCCCACCCCCATAACCCCGCAGACCGACGAATTTATCCAACCACCTCTTAAGGTTTGTTCCTCCTGAATCGATTCCCGGTGAGACCGGCGCGGCCCGCCTCCGAGCCGCGGGGGACGCCAGCTGGGATGTGCGGTACCCGAGTACAACTATTAACAGTTCTTCAGAGTTTTTGTTACACCAATAAGGGCGGGTCTCCATGATTTTAGTTCTTCTTGCGGATCCGGCGCTTTCTACTGGTCCAGGTAAACGGTGAACACGCCGGTGTCGAACTCGAAATCATCCCGGCCCTCCAGCCCCGGCACGTAGCCGGTCAGGAAGTATCCCTCGATTGAGACAGTGCTTTGTTTTTGCCCATTGGTCAGCTGTGTGTTGAGGTCCATGGCGCGGGTGATTCCCGGGCAATTGTCGCTCGGATGTTCACGTACGCAGGTGATGTAGAAGGCCGAAAAGCCCTTGACGTGGAAGTACATCGGCTGCATCGTGTGGATGATGTCCGTCCCAGGGTGGTACTTGGTCGGGCAGCCCGTGCTGGGGTAATCGTCGCAGAAGTCATCGAAAACCGGCAGCACCACCAGGGGGTTGGTCTGCCGGCGATCTTCTACGGTTTGGAAGATCGAATTGGCGACTCCGCCCTGTTCGGGGACCCACGTGTGTATATTCAGATCGCACCCATAGCCGTTTTCGATCCAGTAAGTCAGTTCGCTGCCACCCTCACTGGACGTGGGCGTGCAGTTCTCGGGTGACGACGGCCCGCCGTCCAGGTCGACCCAGGACCGGCCCCCCTCGGCGACCCAGTCGGATTCGCCGTCGCCGTCCAGATCGCAGGTCAGGTAGCCGTTGATCGGATCGTCCTCGATGCAGTTGAAATCCCCGTCGTAGCTCAGGCTGTCCATGACGATGTAGAGTTCCGGACAGACCTGCCCGTTGCCGTAACTGAAGCAGCCGTGCTCCGTGTCCGGGTTGTCGGAGGGATCCAGGTAGTCCTGGAGCAGTTCCCAGGTGATGCGCTGCTGCTGGCAGCTGGTGCTGTCCTGGGGCCAGCCGTTGACCGGCGGGCGGCAGGCCCACACCGTCGGGATCACACCCCTGCCCAACGTCGGCGAGTAGCATCCGGCTTTGGCGTAGGCAGTAGCTGTGATCTCATCGCGGCCCAGCACCCGCCCAAAGAAGGTGCCGAAGGCGACTTCCGTCTTTACCGTCACCGTACCCCCTGAGATTTGGGGTTCCTCCGCCGGGTCGATGGTGCCGTTCCCATTCTCGTCGAAAAGCTCGGCGCCGTTCGTTTCAACGTAGTTTATTGCCGCGGCCCTTCCGGCAGCAGCGTCTTCCGTCTCGCAGTACACCCGCGCCCCCGCCAGCGCCCCGGCGTCGGCCGCGTTCTGCGCGTTGCGCCGGTGGAAGTAGGTCATCCCGCCGTCCAGCACCAGAGCTAATATGGCCATGAACCCAAACAGCAGCAGCGCCACCAGGACCAGGCTCTGGCCCTTTTCGGTTTTTTTCGTCCAACGGTTCATCTTACCCTCCTTGACAAGACAAGCACCTTTGTAAAAGACATCGCGAATGGTCGGATTATCAATCACCACATCCCTGTGAGCGGCAATTCGGATTTCACCATTTTTCTCTCAGCATGGTGGAGCTGCTTTGAATGGTGACGGTGCCCCCGGGGATGATCGCTCCCACGAAAGGAGTCACGGGCGTGAATTCGTATTCCACGATCACCTGGACGGTGTCCTCGGTCCAGGCCGGGGCGAGCACAGTGATGTCGTCCTGGTCCAGGCCGATCGCCCGTTCCCGGACTCTGGCTTCGATGCCTGCGTCATTGCCAGGATTCACGATCGCAAAGCGGGCGCCCTCGCGCGCCGCGTTCTGCAGGACGGAGTAGGCGTAAGCCCCCCGGCCCAGGTCGAAGATCCCAAACACGAGCAATAAAAATATCGGCAGGGTAATCGCGTATTCGACCAGCTCCTGGCCGCGGGTCTTCGTCTTCCTGGAGTCCATCACTGCACCAGCATCTCCGCCGTGCGCTGCAAATCGATGGTTGCGCTGGGCAGGACCGTGCTGAAGATCAGTTCGAAGGTGTACGACACCGTCACCTCCACCGGTTGCATGCGGTCGCATTCTCCGAGCACCGTTTGCGGGCAGTTGACCGAGACGTCCCCCACCGTGATCGTGATCCCGGCACCCTGGGCTTCGAGCACCGCCTGGTTTTTGCCGGCGGCGATCTCGTCGTGGTGCAGGGCAATGTACCGCGCCCCTTCCCGGGCGGCGTTGGTGATGGTGATCGCCGCGTGGAAGACCCGCCCCAGGTCGATCGCCCCGAACAGGATCAGGATCAGCAGCGGCAGCACCAGCGCGAACTCCACCAGCTCCTGCCCCCGGCTGCGTCTTCTCCGACTCCCCGTTTGACTGCCCTGATTCATGGCGTCTTTTCGTTAAGTCCAAACTGCCTGGGTCCGTGCGATCGATTCTCCCGCCCAGGCCTTTCACTTTTGTAAGGTTTAACGTCCTCCACCATTATTTGTTACACCCCTGAACTTTCAAAGGCCCAAAATAATTATAGTCCGATTCGTAGTCCCTGCATAGTACTATTTTCCTATCTCGAACAGGGGGCTGCGGCGCCTGGAGCCGGGCCTTTCCCGATCCGCGTGGTTCGAGGGTCCGGGTCTCCAGCGGTCGCAAGGGGGAGGTTAATAAAGAAGGGGTCGAGATCCCCGGCAAGGAGTTCTCGACCCCCTCGAGGTTTCCCGGACCTCCCCCCACGCTTCCTCTGTCGGGGAAGCGCTCAAGTCATCCGGGTGGAATTTGCGCGTTAAGAAACTCTGTAAATCACTACGGGAGCACCGCCAGCGCGTCCCCGACTGCCTGGATGGTGTCGCGCAGATCGATGCCGATCAAAGATAGTGCGACGACCGCGACGATCGAGAGCAGGCCGATCAGGATGGCGTATTCCGCCATGTCCTGGCCCTCCTCGCCGGATCGGAAGCCGAAGTGAAGATCGTGAGGGGCCTCCTCACGATCTTCACTTTCCCTCGTCGTTGCCAAATTTCCCTGTGCTGGTAAGAACTCTTCCCCGCCCGATAATTTCATTGAAGAGGCAGCAGATATCTGAGCGTCCGAAGTTGTTTTCAGCACGGGAACCTGCCTGGCTGCGATCTCTGCGCAGCGAGGATGATCAGGGGACAGCCCAGCTGGCGACGATAGAGCCGATCTCGCTGAAGGTCATGCTGATCTGTTCCCCCAGGAAGGTCACAGCGAGGACGACAACCAGGGCGATCAGGCCGATCAGCAGGGCGTACTCCGCCAGGTCCTGCCCTTTTTCGCCTTTCCTGGCTACGAACAGGGTCTTCAGATACTGGAACATGGTTTTACCTCCTTAAGTAAAGTGGTTTTCGGTTAGAATGACAAGCTCGTGTTCTGGGCCGGACTATCCGCATTATAGGGGCTGTCCGCAACGCGCACATCGTGTTAACTGGGTATTTTTTCTACCTCACGCGAGGTAAAATTCTGACATTTTTGTAAGCTGCCTGTCTTTTCGATCGCGTCTCCCTGTCAATTCAATCCCTCACCCCCAACGGAGATATCAGTCCGGTTCCTTCACGAAGATCGTCGCAGCCTGGTCGCGGTGCACCCGCCTCCATTCGGGGGAGGCCTCGGCCGCCGCCGCCAGCTCCGCCTGCCCCTCCGGGCTGATCATCAGCGTCTTGATCCCGTACCTGTCCAGGAGGTCTTCCCAGCCAGGCAAGGCGCTGCTGACGTAGAAATAGTCCTTCCAAATTTCAGGCGGGAACAGCTCGATCCGGGTGTCCACAAAGGTCCTGTACCCCGGCGCCGCCCAGATCAGGTAGCTGCCG
>CAYQDF010000102.1:0-11237 GCA_964416175.1 uncultured Anaerolineaceae bacterium
AAAGCGGCGCGAACCTTTTCCACTCTGAACGAAGAACAGCAGGTTGTTGTTGTGCGGATGGTGGAGCTGCTGCTCGCCCCGCACAGAGACGCTCACGGGGATTTGCAGCTGGAGGGTGAGGCGCTCAAGCGGGAGATCTTCGATAGTTCGCTGAACCTCTGGCAGGGTCTGGCCGAAAACAACCCGCATGTCCTCGTGTTCGACGACCTGCACTGGTCGGACCCGGTCTCCGTGGAGCTGGTCCTCCACCTGTTCCAGCTGGCCGACAGGGCGCCGATCTTGATCCTGTGTGCATTCCGCCCCTACCGCACCTTTCCGGCCTGGGGCGTTAAGACGACTGCGGAGACTCAATATCCCCACCGGTATCGAGAGATATCCCTGAATCCGCTCACCGAAAGCGACAGCGCGCAGCTGGTCGACAGCCTGCTGGCGATTTCCGATCTGCCCCCGCAGCTTCGTCAGATCGTGTTGAGCAAGTCCGAGGGCAACCCGTTTTTCCTGGAAGAAGTGGTGCGGATGCTGATCGATCAGGGAGTGATCCAGCGGGAGCCGGTCGAAGCCCAGGGCGTGGCGGGGGTACGGTGGGTGGCGGCCTCGAATTTCGAGGAGTTCGAAATCCCGGATAACCTGCAGGCGCTGCTTCTGGCGCGCATCGACCGCCTGGAAGGCGATGCGCGCCGCACGTTGCAGCTTGCCTCGGTGATCGGCCGGTCTTTCTTGTTCAGGGTGCTCGAGACGATTGCAGATAGGATCGAGCGGCTCGAGGAGCAGCTGGGCACCCTGCAGCGCGTTGAGTTGATCCGCGAAGCCGCGCGCCACCCGGAGCTGGAATACATGTTCCGCCACGAGCTGACCCGTGACGCGGCGTACCAGTCGATCCTGCACCGCAAGCGCCGCGAGTATCACCGCCGGGTCGCCGAGGCGATCGAAAAGTTGTACGCCGACCGGCTCGAGGAGGAGGCGCATCTCCTCGCTGATCACTTCTACCTGGCGCGCGAATTCCCGCGATCATTGAAATATTGTGAACTGGCCGGGGACCGCGCCATCCGATTGTCCGCCTACATCGAGGCCGGCACGCACTTCGATCGGGCGATAGAGATCGCCCGCCGTCTGGAAGTCCCCAGCGTCCAGCTGGCTCGCCTGTACTCCACGCGCGGCCGGGTGTTCGAATTGCTCAACCAGTTCGACAAGGCCCTGGAGAATTACAAGGAGCTCGAAGCGCTGGGACGTGAGCGGAACGACCGGACCCTGGAGCTCGCCGCTCTTCACCCCCAGGCGGTGATCCACTGCACGCCGAACCTCCGCTTCGATCCCCAGCGCGGGGTGCAGCTTGCCCGGCGAGCCTTGGACCTGGCGATCGACCTCGGTGATCCGCGGGCGGAAGCCAGAGCGCTCTGGAGCCTCATGCTTTATGAAAATTTTGCAACGGGAGATCTCCACCAGGCGGTCGCTTATGGGGAGCAGGGGATGCGCATTGCCCAGGAACACGATCTGCGCTCCGAACTGGCGCAGATCCAGCACGATCTGGGCCGCCCGTACATGCGGCTGGGATGGATGGAAGAAGCCTGGAAAGTGTACATGGACTCGCAGCTATTCTGGCGGGAGACGGGCAATAAACCGATGCTGGCGGATAACCTGACGAGCCTGGCCGAAAGCCTCTACACGTTTGGAGACCACGACCGGGCGCTGGAGTTCGCCGAAGAGGGCTTGCAGATCAACCGGGAGATCCACAGCGCCTGGGGGGAGGCGTACAGCATGATGATCATCGGTCCCATCCACCTGGAGCGGGGCGATCTGGACGGCTGCTTTGAATTCATCAGGAAAGGCGGTGAACTTGCCGAGAAAGCAAATTTCGTCGCCGGCATCTTTGTCTCCCAGCTGGTTTCCGCCTGGGTCCACGCGTCGTTCGGCGATGTCGAGACTGCGATCGCTGCTGTGGAGCCGTTGCGATCTCTGGTTGAGCAGTACCTGAGCTTCAAGCCTTACCAGTTCCTCATCGAGAGTCTGACGCGGCTTTACCTTGGAAGTGTGAAGGAGGCGCGCCAGTATTATGACATGGTCGGGAGTGATAACAACAGCGAGCTGATCTTCGGACCATACGTCTACACGCTCGATGTCGAGATTGCCCTCCTCCAAGAGCAGTATGACCTGGCCCTGGAGCGTGCCAACGGTTTCCTCGAATACATGGGCGAAAGCAAGATCCGGTTGATGCTGCCTGATCTGCTCAACCAGAAGGCCCGCGCCCTGCTGGGGCTGGAACGGCGGGATGAAGCAGTCCGGACCCTCCAGGACGCCCTGGTGGAAGCCCGGCGGCAAACCTCGCGGCGCATCCTCTGGGCGGTGCTCGTCGATCTGGCGGAGATCGAGCCGGACGAAGCGGCGGCTGCCAGCCACCGGGCCGAGGCGCGGGAAGTGATCGAGTATATCCTGGCCCACTCAACCAACCAGCGGCTCCGCGAATCATTCCTCAAGCTCCCTGGCGTCCAGAAGGCCATGAGGGATTGATCCAGCCATCTGGCATCCCAGATGCTCCAATATCGCTGATGCAGCGTGATATGTAACCGATTTACCGGGGTCCCTGGCGGTCAATTCTGGTTCAGCGTCAGGTATGGAAGCCGGCTTATCGTTCGTTATTAAATCCATCAATAAGCTTTGTTGCAGGCATAATTTATTGTGTCACTGTGGGGCGGCGCAGCCGCCAATGCAGTCTCCAAACCAGCCAGGCGATTGCTTCACCGCCTTCGGCGGTTCGCAACAACACATAACGTTTTGGTTTTCCAACTCCTGGCTACAGATCACCATGAATAAATTATCTAGGGACCCGACACTTTGTAAATTATGCAAAAGAAGGCACTTTGAGCGGAACGCAGTGAAGTCGAAAAGCGCCTTCGTGAGCATCCTTCGCCTGTGCAGCCAAGAACGCTGCTCCGCTCAGGATGCTTCCATTCCAGAAGTGTCAGGTGGCCAGTAAATTATCACTTGAACAGCTGCGGTGCGAGCCGCAGGGCTTTCTGGACGATCTCGACCATCCCGACCGCGGCTCCACCCTCTCCCGCAGCTCTCCGCAGCAGGCTCTGGACCCCCTCTAGCCTGGCCTCGATGACCGGTAAGTTGGGCTCGGGGTCTCCGGCTTCCCGCTCCACCCGGGAAACGTCCTCCTCGACGGCCGCCTGGATCTTCGGGTCCAGGCCGGCGGAAGGGATGGCCTCCCGCAGCTCCTTGAGAACGTCGGCAAACTGTTCCAGCGAAGCGACATGCGCAGCAGTGTGGGTTGGAAAGACCGTCTGGTCCCGCCCGACGAACGCCCCGCCGCCGGTGTGCACGTTCCCCCGGATGAAAGCGCCGCCGCCGGTGTCGATCCGCTGCTCGCCAATGACATCCCCGCCGATTTCGACCACGTTTCCCTGCCCGAAGTTAACTCCCCCGGTCTGGAGGATTTGCTGGTAAAGCCTCAGGCTGCGTTCGGGGGGCACCTGGCGCACGGCAGCGCCGGAGGGCAGCTCTCCAGCTTCCGCCGCCCCAAGGTCTGCGTCAGCTGCGCCGCGGTAGAGGGCAACCGCGAAAGGACCTACTCCTTTCAGCACGGTCAGTTCCGGCTCCTGCGGCAGGTCGAACCGGCTCCTGACCGTCCTGCTGACGGATTCGAACACGGAAGTGTACAGGTCGAACGCGCTGATCGTGCCGCCGCGCGGCACTACTCCCGCGCCTTTCAGCCCGCGCGTGAGCGCCTGGGTAAAGATCGTCAGGCTCCCGCCGCCGATATAGGACCGCTGGTCCGCGCGGCAGGCGGTCAGGATGATCCTCCCGCTGCCGGCCGATAGCAGCGCCTCAGCGGTGGTCCCCGGCAGGGATCTCCCGCCTGGGAGGTCGGCTGCGCCCAGGGAGGGAGAGATCTCGCCTGAATAGCAGGCGTTGAGGATCAGCAGCAGCCGCAGGGCGCGGATGTTGCCAAGCGCGCGGACCAGCTCGGCCTGAGAAACGCCGCTCCCCGGCTCTACCCGGTTGCCGGCAAGCTTCACGTCGTGGCTGACCAGGTAGTACTCACCGTCCGCGCCGAATTCGCCGTGCCCGCAGTAAAATACCACCACGGTGTTTTCGGGGCCTGTTCGCTCGGCGAGCGCGGCGAGGCCCGCCAGGATCCCGGCTCGCGTGGCTCCCGCATCGTGCAGGAGGGCGACTTGATCGGGCGGGTAGCCGCAGTACTCGCGGCTCTGCAGGATCTCGGCAACCGCCTCCGCGTCGGCGACCGTCTCAGGCGCGTCAAGCTGCGGGGCAAACCTGTGGCTGCCGACTCCGATCAGCAGGGCGTGGCCGTTCTGAAAAGGTATGAGACCCCTCCGGGATGGTTGTGCTCGGGAATGTTGTGGAGAGAGCGGATCAACATCCTGTCTCCTGGACTGTGAGCGATGTGAGCGGGATGGGAATCCGGATGGCGGCTATCGATCCTTGCAGACGAAGATATTATGGAACAAATCGCAAGCTTTGTCAAATCTACCTGGGTCAGAGGGTGGAACATTGAATTTTGCGGGAGCATCCCTTCAGTCCCCGCGGGACATGTCAGCGCGGTACAGGGTCAAAGTCCTGAACTTGCGGGGGAGCAGTCGCAGAAGCCCGCCCGAACGCCCCCAATTTCTTCTGAACTGCGTGACTCCCAGTCAATTTAAATCAATCGTGAGCGTATAGTCCCACCTTCCTTGATCGCTGTTCACATCATCCAGGATAATCCTGACTTCGAGGTTGTAGACGCCATCCCCGACCACCGCGCCTCCGGGTGCCCACTTGTAAACGAAGTCCTCGAAGGTCCACGGATTGCAGTTCGGTTCGCCGCCGCCAAAGATGCAGAAGCCAGCCGTCTCTTCGGAGTTCTCGAACAAAACCTGACCGCTTGAATCGGTCACGGTGAAGAAGACCGCCTGGATTCCCGCGCCGTCCGCCGTAGATCCGGTGTTCTCGTCGTAGGCGTAAAGGCGCAGAAGGTACTGCGAATCGAAATCCGCCGCGAAGATCAGGTTCTCGGGAAAGGTCCCATCGGGGTCGGAGTTCCCGACGCTGGGCGGGGGCGGCGGTGGCGGCGGGGGGACGGCGACCGAGGGCAGGGTCGCCAGGTCGATGTTGCAGGCAATGAACTGCGCCCCGGCGCTCACCCAGCCGATCTGGTTGTTGGCCTCCTCCTTCACCTGGGCCCAGGAGCCGCCGGGGATGCCCTCCGGGTTGAAGCCGGTCGGCGTCAAAACGGTCTGCGCAGGCAGGGCGCGGATCGGCGGGTTGTACGCCGTCCCGGGACCGCTGCGCAGGTTCAGGTCCTGCAGGACGGTGCACTGCGGGCCGGGAGTAACGCTGGGCTGAGTTGTCAGCGCGGGAGCGGTTGTGGCGGTGGCCTCCAGCGGGGTCGGCGTTGGAGGGAGAGGGGTTGGGCTGGCTTCACCGGCAGGGGTCGGCGCTTCGACGGTCGGCGTAGAAACCGGCGTATCCGTGACAGCCGTGATGGCGTAAGCGCAGCTGAGCTGCGCGATCAACAGGAAGCCTGCAGCTCCCACGATCTTTATTGGGAATTTCATAATCCTTGTGCTCCTCCGAGACTTTCCAGATACTCTTCCAGGCGCTCGCGCCCGGGGCGGCAGATTTTCTCGACGATCTCGTTCTTGATGATCAGGTCTTCGGTGTCTTCTCCCTGGGCGAGGCACAGATCGTAATACTTCAGGGCGTTTTCATAAGCTGGCAGCCCGCGGCTGAAGTCCTGGCCCTCGAGCAGGGTATAAGCTTTCCATTCATAAACCGAGCCGAGGTATTCGAACGCCTGAGTCAGGTAGCGCGCCTGACCTGCCTGCTCGAGCGGGTCGAGCGTTTGTTCGAGGATGGCGATCGCCTGGTCGAACAGCTCGAATGCCCCGGCTCGATCTGCCTGGGCTGCCAGGATCCGGCCCTTCAACAGATAACTGTTCCCCAGCCCCAACCGGGCGACGCTGTCGATTGGGATCCCGGTCGGATGATCCCCTGCCGGCGGGCTGCTGCTCAGCGCGAGCGCGCGCGCGTAGTTCTCGACAGCCTGGTCGACAACCCGGCTGGCTGCGACCAGGGTCTCGGGTTCAGAGGCAGTGCCGGGGATGCCGGAGATGAGACGCCGGGCGCGCTTGGCATAGACGCTGCCCAGGCCAATATACGCCCTGGGATAATCTGGAGCCAGCTCGATGGAGCGGCGGAACGCCTGCTCCGCCTGCCGCTCGAAGTCCTCGCGCACGAATTCCAGCACCGATTCGCGGTCGACCAGGAAGAGGTACTCGCGGCCGAGAAAGAACTGGATCGCCTCCGATTCCGGCGAACTGCGGCCCGCAGCCAGGAAAGCTTCCAGGGCTTCGAGGGAGTGCCCCAGCCGGGCTTCGGTCAGTCCGAGGGCGATCCAGGCCAGCGTGCTTGCGCAGGGCGCCAGGGATTCTTGGAAAGCTGCCGCATCCCGGGCAAGAGAGCAGCCCGGTTGGAAGCCGCCCTGGAGGTCTTCGTAGTCGTAGTCCGCGCGCGGCGCCAGGTAGAATTCCAGTTCCATGACGGCGCTGCCCTGGTCCTGAGTCTTCCCGGAGTAGATGAGCATGTCTGCCCCGAGCCGGGCGGCGGTCTCTGCGGCGGAGCGGCTGACTTCCTCGGCAGTATCCCCCGATACCATCCCGATGGTCACGTTTAGATCGCGCAGCTCTGGGCCATCGCGCCAGATGAGCAGGTTCGGGTTTCCGCCCAGTTCTGCCTGAAGGACCTCGTAGATCACCTGGTCCGGGTCCGGGATATCGCCCTCCGCTTGGTTCGCCTGGCGAGCCACCGCTTCTCCGATCGGATCGAACTCGGCGACGGCGATGTTGAAGAAGCCGTCCATCACAGCCGGTTCCCGGTAGATCAGGAAGGTATATACCAGGTAGGCGATCGAGATCAGCAGAAGGGCTGCGAACCCGGCCAGGGCGCGCTGCACGCGTTTGCTGCGCGCCAGCTGCCGCTTCTGTCTTTCCTCTTCTGCGGCTGCCGCCTGGCTGGCCTCCAGGAATTCCTGGTCGATCAGGCACAGCATCTCGGGATTGGCAGCTGCCCATGCCGAGACCTGCTCCAGGCGTGATCCCCGGTAAAGCAATCCGGGGTCGCGCCCCATTTTGATCCACTCGCCGGCGTCATCGGTCAGGCGCTGCTGGAGGATCAGTCCCTGCCGGTCCGCTTCGAGCCAGGCGCGCAGGGTGGGCCATTCACGGTTCAGGGCCTCACGGGCGACTTCCACGCCCTTCGCGCCCTCCATCTGGTCCTTAATCCCGCCGGGGGAAGCGCTCGTGATCACCAGGCGGGCGTCTGCCAGGATCTTGACGACCGTTTCGATGACCAGCGCGTCGGTGGCGCGCGTGATCAGCTCAGAGAACGCAGCCCTGCGGCGGGTATCGGTGGAACCCTCGCCCACTTCCGCCATTCGCAGGAATATCATCCTGGCCACGGGCTGGAGGTGGTCCGGCAGTCCCCGGAAGACAGCTTCTGCGGTCTGGGAGACGGCGCCGCGCACGCCGCCGGCTTCGGTGTAGCCGGAGAGGGTCAGGGTCCGGCCGCGCCTGCGCAGCCAGGTCTCGTACAGGGCGTGGGAGAGCAGAGGCAGGGCGCCCGGCTCGTAGCCGATGTCGTCCAGGATCACCTCGATCAGTCCCTCCTGGATCTTCCACTTTCCCTGGGCCAGCGGTCGGTCGATGGCCCGCACCAGCTCCTCCCGGCTCATGGCGCCGATGAATTCCTGGTGCCGGGAAACGGCATGCCGCAGCTGGTCGTGCTGGGCGAGCGAGGCGTAGTGGTCGGCGCGCAATGCGATCAGGATGGTGATTGAATTGTCTTCGTTTACCGCTTCGAGCAGGCTGGTGATGAACGCTTCCCGTTCCTCTGTGCTCCGGCACAGGGTGAAGACCTCCTCGAACTGGTCGACGAACAGCAGCAGGCGCGGCTGTTGCCGCGGCTGGAGAAGCCGGCGGACAGCCAGCATCAGGCTGTCCGCCCCCTTCTCCAGTGAGTCCCGGAGCTCGGCGATTGATTCCAGCGATTCCCCTTCGTGGGTGAGCGCCGCCGCCAGCGCGTCCAGGGGGTGCGCAGACGGCGTGATGACCCTGTACGCCCACTTCTGGCTGTCGGTCGGTGGGACCACGCCTTCCGCGAGGCGCTGGCCCTGGCGCAGGGCGGGGATCACACCGGCGCGCACCAGAGAGGATTTTCCGCTGCCAGATGCGCCGACGATCGCTAAAAATCCCTCCCGACTCAGGCGCGCGACCACCCGGGTGGTCAGCAGCTCCCGACCGAAGAAGCGGTCTGCGTCCTCCTCGGAGAAGTACTGTAGCCCCTGAAAGGGAGAATCGCCGGGTTCCGGGGGCAGGTCTTCGAGGTCCCTGGCTTCTGCCGCGCCGACGACCGTAGTGGTGATGTTGATGATCACCTGGTCGCGGCCGATGAACGCCCCGCCGCCGGTGTCGACGTCTCCACTGACGAACGCCCCGCCTCCGGTGTCCATTCGAGGGTGACCCGGAGAGTTTTCCGGGGCGCCAGCGCCGCCTGGTTCTTCTTCTTTTTTTATCGGGTCCTCCCCTCTCGGATCGATAGCGCCCGAACAGTCGGACAGTGCTGCATTCCGAGCCTCTTCCCGGTTGCCTGTCTCGAGCGATTCGGTCGCCGCGTTGGATCGAGATACGCTTTATCGATATTGATCAATGGAACCTGAACGCCTATAATCTGGATGTATTCTATCAAATTTATCCCGAGGTGGGTGATGAGCCTCGTAATGCGTAAGATCCTGTCCTTCATCGAATGGCTGGGAGTCGAACCTAATGAGCCGGTCGAGTCCCGGCTGCAGAAGACGATCCTGGTCGGATCGGCGTTTATGATGAGCACGGCGGGATTCCTGTGGGGGCTGCTCTACCTGGTCAACCGTGAAGTGGTGGCGGCGGCCATCCCGCTCAGCTATGGGCTCCTGTCGTATCTCAGCCTCCTGGTTTTCAGGTTTACCCGGCGATACGAGTTCTTCCGCACCTCCCAGCTGGTCTTCAGCCTACTGCTGCCGTTCGGGCTCCTACTTGCCCTGGGCGGGTACGCCGGATCGAGCGCGGTCATCATGTGGTCGTTTACCTCTCCGGTGGGTGCGCTCCTTTTTGCCGGGAGGCGGCCTGCCGTTCGGTGGTTCCTGGCTTATCTTGCCCTGGTTGCAGCGAGCGGCCTGGCGCAGCCGTTCATCGAACCGACCAACAACCTGTCGGAGGGATTAGTAATCACCTTATACGTCCTGAACATCACCGGCCTTTCCATTGTGGCTTTCGTCTTGCTGCATTATTTCATCGGTCAGAAAGACGAGGCGATGCGCCTGTTGACCATGGAGCGCCAGAAGTCCGAGCAGCTGCTGCTCAACGTTCTGCCGGCGAAAATCGCGCAGGCGCTGAAAGAAGGCCAGGGGACCATCGCCGAACATTTCGACTCGGCAAGCATCCTGTTTGCCGACATGGTGGGATTCACCAGGCTCACTGCAAGTTTGGAGCCTTGGGAGATGGTCGGGCTCTTGAACGAGATCTATTCCGCTTTCGACGAGCTGGTCAGGAAGTACGCTGTGGAGAAGATCCGCACCGTTGGGGACAATTACATGGTGGCGTCAGGCGTCCCCCACCCGCGCCCGGACCACGCGGAAGCGCTTGCTGCGCTGGCGCTGGACATGTGTAGCTACCTGGAGCGGCTGGCGGAGAACGGACGTCAGGTGAAGTTCCGGATCGGCATCAACTCCGGCCCGGTGGTCGGAGGCGTGATCGGTCAGGAAAAGTTCCACTACGACGTCTGGGGGGATGCGGTCAACATCGCGAGCAGGATGGAATCACATGGTGAGCCGGGGCGGGTGCAGATTACCCCGGAGACCTATGCCTTGATCGGCGATAAATTCCTGTGTGAGCCGTATGGTCCGGTGGAGATAAAGGGCGTGGGGGAGATGCAGACCTGGTTCTTGGTAAGCAGAAAAGCCTGACAGGAATTCCCTGTCTAGCCCGGGTCTTGAACTGTAACTGGCTCAATTTGTACGCCCGGTGCTGACTGGACCTGAAGGGTGAATTATTGCCTCTGACAGTTATAATTCTGAATACGATTCCAGCCTGACGGCTTTTATCCTTGAGCGGCTGCATCTGGCTGGTTCTGGTCTCATTAGTTTCATACTGCTGTATTTCCGTAAGGAGGGGCATGCGCAGCGAAGAGGAAATGCTCGAACTGATCCTGGATACCGCCAGGCGCGATGCGCGCATCAGGGCAGTGGTCATGACCGGCTCACGCGCCAATCCCAACGCGCCGCGCGACATTTTCCAGGATTTCGATATCGTTTACTTCGTAGATGACATCGCTCCGTTCCAGGACAACTTCGAGTGGATAGAGCGCTTCGGCGAGATCATGATCTTGCAGATGCCCGAGACTATGGAAGATCCGCCGCCGGATAAGGATGGCGGGTTCACCTATCTGATGCAGTTCACTGACGGCAACCGGATTGACCTGGGGATCTATCCGGTGGAAAATCTCGGCGGGTACCGGCGCGACAACCCGAGCCTGGTTCTCATGGACAAAGATGGGCTTTTCGAAACCATGGTTCCCCCGGGCGAGTCTGGCTATCTGCCGGGACCGCCCACCGCGAAAGCGTTTGCGGACTGCTGCAACGAGTTTTGGTGGGTATGTCCCTACGTGGCGAAGGGTTTGTGGCGGGGAGAAATCCCATATGCCAGGCACATGTTGGATGAGGTGCTTCGCGAGCAGCTCATGAAGATGCTGACCTGGCATATCGGCGCCAGGACGGGGTTTTCACAGGACCCTGGAAAACACGGGAAATACTTTCAGAAGCATTTTGATCAGGAGCTTTGGGAGCTGTTTTTAAGGACGTACGCTGATGCGAAGTATGAGAACACCTGGGAAGCACTGTTCGCGATGTGTGAGCTCTTCACTAGCGTCGCGAAGCCGGTTGCGGAGCGCTTCGGTTTCACGTATCCCTGCGGAGATGAGCAGCGCGTTCGTGTGCACCTGGAACACGTAAGAAGACTGCCAGGTGATGCGAAGGAGATGTATTGAATGAGCCCAATCCGCATGTCGAAGATAGAATCTTCGGTCCGCGTCGTGCTCGAATTCAACGAGGCCTTCAACCGGCATGACTTGGCGGGGATGATGGCGTTGATGAGCGAGGATTGCATCTTTGAAAACACCTATCCACCCCCCGATGGCGCCAGGTTCGA
>CAYQDF010000103.1:0-11235 GCA_964416175.1 uncultured Anaerolineaceae bacterium
CATGTAGACCTTGTAGCGCGGGGAATACATCCAGCCCCTGTCGTTGCCACTCGAGGGGATCTTTTCGACCGGTTGAGGATGAATGAAGAGGATTATGACCGTAGACACGATAAAGATCAAGCCGGCGATGACATAGGTCTGCCGGATCCCCAGCTGGTCCCCTATTCTCCCGCCCAGCCAGGGTCCAATCACGGCCCCCAGGTTGAATCCCGCCGACATCAGCGTGATCGCCCGACCGACCGAGAGCCTGCCCCGCGCCGCGGCCACGTAGCTCTGCAAAGGCGACATCACGAATAAGGTGATCCCGTAGAGCAGCAGGCCAGCCACGAATACGGCCAGCGTCCCGGCAAGGGCCATCGTCCAGGTTGCCAGCATCCCAAGCACCCAGGCTGCCACCAGCAGCGGTTTGCGCCCCACCCGGTCTGCCAGGTAGCCAGCCGGGATGTGGGAGACGGTCATCGCCAGGCCAAAGCCGCCGAGGATGCTCCCGATCGCGATGGGGTCAGCGCCCAGCTGCTCCAGGTAGATGGGCTGGAAGTACAGGAACATCCCCTCTCCCAGCCCCCAGGCAAACATCGAAATGGCAATCAGCAGCAGATCACGTTTCATGACAATCAGAGATACGGCTCATTTACTTGTGCAAGTTTCTCTTCCAGTTCGGAGAGCAACTCTTCGGTCTGAACTTTCTCTTTCGTGGATAGTTCATTCAATTCCTCGGGGTCCGCTTCGACGTTATACAGATCGATCCTTTCGTCCGCTTCTCCCAGCCTGCCGTACCCAAAGTAACGTGTCAGTTTATAGGACCCCTTAAGATACATGAGAGAGGCGTGAGTGAGAGCGGCCTCGGGGTGGTTGTCCCGGGCGACCTGTGCGTACAGCTTTCGTCCCGGGTCCGGGCTCCTCCGCCCAAACGGCGGGAGCACTTCCCCCTCGATCCAGTCCGGGATGGCCTCCCCGGTTGCCTCGAGCAAGGTCGGCAGGACGTCGATCGCGCTCGTCGGGGTGTAAACGTCCACTCTCTCATCCCGCCCAGGTTCAAAGATCAGCAGGGGGATCCGAATGACCGGCTGGTAGAGGGCGTGTGTCAGGTGGCCGCTGATCCCGCGCTCAAACATTTCGCCGTGGTCAGAGGTAAACACGACCCACGTGTCCTCCAGCAACCCGCTTGCTTCCAGATGATCGAACAATCTGCCGAACTCCCTGTCGGCGTACAGGATAAATTCGTCGTACCAGGTGCGCCACTCGAACAGTCTTTCCTGGCTCTTGCCCTGGTTGAAGGCAGCATCGATAGGTTTCTCCGGAGGCCGCCAGCCATCTCCCTTGAACCTCTCGTAGAAATCCCGGTGAGTCTTGTAGGGGAAATGCGGCGGGAGAAAATGGAAATACCCCAGGAAAGGTCTCGGGAGTTCTCTTAGGCGGCTGCTGACCCAGTCGGTCGCCTGCTCGAGCAGGAAATAATTGTCGGTGCTGATGTGGGGGATACCACGGGGGTAGTATGGCTTGAGGCCGGCAATGCGGCGTTCGCGTAACTGCTCGTACAGGTGAGCCAGGAGCAGGGAATAGCTGTACCCCTCCTCTTGCCTTTTGATCGTCCTTGCCCAGCTCACGGTGGCGATATCCTCATCGTTCGTAAACAGCGCCTGGAGGATCCCATCGCTCGCCAGGAAAAGCCTCGCTTGAGGGATGTACTCGTCCAGGTCTTCCTTGAATTGGTTTAACAGAGTGTTTACCAGGGGATTGTGAGAATAGGCGATCCGGTAGTGACCCGGGAACGCGTGAAAGATGCTTTTCGTCACGAAAGATTCAGAGACCTTTCCATCGTGGACGAAAGCCCGGTGTGTCCAGGGCAGGGCGCCCGTGAGGAGGGAAGCCGTCCCCGGCGTCGTGAAGTTTCCCCCGGCGTAATGGTTGTGATACACGATCGCCCGCGCTGCCAGCCTGGCGAGGTTGGGCGTGGTCTCCCGTCGGTATCCGTGCAGCGACACATTATACGCCGAGAGCGCGTCGTACACAACCACAAGGATGTTCTGCTTGCGGGTCTGCGGGCCTGCAGCGGACGGGATCCCCTTCGAATGGATCGCATAACCAAGCGACAGCAGCCCGGCCAGCTTCAGGAATTCACGCCGATCGAGGTTCGATTCCATAACTGCAGCTTCACGAGACATTACGGACCACGACAACGACCAACGCTGTCAGATCGAGGAGGAGATAGAATGCAGACATCAGCGCCAGCCGTTCGGTGAGCGCTACGATCAAATGGAGGATTTTTTCCGAACGCAGGATGAACCAGCTCGGCACCAGGACAGTTGGGAAGACCAGAGCCAGAGTGCCCGCGTAGAGGTATCTCACCGGATGCCCTGACTGCATCAGGATGCGGGCCAGCTCCCCTGGTAAAGTAAAATCCAGGAGAAATGTGAGCTGTCCCAGCGCGGCCCACATAAAAACGCTCAGCGCCAGGAAGGACAGCAGTGCGAGGCGCCTGTCTTCCTCCCACTTCGACGAGATAGGCAATCCGAGCAGCACTGCGGCAGCAAATATGACCAGGCTCTCGAGGCAGGCAAAGATCAGCCCGTAAGACACGAGACCGATGGCATCCCAGGCATTCGAACGCGCCGCCACCCACGAAAGATCGCGGAATGCCAGGATCAACGTCCAGGTATGGGGAGCGAAAGCCACAGTCAGGAATAGCGACCGCAATCCCCGGCTGGAATAACGATTCAGGAAGAAATCCTTGAGTTCAGCGAGCCGCTTCACGGATCAGGCGTCGAATCAGAGGGAGTCCTCCCCGCGCGTTTTTCCCGGAGGGACCGTCGGAGCCGGGCGATGCCCATCTTGATCCTGCCGTAAAATAAAAAAACCGCCCCGGTGAAAGCTCCAAGGATGACGAGCAGCACCTGGAACAGCAAACCGCCAGAATTCGGATCGATGTACATAATCAATTTCCCTGGACAAAAAGGCTTGGCTGCAATCACGCGAGCAGATTATATCAAATGTGGAGCAGCGTCCGGTCCAGTGCGCTCAAGGTTTCCACGCCTTCATCGGTGACGACCACGTTGTCTTCCACCCGCACCCCGCCGCGCCCCGGCAGGTAGATCCCAGGCTCGATCGTGAAAGTCATCCCAGGCTCGAGGATCATGGGATTGCCAGCAAAAATGTAAGGCTCTTCGTGCACCTCCAGCCCCAGGCCATGCCCGGTGCGGTGGATGAAATATCCCCCATACCCTGCATGTTCGATCACCTGGCGCGCGGCCCGGTCGACAGCGGAAGCAGACGCGCCCGGCCTGACCGCTGCCCGGCCAGCTTCGTTCGCCTGCGACACGACCACGGCGATCTTCTCCAGCTCCGGGTCTGCCTGGCCGATCACGAAGGTGCGGGTCAGGTCAGAAAAATAGCCTCCATAATTTGCTCCCCAATCCAGAATGAGAAGGTCCCCTTCCGTCAGGGGCCGGTCCGACGGTGAAGCGTGCGGGTTGGCGCTGTCCGGTCCGGAAGCCACGATCGGCTGGAAGGGGAGCTCTGGGTCGCATCCATGCTGGAGGAGCTGCGCGGTGATCTCCCGGGCGAGTTCGCGCGCGCTCATCCCGCTCCGGACCAGGGGCAGGGTGTCGAGCAGCGATCGCTCCGCGATGGTCACCGCCCGGCGCATGGCGGTGATCTCCCCGGGGTCCTTGCGCATCCGCAGCCCTGCGATCAAACTCTCGGCGGACTGGAATTCAGCCCCCGGAGCAGCTGACTCGAGGTAGCGCAACTCGAGCAGTCGCAGGCGCCGCGGCTCCACTCCAAGCCGGACGCCGGAGATCCGTGCCGCTTCAGCGGCGTCCCTGAACGCGCGTTCCCAGCCCGCCGGATCGTCTCCGTAAGGATACGAACGCACGGGATACGGCAGCCCTGCCAGCTTCCCACCTTCCAGCTCCGGCAGGACCATCGTCACTGGTCCCTGCGCAGTGAAGATCCCGACCACGGGCCGCTCACTCAGGTGGAAATGCAGGCCGGTCAGGTAGAACAGCGTGGGACCGGCGTTGATCGCCACTGCCGCGAACCCGGCCGCCTCCATGGCTGCGGCCAGCCTGCTTTGGCGCCGGATGTAAATGCCATCGTATACAGAGTCCGACATCTTGCCTCCTTAATGTTAAGCAGCGTTCCCAGTGAGGGGGGTATTCCAGGCGAACGCCTCGATTATAGCCTGAGGCAATCGCCGGTGCGTAAAATTCCTCGAGGAATGGCGCGCGGCTGGTCACGGCTGCCGGCCAGCTCCGCAGTCATTATTAGGTATAATTTGATTGATTAAGTTCGAATTGCCACGATCCCCGCAAGCGGAGATATTTCCAGATATCAATTGCTGATGCGTACTCCCGGGGCATAGCGGCAGGAACAAGTAAGACTTGCGCTTCCCAGGACGTCAATCTGAAAATCAGAAATCAAGCAGGAGGAAACACCCAGATGGAGACATTTCCCCTAAGAACATCCCTGAAGCGCAGATCAGGGATCTTTGCTTTGCTCGCCGGTCTGGCGTTTCTGCTGCAGGCTTGCGGTGGAAGCGCCCCGGAAGCCACCCAACCCGGCGAGGAGGTCGCAGTCCCGGCAGGCGGACCATCAGGGCTGCTGCGCATCGCCGTGCAGCCGATCGTGAATATCGATCCGGCCTTCATCGCATCCGATCCGGAGGTGCTCGTCGCCAGCAACGTGTACGATTACCTGATCGATGTCACGCCGCAGAACACCCTTGAACCCCGCCTGGCTCGGGGGTGGACGGTGAGCGAGGACGGCCTTATATACAAGATCACCCTCGTCGAAAACGCCAGTTTCCACGACGGCACCCCATTGACCGCCGAAGACGTGGTCTGGACTTTCGACCGACTCCGTGAACCGGGTTCCGGGCTTCCAACGGAGAATCTGTACAGCAACGTGGCCAGCATCGAGGCGACTGGCGACTTCGAAGTCACTTTCACCTTGACCGAGCCAAACCCCTTCTTTCCCTATGATCTAAGCGACAACCACGCCCTGATCCTGCGCGCCGGGACCGAGGATGCAGACATTTTCTCGAACGGCAGCGGCCCCTTCCGGGTCGTGGCGTACGAACCTGAGAGCCGGATGGAACTGGAGGCCAATCCCGACTACTTCCAGGGAGGCAAGCCCCGGCTGGCGAACCTCGAATTTATCTTCTTTCCCGATCAGAACGCCCAGGTGGAAGCGCTGCGCAGCGGGCAGGTTGACCTGGTCATGTTCCTCTCGACGGACCTGTTCAACAGCCTGAAGGAAGAGCCCGACCTGGTCCCGCTCGAGGTGGCGACCAACGGCTTCGACCTGGTTCGCCTGCGGTCCGACCGCGCCCCCGGTAACGATCCGCGCGTTACCCAGGCGCTGCGCCTCGCCACGGATCGAGAAGCCATCTACCAGCTCGTCCTCCAGGGTTATGGGGCCATAGGCCGCGATTCCCCCATCGGTCCAATGTATACCCAATATTATTCGGAGGAGACGCCCCTCCCGGCAAGGGACCCTGACGCTGCCCGCCAGCTGTTGATCGATGCTGGTTATCCCGATGGGCTGGACCTGGTCCTTCACACCCCGGACACCGGAAACCGCCCCAATCTGGCGGTCGTCCTCAAGGAGCAGTGGGCCGAGATCGGCGTTGACGTCGAAGTCGTGGTCGAGCCGGAGAGCGTCTACTATGCCGATGAAGGGTGGCTTGAAGTGGATCTCGGGATCACCGGCTGGGGCTCGCGCCCTTATCCTCAATTCTATCTCGACACCATGCTGGTGTGCGGCGCCATCTGGAACGAGTCCCATTTCTGCGATGAGGAATTCGACGAATTGGCCGAGCTGGCCGGGACAACATTGAACGAAGAGGAGCGCGTGGATGCATACCGGCAGATCCAGACTTTGCTCATCGAGCGTGGCCCGGTTATCATCCCCTATTTCTTCGCCCAGCTCGGCGCAATCAGGGGCGACTTCCAGGGTTTCGAAATGAAACCCTTCCCGGGACGTTCCGACCTGGCCGTCGTGGGCAAAACCGGCCCGTAATCGTGCAGGGTTTCACACACCAAAGAGCTCAACTCTCGGCGAGGGCATTGCGCTGGGGTGTGAGCGTTGCGCGTTCCTTTCGGCGTCTTTACCAGGATCCCCTCACGGCGGCTGGCGCTTTCATCACGTTTTCGTTCTTGTTGATCGCCATCCTGGGGCCAGCCCTGGCTCCCTACGGGGCCAACGAGATCATCGCTTCCAATGCGCGGCAGCCGCCGTCCGCCGCCCACTGGTTCGGCACGGATAACCTGGGGCGTGACATCTTCAGTCGCGTCGTCCTCGGCGCACGGCAGATCCTCCTGCTCTCCGGGTTTGGCACTTTGTTGGCAGTGGTCAGCGGCACTATCGTCGGGCTACTTTCTGGTTACCGCGGCGGCTGGCTTGACGAAGCCATCATGCGGACGTTCGACAGCCTGCTGGCGATGCCCGCACTGCTCCTGGCGCTGCTCCTCCTGGGGACCGTGGGGCAGTCGCGGAACAGCATCCTGGCCGTGATCGTCGTCGTATACACGCCGATCGTCGCCCGCGTCGTACGCAGCGTCGTTCTTTCCGTCAAGGCGAAGGGGTTCGTGGATGCCGCTCGTTTGCAAGGCGAGACTCAAGCCTGGATCCTGTTCCGAGAGATCCTGCCTTCAACCCTTCCAGCCCTGGCGGTGGAAGGGGCCCTGCGCTTCTCTTACGCCATCTTCCTGGTAGCCTCCCTGGGATTCCTGGGCGTCGGCGTCCAGCCGCCCAGCCCCAACTGGGGATTGATGGTCAAAGAAGCCAGATCCTTCGCCGCCCAGATCCCCTGGGCGATGTACTTTCCCGCTGGCGCGATTTCCATCGTCGTGATCGGGGTGAACCTGGCGGCGGATGGCCTCAAGCGCCTTCTCCAGGGGGAACTCTAAAGCAAATTCTATGCGCAGTAACGAACCAGTCCTCCAGATCGAGAATCTGACCGTCGCTTACCGCCAGAATGGGACCTGGCTGGAAGCTGTGCGGGATGTCTCGCTCTCGGTTCACCCCGGCGAGACCTACGGCCTGGTTGGGGAGAGCGGCTCCGGGAAGACGACCCTCGCCCTGGCGGTCATGCGCTACCTGGGTGATAACGGTACCATCCGCAGCGGCCAGGTGTTCTTATCCGGCCGGGACTTACTTGCTCTCAGCATGGCCGAGATGCGCCAGGTCTGGGGGAAGCAGATCGCTCTCGTCCCGCAAAACCCGGCATCGGCTTTGAATCCCGCGATGCGCGCCGGTGAACAGCTGGCTGAATCCCTCCGCCACCACCTCGGCCTGGATCGCGCGGTTGCCAACAGCCTGGCGATCGAGTGGTTCGAACGAGTGGGGTTGGCGGACCCGGCGCGGGTCGCCGGCAGCTACCCCCACCAGATCAGCGGCGGCATGCAGCAGCGCGTCTTGATCGCCCTCGCCCTGAGCACCGATCCCCGCCTGTTGATCCTCGACGAGCCGACGACGAACCTCGACGTGACCACCCAGGCGGTGATCCTCGAGCGGGTCAGGGAGCTCATCCTGGGCCAGAACACGGCAGTCCTTTATGTCACCCACAACCTGGGCGTTGTGGCGCAGGTCTGCGACCGGGTCGCCGTTCTCTATGCGGGTGAGCTTGTGGAGGAGGCCTCCACTGCGGATCTCTTCGCCCGTCCGCTCCATCCCTACACCGCCGGGCTGATCGACAGCGTGCCGCGCCTGGGAGAGTCGAAGGGCCTCGTCCGGCTCCAGAGCATCCAGGGCTCCATCCCGCCAATGGGCGACCTGCCCACCGGGTGCGTGTTCCGCACGCGCTGTCCGCTGGCGGTGGAGATCTGCGAAACTCATCCTCCCCTCTTTTCGACGGGCGCTTTCCAGAAATCCCGCTGCCACCGGTGGGAAGAGATCCGGTCTGGAGCCGCTGACCCCCGCCAGGGAGATCAACCAGGTCCGCTTGGACCAAAATCAATTCGTCGTTCTGCTGCCTCCCCCGCAGGTCCTCCGGAAGGCAGCCCGGCGAAGAAGCGTGTGAACCTCCGGATTGAATCGCTCGACGTCCATTTTCCCATCCGGAGGCCCCTCATCGACGTCATCCGGAAATCCCCTCCGAAGATGGTTCGCGCGGTCAACCGGGTGGACCTGGAGATCTCTCCGGGAGAGACCCTTGGCCTGGTCGGCGAAAGCGGCAGCGGCAAGACAACCCTGGCGCGCGCGGTCATGGGACTGGTGCCCCGGACCGGCGGGGAGATCGAGCTGCTCTCCGCGCCCCTCCCCGAGCACCTCTCCCAGCGCGACCTGGCGACTCTGCGCCGGCTCCAGATGGTTTTCCAGAATCCCGACCAGGCATTCAACCCTTACATCACCATCGGAGAAGCCTTGGGCCGGGCGCTCATCCGCCTGCTCGGGATCGAGCGCTCTCAAGTCCAGTCGCGCGTCGCCAGGCTACTGGAAGCCGTTCGACTGAACGCGGAGTACGCCAGCCGCTACCCGGGCCAGCTCAGCGGAGGCGAGTTGCAGCGTGTTGCGATCGCCCGGGCCTTCGCCGCCAACCCGGAACTCGTGATCTGCGACGAACCTGTCTCTGCCCTGGATGTGTCCGTCCAGGCCGCCATCCTCAACCTGATCCACGACCTCCAGCATCAGCACGGGAACAGCCTCCTGTTCATTTCCCACGACCTGGCCGTGGTCGGATACCTGGCCGACGTTATCGCTGTGGTCTACCTCGGCCACCTCATGGAAGCTGCGCCGGCGACCGAGTTGTTCGAGCCCCCGCATCACCCCTACACGGAAGCCCTGCTCTCGGCGATCCCAGACATCGATCCCTCCCGGAGAGGCAAGCCGATCCACCTGGCCGGCGACATCCCCCGCCCGACAGACATACCGACAGGGTGCCCGTTTCACACACGCTGTCCCCGCTTCCTCGGGAAGATCTGCGTCGAAGAGACCCCTCCCTGGCAGACCGTCCCGGGGACGAAGAAACGGATCTTCTGCCACATCCCGGTCTCTGAGCTGGCAGGGATGCAGTCGCACGCCGGGAGGAGACGGGCATCCTGAGCGGAGCGCCGTGAAGGCGAAGGATGCCTCTTCACTTCTAAAAGGATGCCGTCCTCTTGTTCCGCTACCTGATCCGCCGTTTGGGCTTTCTCCTGCTGACAGTCATCCTCACCTCTTTGATGATCTTCCTGGTGACGCAGTGGCTCCCCGGCGACGTGTGCCGGGTCATCCTGGGACGCGAGGTGGGCGAGGCAGCGCTGCAATCCTGCCGCCGCGAACTGGGGCTGGACCGGCCGCTCCCAGTCCAATACGTCGTCTGGTTGACGGATTTCCTGAGAGGAGATTGGGGGACTTCATTCAGCACCCACCAGCCGATATTTCCGATTGTTTTCGAGCGCCTGGGAAATTCCATGCTGCTGACCGCCCTCACCCTGGCCATCTCAGTCCCAGCGGCCGTTGGTCTCGGAGTGGCAGCCGGGCTCAACGCGAACAAGCCGGTCGATGGAGTGATCAGCGTCGCTTCCCTGGCCGTCGTTGGGCTGCCGGAATTCGTAACCGGGTTAGTCTTGATCCAGGTATTTTCCTTCAGCCTGCGGGAGCTTGGCCTGCCGAGCCTGCCCGCCAGCTCCTCGATACCTGCAGATGCCCCCTTATCTCAGATCCTGCCGGTGCTGGCGCTGCCGGCCATGACCGCCTCGCTGGTCCTGCTGGCGTACATCGCCCGGCTTACCCGCGCTGGCGTGGTGGAGGAGTTGAAACAGCCCTACGTGCGCACAGCCGAATTGAAAGGCCTGCCACGCCGGACAGTGGTGGTGAAGCACGTGTTAAGGAACGCCATGCTGCCCACCATCACGGTCATCGCGATCAGCTTCGGATGGCTGATCAGCGGCCTGGTGGTGATCGAGAACGTCTTCAATTATCCCGGGCTCGGCCGGCTGATGTTGTTCGCCATCGACCGGCGCGACCTGCCCCTCCTGCAGGCTGTCAGCATGGTCGCCGTGCTCGGCTTCGCCCTGGCGAACCTGGCCGCAGACCTGCTCTATGCCGGCCTCAACCCGCGCATCCGCCTGGGATGATTTTTATCAGACCTGGAGCGAGAGGTAGTTCTCCAGGCCCATCTGCTCGATCTGGGCGCGCTGCTTTTCGGCCCAATCGACGTGCCCCTCTTCCATTTTCAGGATCTCGGTCAGCAGATCGGCCGTCGCCTGGTCTTTCAGTTCGTGGGCCAGCTGGATGCCGTCGTTGTAAGCCTTAACCGCCATGACCTCGGCATCCTGATCGTTGCCGATGATCTCGACGGCCGACGTCCCGATCTTGATCGGGTTCAGTTTCGACACGACCGGCTCACCCTCCAGGAAGACGATGCGCTGGATCAACCACTCGGCGTGGTGCATCTCGTCAAAAGCCTGCTTCTCGACCGCCTCGTGCAGCTTGCCGTACCCCCAGTTCTCGCACAGTTCGGCGTGCACCATGTACTGGCTGATGGCGGTGAGCTCGTCCGCCAGCAGCTGGTTCAATACCTCGATGAGCTTTGGATCTCCTTTCATGGCTGCTCTCCTTGATGGGAATTGGCTCCTGTGAAATTCTATCTTAAGTCCTGGTGTTGCTCATGTGACAAACATCATAATACAGGAGTAGTTATATCACATGCGGAACCTTATCTCTCGGGAGAGTCTCTCAACCCGCCGGCCTAACCCGAAAATCGTTGACTCTCGACGGCGTTCTGAGTATAATTTGCAGACAATTCTTCGAATAATCTGGCTCTCTCTGGGAGGAGTAGGTGTCGGAGGCGCTGACAGAGAAGGAGTGGCCGTTGGCTGAGAGCCCCCGCAGACGCCCCGCCCCGAACGTCGCCCAGAATGCCTGCCGAAGAAACCGGAGCAGCGATTTCCGGGAGTAGACCGGCACGGGAAGCCCGTTACAGCGAAGTCCCAATGTTGGTTGGGATGAGCTCCAAATAGGAGCAACGAGTGCGCCGCGCAGCGGCGAACCGAGGTGGTACCGCGGAAGGGTTGACCCTTTCGTCCTCGTTTTGGACGAAGGGTTTTTTTGTTTTATAAGGAGGCGATCATGGCAAAGTTAGAAAACGCCCTGCCCAAGACCTACGATTTCCACAGCATTGAACAGCGCGTCTACGAATGGTGGGAGCAGCGAGGATTTTTCAAGCCCTCTAACGACCCGAACAAACCTGGCTTCGATCCCTCCAGAGCGCCGTTCGTCATTTCGATCCCGCCGCCCAACGTTACCGGA
>CAYQDF010000104.1:0-11176 GCA_964416175.1 uncultured Anaerolineaceae bacterium
TTCGGGGTCAGGTATGGATCAACCGTGGGGAGGACCTTGAGATCTTGGGGAGATCCCTGTATTCATAGAGCATTTGCCAAACCCGGATAGCTGCCTCGAGCTGGATCTTGAAAGACATTTTCGAGGTTCCCCATCGCCTATCGGCGAAATAAAAAGGCACTTCACAGAACGAGAAACCGGAACAATAGGCGAGGTAAGCCATCTCAACCTGGAAGGCATAGCCGTTTGACCGGATTCGATGCAACGGAATCCCCAGCAAGGTCTCACGCCGCCAGGCTCGAAAACCACCCGTGACGTCGCGGATGGGGAGGCGCAGGATGCTGCGGGCATAAAAGTTCCCGAATGTCGACAGGCCCTTCCGCCACGCCGGCCAATCCCTATCGACGCTCCCACCGGAGATATACCGAGAGCCCATCGCGACGTCGTGGTCTGCCAGGCCGTTCAGCAGCTCGATCAATTTACCTGGTGGATGGGAAAAATCGGCATCCATCTGAGCCACAGCTTCCGCTCCATCTTCGATGGCTTTCTTGAAACCGGTGATATATGCCGATCCCAGACCGGCTTTCCCCGCTCGATGGATAACCGAAACTCGATTGGGTCGATTTCTCTGGATTTCGTCCGCGATCCTGCCTGTTCCATCCGGGCTGTCATCGTCTATGATCAGCACCTTGGATCCCGACAGGGGCAAAGCAAATACCGCTTCGATCAATGCTGGTAAATTTGCTGCTTCATTGTAGGTGGGAATGACGACAGTCAGTTCCATCGAAACGGTTTATTGTACCATCCAGCCGCATCTATCAAAGCGCATCTTTGGGGATCTTCCGAATGATAAATTCACACACTTCGTCGCCCGTTGCCATGCACCGCGACTCATTCACGAAGAATTCCCGCCCCCCAGATAGCCATTTCAACCCTTCTTCAAGCAGCCCAACGGCGATGAAACACACAGGTTTGTCCAATCCATTCCGCCCCCAACAGACGGGACAGCGGTGGATAGTATAGACAAATTCCTCCTCGTGCTCTTTGACGGATGTCTGCTGGTCGCTCACCTGGGAGAAGATTTTTGCCATGGCAGGCAGGCCTATCCGCATCTTGGTATGCAGCGGCAGGATTTTAAATGCCAGGTCCCCTGCCCCTGCCAGCGCTCCGAAATTCTTCAGCGCATCGGCGAATGTTGCCCTTCCTACGCGGGCTGCAAGTGCCCGGCCGCCGCGCGGCCCATACATCTCTTCGAGAGCCTGGTTTATCGCCGAAACTTCGGCAAAGTCGAATTCCTTTGCCAGGTTCCCCGGGGGAAAGTTGTTGATTAGATGAGGGAGATGGGCCAGGTTTAAGATTGCATTGACGCCATTCTTCCCCATCACATCTTGCAGGGCGTCGAGCATGATCAATGCAAATTTATTGGCATAATAATAGCCGCTCTTCGGTTGTTCGTTCATGACTCTCTTCTAGATCAACTGCTCTAATGCTTCGGTAGCCCTGCGCATGTCCAGGAAGATCAGGCCTAGTTTCGCCTGGTCACGCGCCAGGGCGGTCAACACTGCCTCTTCCCCGACGGACATCAGGATGACGTATCCGTTTTCGCCTTTCACGTAGACCTGTTCGAGAGTCCCCCGGCCCAATTCGGTCGCGATCCGCTCGCCAAGGGACAGCATTGCGGCTGACATGGCCGAGACACGATCTTCCTCGACTCCCTGTGGCAGGGCAGACGCGATGCTGAGGCCGTCGACGCTGACCACCGCCGATGCTTCGATATCTGGTGAAGAGGCCTGCAGGTCTCGCAGGCGGTCCACCATCAGTTGGGAACGTGACTTCATCAAGGTTCATCTCCTGAATGCAAACGAAATAAGGACAATCTTCGATTTCGGTAAACCCGCTGTGGAGGTTACTGTAGCACAGTCGTTTGACTGTTGTCAAGCACTGGACTTTATAAATTTGAAAGCCTAATTAAATTTAAAGTCTGATCGACAGCAGAATGCCAGATCCTCCCATGCTATAATTCGCGCCAGACTTCCCCGGTGGAGATCATTCCTCATGGCATTCAAGGATTTGCGCGAGTTCATCCAACTGCTCGAAGAACAGGATCAACTCGTCCGGATAGACGCAGAGGTCTCCCCTCACCTGGAGATCACCGAAATCACTGACCGGGTCTCCAAAGGCGATCCAGCCAGGAACAAAGCACTCCTTTTCGAGAGAGTCCAGGGATCGGATATGCCGGTTCTGATCAACGCCTTCGGCAACCGCCGACGGATGTCCCTTGCCCTGGGAGTGGGTGATCTTGATGACCTGACGCGAAAGCTGGGCGAGGTGATCGACCCGCGGCTGCCAAAAGGACTGGGGGAAATGCTCAGCCGAGGCCAGGACCTGCTCAATGTACTTCGCTCCATCGGGTTGGGCCCAAAGAAAGTCAGGCGGGCTCCCGTCCAGGAGGTCATCGAACAAGAGCATTTTTCGTTGGGATTCCTGCCTGTCTTGCAGTGCTGGCCTAAAGATGCAGGCAGGTTCATCACCCTTCCCCAGGTGATCACGCGCGATCCAGAAACTCAGGCCCGGAACGTGGGCATGTACCGTTTGCAGGTTGTTGACGAGCGCACTTTAATTGTCCACTGGCAGCGCCACAAAGGCGGCGCTGAGCACGAACGGGTGGCCCGGGCTGCAAAGCAAGATCGGGTTCCGGCCGCGGTCGTCCTCGGAGGCGATCCTGCCAGCATGTGGTGCGCTTCTGCTCCGCTGCCTCCGAACATCGACGAATACTTGCTGGCAGGGTTTCTGCGGGGTTCGCCGGTGGAATTCGTAGATTGCGTGACGCAGCCGCTGGAAGTCCCCGCAAATGCCGAGATAGTGATCGAAGGCTACATCGATCTCAACGATTATCGCCCTGAAGGCCCATTCGGAGACCACACCGGTTACTACACACCGATCGAACTTTTCCCGGTTTTTCACATCACCGCTATTACACACCGGAAGCAGCCCATTTATCCCACCACCATCGTCGGCATTCCACCGATGGAGGATGTTTGGATGGGAAAAGCCACCGAACGCCTGTTCCTGCCGCTGATGCGCCTGTTCATTCCTGAGATTGTGGACGTGAACATGCCCGCCGAAGGGGTTTTTCACAATCTGGTGCTTATTTCGATGAAAAAAAGGTATCCCGGACATGCCCGGAAAGTGATCTCCGGATTGTGGGGGCTTGGTCTGATGGCATTGGCAAAGGCCATCGTCGTCGTCGACGAATGGGTAGATGTCCAGGACCTCTCCCAGGTTGCCTGGCAGGCTTTGGGGAACGTTGACTGGTCGCGGGATATAATCCGAATCGACGGCCCAGTCGATCACCTCGATCACGCCTCTTACAGCCATTCTTTTGGAGGTAAAATCGGGATCGACGCCACTGCCAAGCTGCCAGAAGAGGGGTATAGCCGTGGTTGGCCTGAAGTGATCCGGATGGATCCCTCTATCCAGCAGCGTATTACAGAAATTTGGGGAGATCTTGGATTGGATTAAAGGAGAGCATTATTTATTATGATTCGCCAAAGGATTCTGAGCTTTTTACCAGTGATTCTGACCGTCACAACTTTTCTCATCTCAGCCTGTGCTCAAAGCAGGACTACAGCCGAACCGGTGACTCTAAAACTCGCCATCCTTCCGATCCTGGATGCTCTTCCGATTTTCGTCGCCCAGGAACAGGGGTATTATCAGGAGGAGAAGGTCGCCGTCGAATTCATCCCTGTCGGATCCGCTGCCGAGCGCGATCAGGTGATGGCCTCCGGTCAGGCAGATGGCATGATTAACGATCTTGTGTCAACCCTCCTGTATAACAAGGACGGTGTTCAGATTCAAATCATCTCATTCGCCCGCACAGCAACGGCGGAATTTCCACAGTACCGGATCCTGGCCTCAGGGGAGAGCGGAATCACCGATGTCGATGGTCTGCGAGGAGTAGAGATCGGCATTTCGGAAGCCTCTGTGATCGAGTACACAACCGACCGGCTGCTGGAGGCAGCTGGTTTTACTCCTGAGGAGATTAAGAAAGTTGCTGTGCCACGCATCGACCTGCGGATGTCGATGCTTGATTCTGGAGAGCTGCAAGCAGCCAATCTACCTGACCCGGCAGCATCTCTGGCGATCCAAGGCGGGGCTGTCCTTATCCTCGATGACACAAGCCACCCGGAGTACGGAAACAGTGTGATCTCCTTCCGCAAAGCTGTCATCGATGCACATCCGGAAGCCATTCGGGGCTTTCTGGCCGCCCTCGATAAGGCGATTGCCGAGATCAACTCCGACCCATCCCGCTGGGATGACCTGCTCACCGAGCAGAAGCTGGTGCCGGCGCCGCTCATCGGTTCCTACCAAATCCCTCCATTCCCTGCTGGCAGCCTGCCGAGTGAAGCCCAATGGGCTGATGTCCTGGCATGGGCCAGGAATAAGGGGCTTGTTGAAGCCGAGTTACCCTACGAAGACTCTGTCACCTCCGAATTCTTGCCTTGATCGAGGATGTGACTCCGACCTCAGGGAACATCATTCAGATACAATCCCTGAATTTCACATATCCCCAGAGTACACCGGTCTTCGACCAGTTCGAATGGTCGGTTCGCCGTGGGGAAGCCTGGGCAGTCCTGGGGCCCTCTGGCTGCGGAAAAACGACGCTCCTGTACCTGATCGCAGGTCTGCTCACCCCAACTTCCGGTGAAATCCTGGTCGACCGTCGCCTTCTCACTCGTCCTCGTCCCCACACCGGTCTGATCCTTCAGGAATACGGTCTGCTTCCCTGGGCTACTGTGCGCGAGAACGCCGAGCTCGGATTTAGGGTGCGGGCTTTCTACGGTCCGGATGGGAAACACGCCCCAGTAGACTTCAAACCCGCAGAAGGTGCGGCCTATTGGCTTGACAGGCTGGGTCTGGCAGACCACGCAGACAAATATCCCGGGCAGATCTCGGGAGGTCAGCGGCAGCGGACCGCGATCGCCCGGACGCTCGCCCTGGAGCCTGACATCTTACTCATGGATGAACCCTTCTCATCACTGGACGCCCCAACCCGGGAAGGGCTGCAGCACCTGACGCTGGAGCTTGTCGAAGAGCAGCACATCACTCTGGTCATCGTGACTCACTCAATTGAAGAAGCCGCATTCATGGGACAGAAGATCTTGCTCCTCGGTCGTCCTCCGAATACCGACACGAGGATCATTCAAAATACTCACGCCAACTCCCCTGAATTCAGGCATTCGAACGAATACCAGGTCCTTTGCCGACAGCTCCGGGAATGGCTGGAAATGCGATGAACGTTCGAAGACAGCACATCCTCATGGCAACGATTGTTCTGCTAGGAATCTGGCAGCTGGTTGCAGTGGTGGTCGATCAACCGATCCTGCCAACCCCGGTCCAGGTGGGAGGGATTTTCCTTGAGGAGGTTCAACGCGGGCTATTGGAACATGTCCTGGCAAGCCTGTGGCGCGTTCTGGCAAGCACCCTGCTGGCGGTCGCCTGTGCTGCTCCTTTGGGTCTCATCCTTGGGCAGTCGAGACAGCTCAATGCGATCTTCTCGCCAGTGATTTACCTCCTCTACCCCGTCCCTAAGGTCGTCCTTGTCCCAATCGTCCTGCTCATCCTGGGGATAGGGGACACTCCAAAAATCATCATCATCTTTTTAATTCTATTCTTCCAGATATTAGTCCTTGTCCGGGATCAGGCTTCAATTCTCCGACCTGAGCTAATCCAGAGTGTTCGCAGCCTTGGGGCAGGCCGGCGAGCGCTGTTTCGGTTCGTGTACCTGCCCGCCAGCCTGCCAGCCATCCTGACCGGACTGCGCCAGTCGGTTGGGACAGCCATCGCCGTTCTCTATGTCGCCGAGCTGTTTGCAACCCAAAAGGGATTGGGCTATTACATCTACATAAACGGGAGTACGCTATTCAACTATAAAGCCATGTATGTGGGCGTTGTCGCCATGAGTCTTTTAGGGCTGGGTCTCTACTTCGGCGTGGACTGGCTGGAGCGCAGGTTCTGCCGCTGGCAGTTTTCAGCCTGATCGAAACAAATCCTACAAGATGCATCTGATATAATCCGACCGGTGAAAGCCGTCCGAGACTTCCTTGAACTCATCAAATTTGAACACACAATTTTCGCCCTTCCCTTTGCTTATCTGGGGATGCTTTTGGCGGCTGGAGGGCTCCCGGGCTGGAAAGTCTTTCTCTGGATAACGATCGCCATGGCTTCAGCGCGAACCCTGGCGATGGGGGTAAACCGCCTGGCCGACCGATGGATAGATGCCCGCAATCCGAGGACGGCGCAGCGCCCTCTGGTTACCGGCAGTATATCCCTCCGGACAGCCTGGGCCGGTACAGTCACCGCCGGACTGGTCCTGACAGCCGCTGCGTGGCAGCTGGGACCATTGACGCTTGAACTGCTCCCTTTCGCGCTCATCGCGTTGATCGGTTATTCCTTCACGAAGAGGTTCACCTGGCTCACCCATTTCATCCTGGGGTTCACGGATGGCCTGGCTCCGGTGGGCGCCTGGATCGCCGTCAGGGGTTCACTCGCCAGCGCCGCTGACCTGCCCGCGTGGATCATGCTGGCAGTGGTTATGTTCTGGATCGCCGGGTTCGACCTGATCTATGCCTGCCAGGATGTCGATATAGACAGGCAGCAGAATCTACACTCTATCCCTGCGAGATTCGGAATCCAGGCGGCGTTGAACCTCTCTCGGATCTGCCATGCAGTCACCCTTGGGCTGCTGGTCCTGTTAGGAATCGTGGCTGGTCTCCAATGGCCCTATTGGATCGGCCTGTCTGTGGTCCTCGGACTGCTTGTCTGGGAGCATTCCCTGGTACGGCCGGACGACCTTTCGAACATCGACCTGGCTTTCTTCAATATCAACAGCTATATCAGCCTGACACTGTTTGCCTCGATATTCGCGGCGCTGTACCTTCCTGGATAATCTTATCTATCCTGTCCCATTCATCGAAATTTAATGTTGTCTGTGGCATAATTGAGATTGTCAGCCAAAAGCCGGAGTTCCTGATTCGATGCAATCCCGCGTATTTATCCTGCTTGTTTCGGTCTGCTTACAAGCCATACTGACCAGACCTGCTTCCTCGGCCTCGGCGGGGCAAGAGGACAGCCCCATTTCAAATGGGGAAGTATTATGCATCCCGAGGGAGGGAATCCACTCGCAAGGAACCTGTTCTAATCTTGGCCCGGCTGCCTACTTGAATCGGATGGCTGGAATGGGGGTGAGATTTCCTCTGCCTTCGAGACCAGGGTCCCAGCCCGATCCATCTCTCACCTTCATTGATGTTCGGTATGGTGAAGTCGTCCGGCAAAACGCCCCAGTGTATGCTTCACTGGAAGATGCGATTAAGAAAGGACAGGTTGTACGCAAGATCGATTCCCCCTACAGTTTCATCTCCTATACAGAAGAAGCAATCGTAGATGGAAAGCGGTATTACATGGTCGAGGCCGGTGGTTGGATGACTGCCAATGACATCTCGCGGATCGGAACTCCGGCGCTGTTCCAGGGGCTCGTTTTCCAGAGCACCCCGACAACCCCTTTCGGCTGGATCCTCTACCCCGTATCGACGAAACGGACGCCGGGTTTTCAGCTGGACGACTATACTGGCCGGGAGCTGTACCGCTACGAGGTCGTGTCAATTTATGCCGTCGAAGTCGTGGACGGCCTGGAATGGTACATGGTTCGTCCGGATGAATGGATCCCCGAAAAGCAGGACTGGCAAAGGTTCATTGGGCGAGTGATCCCAGCCACGCACCCGCCGGAGGGCGTCGAGAACGGAAAATGGATCGAGGTGAACCTGCACGAGCAGACGATCGCGGCTTACGAAAACAACCAGCTGGTATTCGCCTCCCTGGTAGCAAGCGGGATCGCGCCGTTTTGGACCAAACCTGGTCTTTTCCAGATCTACCAGAAATTCGAAGCCACCCCAATGCGTGGGTCGTTTGAGGCAGACCGATCGGATGCTTACTACCTGGAAGACGTTCCCTGGACGATGTACTACGATCAGGCCCGCGCCCTGCACGGAGCTTACTGGCACAACGGTTTTGGCGCAGTCCGCTCGCACGGCTGTGTAAACATGTCGGTGGGGGATGCCCACTGGCTTTATGATTGGGCTGAGGTCGGCGATTGGGTGTACGTTTGGGACCCTTCAGGCGAAACGCCCACCGACCCGGCTTTGTATGGAGAAGGCGGGGCGTGACATCGCAGAGGGATCAGGACTTCCATCATTGCATTTTTAGCTTTCATCACCGAGGAAATTGTGCTGACATTAATTGAAAAGATTATCTTTTCGGCTGCTGTTCTGATCACGCTGGCTGTTGCCTACCGGATCACCCGGCGGATCACCATGACGATCGGTCGCGGGCGTGGGAAAGTTGATTTTCGGGTGATTCCAAAGCGCCTGGTGGGTGTGCTTGCCAGTGTGTTGGCTTTCCAACCCGTTTTTCGTTTCCGCTTTTGGCCCAGCCTGTTTCACGCATTCGTCGGCTGGGCGTTCATTTTTTATTTGCTTGTCAACCTCGGCGACACGCTGGAAGGATTCTTCCCGAATTTCGAATTCCTGGGCGAGGGATTGGTCGGAGGCCTCTACCGCCTGATTGCCGACAGCTTGAGCGTCGCAGCACTTATCGGGATGCTGGCATTGATTGTCCGCCGGTTCGTGGTCCAGCCGGAGAACCTTGCCGCTCGTCCGGATATCATGCTCTCCCCAACGGCGCGAGCCGGGATTCGCCGCGATTCTGCAATCGTGGCAGGCTTCATCCTCATACACGTCGGGTCACGGTTTGCCGGTCAGTCTGTCGAGATCGCTCTTTCTGGAGGATTAGATCCCTGGCAGCCCTTCGCCAGCTTGGTATCGACTCTCTGGCTCGGATTGGATGCACCGGTCCTGGAAATCTTGGTCCATGGGTCCTTTTGGCTCGCTTTGGGGACTATCCTGCTTTTCGTCCCCTATTTTCTTTACTCAAAGCACATCCACCTTTTCTTCGCTCCCATAAATTTCCTGCTGAAGCCGGAACGCAGATCGATCGGGGAACTGGATAGACTCGACTTCGACGACGAGAGCGTCGAGCAATTCGGCGCGACGCGCATCGAGGATCTCGAATGGAAGTTGGTCATGGATGCGTACGCATGCATCATGTGCTACCGCTGCCAGGAAGTGTGTCCAGCTTACAATACCGGCAAAGTCCTGTCGCCGGCTGCCATGGAGATCAACAAACGTTACTTCTTGAATGCCGAAGGCTGGCGCCTTGCCCGGGGTGAAGCGAGCTCTCAGACTCTGACCGAATTTGCGATCCCCGCCGAAGCCGTTTGGGCCTGCACAGCCTGCGGCGCCTGCGTGGACATCTGCCCGGTTGGGAATGAACCAATGCGGGATATTCTTGAAATCAGGCGAGCATTGGTCCTCATGGAGAACGACTTTCCAGAGCAACTCCAGACAGCTTTTCGCGGTATGGAGCGCAGCCTGAACCCCTGGAATATCTCGCCTGCCGAGCGGTTGAAATGGGCAGAGGACCTGGACGTCAGGACCATCGATCAAAATCCGGACCCGGACATTCTCTGGTGGGTGGGCTGCGCGCCCGCGACAGACGTACGCGCTCAAAAAACCGCCCGGGCGTTCGCGCAGATCCTCGGAGCTGCAGGCGTGAATTACGCAATCCTGGGAACGCACGAACAGTGTACGGGTGATTCGGCTCGCCGGGCAGGGAACGAATTCTTATTCAACGAGATGGCTTCTGCCAACGTTGAGCTGCTCAACGACGTCGCGCCGAAATGTATCGTCACCACATGCCCGCACTGCCTCCACACGATCGGAAAGGAATATCCGGCATTCGGCGGTAACTTCCGGGTCATCCATCATTCCCAGCTGATCAATGAACTCCTCCAGCAAGGCAAGATCAGGCTTAAGAGAGCATGGGACTCGCGAATTACTTTTCACGATCCGTGCTATCTTGGCCGCCAGAATGACATCTTGATCGAACCCAGGCTCATCCTGAATAATTTCAATTCGGCGTTTGTCGAATTGCCCCGTCACGGGAGGAAATCTTTCTGCTGCGGAGCCGGCGGCGGGCAGATGTGGAAGGAAGAGGAGGACGGCCTGGAGAGAGTGAATGCCAACCGATTCCGGGAAGCCCAGGCGACCGGCGCGAAGACCCTCGGGGTTGGCTGCCCCTTCTGCATGATCATGCTTAACGATGCCAGGAAGGACAGCGGCAGCGACATGGAAGTCCTGGACATCGCCGAAATCGTCCTCCAGTCCCTCGATGTGCCAGATTGATGTGCTATCCATGCAGGATCAAATGAAGTAATCCTTGTTATTCGGTATGCGGTGAGGAAATACGATGACAGAGGCAAAATCCCTGGTAGTGGAGCAGTTGATCGAGCGGGACGAAGTCCTGGCTGATTACCGGCTCGCGTTCCAAAGCCGCCAGGTCAGCCTGGTTGGGCACAGGGAAGTGATGAGCGGGAAAGCCAAGTTCGGCATTTTTGGGGATGGCAAGGAAGTCGCCCAGGTCGCCATGGCCAAAGTGTTTCGGAAAGGGGATTTCCGTTCCGGATATTACCGCGACCAGACGTTTATGTTTGCTGTCGGCGTGTTAACTATCCGGGAATTCTTCGCCCAGCTCTATGCCCATGCAGAACTGTCTGCCGATCCTGCGACGGCCGGGCGCGCGATGAACGCGCATTTCGCCACTCGCAGCCTGAATGCCGACGGAACCTGGAAGGATCTCACAAAAATCCCCAACTCCTCGGCGGACATCTCCCCGACAGGCGCTCAGATGCCGCGCCTGGTCGGCCTGGCGTACGCCTCCCGCCTGTTCCGAGAGCTCCGACCGCTTCACGGATTCGAACTGTACTCCAAGCAGGGTAACGAGATCGCCTTCGGGACCATCGGAAATGCGACCACAGCCGAGGGCATGTTCTGGGAAGCTCTCAATGCTATCGGCGTATTGCGGGCGCCAGTCTTGCTGTCGATCTGGGACGACGAGTACGGTATTTCCGTGCCGAATGAGTACCAGGTGGTCAAGCCGGACATCTCTGAGCTGCTCACCGGTTTCCAGCGCCAGCCAGGCAGCCCGAACGGCTATGACATCTACCAGGTCAGAGGCTGGGATTATCCTTCCCTTGTAGAGGTGTACGCGAAAGCTGCCGGAACCATCCGTAAGGATCACGTTC
>CAYQDF010000105.1:0-10913 GCA_964416175.1 uncultured Anaerolineaceae bacterium
TGCCTTTTTCATTTCCTGGTTGATTTACCAGACGGTGTTGGGCTACCAGTTGCGTGCCGTTGGCGAGCGAGACCGGACCGCCCGTTTTTTGGGCATCCCCGTGGAGCGAACCATCATCCTGACCATGGTCATCAGCGGCGCGCTTGCTGGTCTGGCAGGCGCAGCCGAGGTGAGCGGCATCCAACATCGCCTCGTTGAGGAGTTCTCCCCGGGCTACGGCTACCTGGCAATTGCGGTCGCCTTGCTAGCAGATCTTGAGCCGCGCGGTGTGATCCTATCTTCCATCCTGTTTGCTGCTTTGTTAAACGGCGCGGATGCCATGCAACGCACCGCCGCCGTGCCAGTGCCAGTAATCTACGTCATCGAAGGGCTGGTCATCCTTTTCATCGCAGTTCGGGTTTTACGTAGAAAGGCAAGTTGATGCTGGAAGAGATACTCTCGGCAGCCTTTATCATCGGTTTCCTGGCAGCTATGCTTCGCATGGCATCGCCTATCCTGATCACCGCTCTGGGGGAGATGGTCACCGAGCGCGCCGGCATAATGAATCTGGGGATCGAAGGCATCATGATAGTCGGCGCTTTCACCGGCTTCAGCGTCGCCTTTTTGACGGGAAATATTTGGTTGGGCTTCCTGTCTGGC
This sequence comes from uncultured Anaerolineaceae bacterium, assembly GCA_964416175.1. Taxonomy (GTDB): domain Bacteria; phylum Chloroflexota; class Anaerolineae; order Anaerolineales; family UBA4823; genus CAYQDF01. The sequence goes on from CAYQDF010000105.1 coordinate 640, forward strand.
GGTTTATCCGGCTTACTCTTCGGTCTAGTGATGGGAATTGCAGCGGTCAGATACCGCGCCAACCAGATTGTCGCCGGCGTGGGCATCTGGATCCTGTGCCAAGGTCTAAGCAGCTTACTGAACCGCAGGATATTCGGCGTGTCAGACACTCGTCCAGAGATCACGACCCTCGCATCGCTCGCCATACCAGGTCTCTCAAAGATCCCTATTTTCGGAGAGACATTTTTTAATCAGAACCCGGTTGTCTATCTTGCTCTTTTGCTTGTGCCGTTGTTTATCGTGTTCTTCAACCGCACAGCTCAGGGGTTGAACATAGACGCGGTCGGCGAACATCCACGAGCCGCCGACGCAGCGGGGCTGCCAGTCGGTCTGATCCGCAGGCTGGCGGCGGCGTTCGGCGGTCTGATGGCTGGTATTGGAGGCGCCTACCTGCCCCTCGCCCTATACGGGCTGTACACAGATGATCTTTCTACCGGACTCGGCTGGATGGCGATCGCTGTGGTGGTGTTCGGTAAATGGCGACCCGCCGGCGTTCTTGCTGGTTCATTAATCTTTGGAGCATCAAACGCCCTACAGTTCCGGCTGCAAGCGATGAACTTCCCCCTGCCGTACCAGTTTCTGCTGATGCTTCCGTTTGTGGTCACGCTGCTGATCGTTGTTTTTTTTGTGCGCGGCGACGCCGGACCTTCGGCTCTTACCAAACCATATTCACGCTCCGAAGGGTGACCCATACCAGATAAAAGGGTTAATAATGATTGACCTCCTGATTGTAAATGCCTCAGTAATAACAGTCGATCCTCAGCGACGGGTATTTGCCCGAGGTGCGATCGCTGTACATGGCTCAAAAATCCTGGAAGTAGACCAGGCTGACCTGCTTGCAACGAAGTACCAGGCAAAAACAGTGATCGATGGCACGGGCAAAATCGCCTTGCCGGGATTCATCAACTGTCATATGCACCTGCCACCGGTGCTGATGCGCGGCGTGAATGATAATGTTGAAGTGAGGGATAAGCTGAAGCATTACATCTGGCCAATACAGGGAAATTATGAAGGTTCAGATGTTCTCGTTAGTTCACGGCTCGGTTTTTTAGAGATGATCAAGTCGGGAACCACGGCTTTTCTAGGAACAGGGATGCACCCCCGCTACGGCATTGACGCCATCGCCCAGGCAATGCTCGATTCGGGGATGCGCGGCGTGTTGAGTAAATATGTGATGAATGTAACCGGCTATGCCCAGGACCAGACCGCCCTGCATCGCGGGGTTTGGGAAGACGCCAGGGATGCCTTGCGCTTAATTGAAGCGCTCATCGAACGCTGGCATGGCGCCGGGAATGGTCGCCTGCAGATATGGTACTCGCCGCGCTCGGTGGGAGGAGTATCCAAAGAGTTGTTCACCGAGATCAGCCAGCTAGCACTTGAAAAAGGGGTTGGGATCACCACCCATTGGGCAGAAGTTCAAAACAACGTCGACTACACACTTGAGAATTACGGTTGCCTCCCGGTCGAGTTCGCAGCGCGCGTGGGCATGCTTGGCAAACACGTAACATTAGCTCATGGGATATATGTCACAGAAAAAGAGATGGATCTTCTGGCGGAAACTGGCACAAATATCTGCCATTGCCCTGTTTGTAACTCGAAGCTGGCGATGGGCACAGCCAAAGTCCCACAGATGCTTCAAAAAGGGATAAACATCTGCCTGGGTAATGATGGCATGCCAGTCAACAACACGGCAGACATGTTCCGCGAGATGCGCACTGCCCTGCTGATCCAACGCAATACCTTTGAGAATCCGCTCTACCCTACCGCCGCAGAAGCGATTGAGATGGCGACCATCAACGGCGCGAAAGGGATCATGGCAGATCATCTGGTCGGCTCGCTCGAAGCGGGTAAGCAGGCGGATATTATTCTGGTGAATGCCAGAAAACCCCACATCACACCGCTTCACGACCCGGTATCGGCAATAGTGTGGGCTGCGAATGGAAGCGACGTGGATACTGTCTTGATTGACGGGCAGGTAGTGATGCACAACCGACAAATCCTGACGATGGATGAGGAGGAGATATTAGCAGATGCAGAAAAAATAAGAGACAAAATACTCCACCAGGCTGGGATCCAGCCTAACCATGTTTGGCGGGTGCTTTAAAACCGCCGGACAACCGGCTCCGCCCTCTTGGAGCCATCCAGTCACTAGACTAACGTTTCGATAAGGAGTTGAGAAATGAGGATCTGCAGTAGATCGTTCCTGATAGTGGCGCTGTTGATGGTTGCCAGCTTAATCGTAAGCGCCTGTGCAGCGCCAGCCGCCCCGGCTACCACTAGCGCGCCTGCCGAGAAAAAAATCAAAGTGGCGCTCGTGCTGGACGGCAAGATTGATGATAACGGCTGGAACCAAGCTGGGTATGAAGGTCTGATGGCTGCTCAGGAGCAGCTTGGCGTTGAGACAGCTTTTTCGGAAGGGGTCGCCATTCCCGATTTCGAGAAAGTACTTCGCGATTACGCCAGTCGGGGCTATGATATGATCATCTGCCACAGTTCGATTGCCAAAGACGCTGTGATGAATACCGCAAAAGATTACCCCGATCAAGCCTTCTTGTGGACCGACGGCGATGAGACCCTACCGAACCTGGCGGTCATCCGCCCACTGGCTCAAGAAGCTTCCTACCTGGCTGGCTTGCTGGCAGGCAAGTTGACCAAGTCAAACACCATCGGCATGGTTGGGGGCATCGACATCCCCAGCACCCACCGTAGCTATGCGGCTTTTGAGATGGGAGTTAAGGAAGCCAATCCAAATGCAGTAGTGCTGGTGAACTGGATCGGCAGCTTTCTGGATGTTACCAAGGGTAACGAAGCCGCCTTATCCCAAATCGAGACCGGGGCGGATGTGATCTTTGGCAACGGCGACGGTCAAAACATCGGCGTGCTGAAAGCTGCTAACGAGAAAAACGTGCTGGCGATTGGCGCAGTTCGCGACCAGTACAGCGTCGCCCCAAACGTGGTCTTGACCAGCGTCAAGTGGGGCTTCGACGGCGGCATCCCTGTGGTCGTAAAAGCCCTCGTGGATGGGAATTTTACCGGCAAAATCTATGAGATTGGCCTGGCACAGGGTGCCGACCTGGCACCGTACCACGACAACGCCGACAAGATCCCGCAGGATGTCCAGACCCTAATCGAGCAGAAGCGGAAAGAGATTCTGGACGGGAAGCTTAAGATTCCGGACTTCCCGATGGGCCAGTAAGAGTTTTCAACATGGAAACAGTGAATCGCAAATATTAAAAAAACCGAAGGGCAGCTCATACTGAGTGAAGCAAATCATCTGTGCCTTTGTTAGCCTGAGATCCTTAGCCTTCGGCTAGGGATGAGAATCTCTGGATTCAATTATCCGTTGATCGCTCGCTTAGTCTATGTTTTAGATAGCTGGCAGCTGTGGCAGATTATATGCCACGGCTGCCGCTGTTTTCAGCATTAGAGGTAGCACCCACTCCAATGCCCCTAGCGCCTACTGCCTGCAGGCTTAAAGTACGGGGTGTTCCTTGAAGAAAATCTCCAGGCGGGCGAGCTCGCCACTGTCGTGCGTCGTCACCAGCAGGGCGGTGAGGATGACCCGGACCAACCTGCCTTGAGCGGCGTCAACCTGGCGCCAACTGTCCGGAATTTCCGGGTCGACACGGCAGTCTTCTCCGAGGCCTCCCGCGATGTCCAGGACGGCTGCGTGACACCTGGAGAGCACCGGCTACTCCGCTTCGACCTGCTGATGCACAACACCGGCGACCAGGACCTCGTGATCGGCTCGCCTGCCGACAACCCGGAGCTCTTCGTCTGGTCAGCCGGGCACAACCACTATCACCTCACCGATTTCGTCGAGTACCGGCTGCTGGACGCAAGCGGCTTCCCGGTGACCGAGAATTACAAGCAGGCGATCTGCTTTTTCGACAGCCTGCGGATCGCCGATTGGGCGCGGGGAGGCAGGCAGTTCGATCCCGGCCGGTGCAACGAGGAGCAGGGGCTCTCGGCGGGGTGGGCGGACCTCTACCGGGCGAGCATCCCCTGCCAGTTCATCGTCATCGACGCCGTCGCCGACGGCAGCTATTCGCTCACGGCGACCGCGAACGCCCGGCTCCTAATCCCGGAGGCGAGCTACCTGGACAACATGATTTGCACGGGCCTTCAATTCGAAGGGGAGCGGGTGACTGTGACGGAAAGCGCCATATGCCGGTCCTGGGCGGCCCTGCTCACCCATCCGGACGCAAGGACCCCGGAGGAGACCGACCTGTGCCGGTCCGACGGGTACGCCTGCTGGGAATAGCGCGGTTACTGGAAGGGGGCTGTCTTGATGGCGGTGAACTTGCGCACCTGGCGGGCGGCAGCGGCGATACGCGGCGTGACGTCGACGCGCAGTGGACAAACCCGGGATGGGCAAGACTCGCAGTCACGGCCCGGCAGGCAGGAACTGGTCCAGACCTTTCTCACGGAAGTCCTTCAAGAGGGCCCGGACGGGGATGCCCTCGTTAATGCGGTAGCGGCCTTTCCAGTCTTTTTTAGAGTCCTCCAGCTGCTGATCGGGCGGGTACGGTGCGCCACTGTGGTGGAGGGCAACCACTTGCCAGCGCTGGTTGAGCACAGGGGAGCCAGATGAGCCTTTCATCGTATCTGCGACGTAGCGGACGCGGGTGGGGGTCATGTCATCGTCCACGTAATTCTGCGTCATGACGACTTTGAGGGGGTCGCCGTCCGGGTGCTGGAGGATGTTGACCCGGTCGTGCTTCTTGATGAAGCTGTCCAGCAGGGTGAGGTAGCCGCGGTGTCTGCCCGCTGAGACCAGTTGAGGCACGGTCAGATCGGCGAGATCATCGCCCGCGGACATCCTGGCGAGCGGAGGCTCCACCAGACGCACGAGGGCGTAGTCGAGCGCTTCGGCGGGGCTGGAGTGGTAGAAACCCTGATCCAGCGGGATGACCCGGCCGTTCGTGCGAGCGCCGGAATAATCGAAGAGGTAATCGAAGCGGGCGGCCGCGCCTTCGAGGTACTCCGGACTCCGGAGAACGTGGTGATTGGTGAGCAGCAGGTCGTGGTTGACCAGGAAGCCCGTCCCCTGGGGCACGCCGACCGGATTCTCGATCAGGCAGACCGCGTGGGAGCAATAAATGGCACCATAGAGGAAGTTAATGTCGAGGAAATTGTCCTCGGAATTGATGATCGCCTCGAGGGCCTGCTCGTCAGCGGGGACGGCTTTGAGTTCTGGCTCAGTGGTCAGCGCGCCAAGCCGGGGCAGGGCTGGCGGCGTCTCCGGCTCGCGGACCGCCGGGGCGTCCGTCTTATAGCGGGCGCGCAGGCGGTCGATGTACACCGGATCGGCGACGAGGGAATACCGGGCGATCAGCCCGGCGATGAAGGTCTGGTCAGCTACCGGGAGGTCCCCCTGCGCGAGGACGGCATCCAGGAGGGCGCCAAGGGCGTGGAAAGCGGGGCGGTCTGGGAGGGGGCCGTATCGCTCCAGCCGCCCAACCAGATCTCCGACAAAGGTCTGGACAGGGCCGGAAAGATCCATGTTTGTGATGAACTGCCCCAGGCCGGCCGATTCCTGGAGGAAGATGCGCCGGCCACGCGCGCCTCCATCCGTGAGGATATACAGGTCGGAGACGACCCGAATCAGTTCGAGGCGCTCATCGAAAGAGAGAAATCGCTCGGACATAGGAGGGTGGCTGCTTACCCTGGATCTGATCTACCCCTGACCGAAATCATATTTATCCAGGATCGAGAGGATGTAATTCTTCTCTTCGCCTGGCAGGTCCTTCTCCAGAGTGCAGAACGCTTTGAGGAACATCACGCAAGCGTGCTGACCGGTCTTCTGCACGAGCCCGTGGTCCAGAGTCTTGTCGATCAGCTCGTAAGCCACGTCCCAGGGTCCCCGGTCGAAGTTGAAGTTTTCGAAGATCTCGTCCAGCTCCGAGATCTCGACGAGATTGCGGCGGTGCGACTTATCGTCGCGAAACGAGGGGTGATCCGAGACGATCTCAGCCAGGCGCAGGATCTCAGAGCGCTGGATATTGGAGATGGCGGGTTTCGCCGGCGCAGGCTCCACTGCGTGAGCTGTCGGTGCCGGTTCCCGACCTTCCAGGAGGAGGATGTCCTGCACGATCCTCAGCCGGAAGGTCTCGCTGATCGGCGTGAGATCTCTAAATTTTGAAGAAGGAACAAAGCCGAGCAGGATCCCTCTCTGGCGGGCGCTTTCCTTGAGGACCAGCTCGATCACCGCGTTCGGGGGTCGTTCGTGGACGATAAAGATCCGGGCTTCTGCCTGGAAGACGTCTGCGAAAAGTTCGATGATCTCTTTCAACATCGCCCGATGGAGGCGGTTGGGGTTATCCAGGATCGCATCGGCGATCCGGATCAGCATACGCTTGTCCTGGTCCTGCCGGCTCACCAGGGTAAATTCGTGCAGGTCACCGCTGATCGGATCGGGGATGAAGCTGTTGGCGATGTTGAAGCCGAGGGAGCTCAGGGTGGGGGAGAGGATCTCCAGGTAATCTGCCTCCAGGCTCATATCCGAAAGCGCGTCGAAGGGCGAGGCTTCCATCTCCGGGAAGGTGAAGGAGGTCTGCGGGCCTCCCTGGACCTCCGAGGCCGGCCGCATCGCGTCGGCGGTCTTGCCGGACGAGCCCTCCTGCACGGGAGCCACCGGGGGAGGTTGGAGCCTTTCCTGGGTCTCTACTTTACTGCCCGAGGCAGATGCGGCTTCGCCTTGTTTGCTTTCTTCGGGTATCGTTTCTGGCACGAAATGCCTCCTTGAAGGCCTGGTCTATGCCTTCCGTGACAGGCGCTTTTTCTGCTGTGGGGCTTTTTCCTTACGCCGCGCCTGGTGGAGGTGGGTCAGGATCGTGAAGTTGTAGGGGGTCAATCCGGCAGCTTCCTCGAGGATCGCGAGCGCCTCTTTATGGCGGCCGAGCAGATAAAGCGCCCAGCCCCTGGTATCCATGTAATTTCCTCTACTGTAAACCTCTTTCTCCAGCGAGGCTGCCTTTTCTGCCAGGTCTGCGGCTTTCTTTAAATTCTCCGGGGTGGGGAGGAGGTCGACGTAAAACCACGCCAGGGCATTGAGGACCGCGGCGGATTCGGGAGCTATCTCGATCGCCCGTACTCGGTCAGCCTCGGCGCGGGGATACGCGGCAAAGAAATCGAACATGGTGGCCCGATCCAAGTAAGCGGATGCCGCGTCTCTTCCTTCGCCTTCGAGCGCGCGGTCGTATGCTTCCTGAGCCTTGCGCGGATCGCCAGCCGCTTCCAGGACCATACCCAACCCCACCTGAGCCAGGCGGGCGTTGTATTCCTGTTTCTCCAGCAGGGTGAGGACTTCTGCAAAGGTTTTGCGGGCGGAAGCCAGGTCCCCGAAGTGGAGAAAAACTTTCCCTTTGAGCAGGAGCGCCCAATCGTCAGCCGGCTTGATTTCCAGCGAACTCTCCAATTCGGAAAGTGCTTCTTCATATTTCTCGAGATCGAGCAGGATCTCGCCTTTCGACCGACGATACCGGGCGAGATTCTCGGTCTCGGTCTCCAGCCCGATGGCAGAATCGAGGGCGTCGAGCGCTTCACTCCATTTCCCTTTGTTCTTTGCAGCACGCGCCCAGCGGACCAGGGCGTCTGCTTTCCCTTCGAGCAAGCTCGCGGCGTCCAGATTTTCTCCTCCAACCAGTTCGAGCGCCCGGTCAAATGCCCGGACAGCGCGATCGCAGGCATCCAGAGAAACCAGTGTCGTTGCCACGTACCAGTGCGTGTAGTAATCCGAAGGATTGAGCTTCAAAGCCGCATCGAGATCGTCAAGAGCTCTGGTGTAAGCGGCAAGCATCTCGTCATCCCGGTCCTGGTTGTAATAATCGTCCCCCAGGCTGATGTACACCCTGGCCCGGTTTCGGTATACAAAGGGATCGCTTCGATCGAGCTCGAGCGCCCGGTCAAAGTCTTTCAGCGCGGCATCGTACCGGCTCTGCCGGTAAGCCAAGACACCCCGGGCATTAAGGGCCCAGGCGTAGTCGGGATCAATTTCGATAGCCCTGTCGAGGGCTGCCTGAGCTTCCTCATACCGCTCGATTTCGCGCAGGGCGTAACCCTTATTGGCATACGCCCATTTGTACCCCCCGTCCCGGGCGATCGCCTGATCGTACTCCTGGATGGCGCGCTCGTACGCATCCTGTTCCGAAAACACCCTCCCGCGCTCGTTGTAAGCCCAGACGTAGTCCGGGTCGAGGCGGAGCGCCTGGTCGAGGGCGGCCAGGGCGTCATCGTAGCGGTGCAAGGTGCGCAGGGCAGAGCCCTTGTTGGCGTAAGCCCACAGGTACGTGGGGTCAAGCTGGATCGCCTGTTCGTAATCTGCCAGCGCCTGCTCGTGATCCCCCATGGCGTCCAGGAGGACCCCCCGCTCGTTGAAAGCCCAAGTGAAGGAGGGATCGAGCTGGATGGCGCGATCGAGCGCAGTCCGGGCTTCGGCGTAACGTCCGAGGTACCGCAGTGCGTAACCCCGGTTGGCATGGGCGTATTTGTAGTCCGGGTTGAGCTCGAGGGCTCGGTCATACTCCCGGACCGCCCTGGTGTAATCTCCCTGCTCGGAATACACCCGGCCGCGCTCGTGGATCGCCCACAGATAGGTGGGGTCGATGCGGATCGCCTGGCTCAACGACGTGAGCGCTTCGTCATACCGGCCCAGTTCGCGCAGGCAGTAGCCCCGGTTGGCGTAAGACCAGACATACCCCGGGTCGAGGGCGATCGCCTGATTGAAATCTTTGACCGCTTCCTCGAACATCCCCTGGTTTTGAAAGAGGAGCCCACGCTCGTTGTACGCCCAGACGTAGCGCGGATCGACTGCAAGCGCCGCGTCGAATGAAGTTTTCGCTTCCTCGAACCTACCCAGGCTCCGCAGGCTGACGGCCTTGTTGGCGTGCGCCCACTGGTAAGCCGGGTCGCGCTTCAAAGCTGCGTCATACTCCTGGAGAGCCAGGGTGTGATTCCCCTGGGCCGCGTAGATCCGGCCGCGCTCATTGTACGCCCAGACGTAATCCGGGTCGAGGTGGAGCGATTCGTTGATGGACACCAGGGCTTCTTCGTACTTGCCCAACTCACGCAGGCAGTAAGCTTTGTTGGCGTGAGCGAATTTGTTCGCCGGTTCGAGGGAGATTGCTCGATCGAGATCTACGATGGCGCGGTCGTATTCGCCGCGCGTCTGGTGCAGCGCACCACGCTCGTTATACGCCCAGGCAAAACCTGGGTCGATGGAGAGCGCCTTGTCCAGGAAGGTTTCTGCCTCGGCCAACTTCCCTTCCTGCCGGAGGGCGAAACCCTTGTTGGCGTTGGCCAGTTTGTGGTCCGGATTGAGCGCCAGCGCCCGGTCGTAATCGGCGAGCGCCTCAACCCGCTTCCCAATGTTGTGATAGAGAGCGCCGCGATCGTTGTAGACGTCAGCCAGGTTCGGATCCAGGGCCAATGCCCGGTCGTAGGCAGACAGGGCGCGCTGAGTATCTCCAATCAGGGACCAGGCGAACCCCAGGTTATAGTGAGTCTTGGGGTCGTCCGGGTGGAGCCAGATATCCAGGATCGCGCGGTCGAGGGTTGCAGTGGCGTCTGTCTCAGGCAGCCGCTCGAGCAGTTGGAGGATCAGGTTGAACCGGTTCTCGAGATCCCCTTTGTCAAGGGTTATCTTGATGAGTTCGAATGCAAGTCCCTCCTGTTCTCCGAGCACATCCAGCAGAACTGACTGGTCTACGTCCGGCGCCCGGGCGTTCAGGAGCGAGAAGAGATCGATCAGCCCGGCTGCCGCGGCATCGCGATCCTGCAAGCCAGCGAGAATTTTCCTGAATAAGTCAGCAGCCTGGTCTTTCTCGCCGCGTTTCAGGTGGCTCACGATGCCTTCAAAGGCTGCCTGATGCGAGTCGACTTTTAAAACCCTTCCGTCAGTCATTCTCCTCCAGCCGCAGTTTTCACTTGTGTGTCGAGACAAATGGGCCGATTCTGGAGATATTGTATCTTAATTGTTGCCTGTTTGAGAGTTGAATCGAGAGCGAGTTTTGGGGATCTCCGACAGGCGATCCGCGATCAAAGGAGGGGGCAGGGGTTTCTCGGAGTCCGCCAGAATGCTCAAAACCAGCCTCGAGGCCGGGCTCAGGTCGAAGGGTCGGGATGGTCCCGTATTCCCCCCCTTCCAGCCTGGAAGAGGGACCATGGGTGACGGGGGAACCATGCGGTTTACGAACGTTCTCTAATTCGACAATGTCACATTTGGTTTTTCATGA
>CAYQDF010000106.1:0-10802 GCA_964416175.1 uncultured Anaerolineaceae bacterium
GGCCTGGGGCGCGTCGTTTGGTTTCGACAAGCGGCTGTTCGAGGACGATGTGACCGGGAGCCAGGCGTGGGCCGAGGCCTTGGCGCGGGCCAATGTGCTGACGCCGGAGGAGGCGCAATCCATCCAACGCGGGAGCCATGATGAGCACCATCAAGGGAAACTGAAAGTACATGTAGACAATGCTCAATCCCCAGATGTTGTAAATCGTGAACCCGGCTGCATGGATGTCAATTCTTAAGATACTTTCAATCCAGCGGGTTACCAGCCCAGCGTTCCCGATGGTAGCGATGAAAGCGAAGGCGAGCGGAACACCTGCGAAGTTCGATGCAACCCCAGAAAAAGTAGTCATGAAGGTGCGCAAACCCGCAGGCAAGCCCCCGAGAATCACGGCATATGCGAGGAGGAATCCAAACAGCGCGCCACCGACGCTGGTAATGAGACTGATGCTCAGGCTTGTTTTGTATGCGTTGACAATGTCGCTCCGTGTGAACAAAGCTGTGATGTTGTCGAAGGTGAAACCGCCACCAACTGCCTCGAAGCTCCTGATAAATATAGTAAGCGAAGGTAAAAACAGGAATAACAATGCAAAAAGAAAGAATGGAGCGACACCCAACCACGCCCAATCGAATTTCTTTTGTTGGAGACGCGCCGGCGGCGCGTCTCCAACAGTCGTGAGCCGGTCATCCACAGCACGGCTCATCATCTCATCTCCTAACCTTCACCAAACACAACCTTGCGCCAGTTTTCTGTGATGTACTTGCCAGTCTCCTGGAGCTGCTCGACTGATGGGAAGGTCGCGATCTCATATGCCTCAGCTGGCGGCAGTTTGGCAGCCAGTTCAGCAGGGATGACGCCGCGGGCAGCCATGTCGTTAAAACGGATTGGGTGCGCGTAACCTTTGAGGTAGAGCAGCTGGCCCTCATCGGACATCACGAACTCCCACCACAGCCGGGCGGCATACGGATGCGGGGCATAGGCGCTGATCCCACCGGCATACGGACCGCCGAGCACTCCGGATTTGGGTACGATGATGTCCAGCTCGGGGTTCCCTGCCAAAGCATCCCGGTTCGCCAGAGCCAGGTAATCCCATTCCATGACGATCAGGGTTTCGCGCTGGGCGATTTTCCCCTGGTCAGCAATTACGGGGATAAAGTTCCCGTTGGCGTTCATCTCGGCCCAGAACTCCAGCCCAGCCTGTGCAGCTTCGATCGCGCTCTCGACGGTATCGCCAAGAGACCCCACCCGAGAGATCCCAGCGGCCAGAACGGTCTGCACTGCCTGGTTGGATTTCAAGACGTCGCCGGCCATGGCGACTTTGCCTTTATATTCTGGCTTCAGCAGATCCTCCCAGTCCTGGGGGGAATTCTCGATGTCGGGTTTTACGACTTCGAAGGCGAGCACGCCGTAGTATTCTGCCCACCAATAGCCGTCCGGGTCTTTAAGTTCGATCGTGTCCCATGTGGCGACTTTGTAAGGCGCCACTAGACCATCGTTCATCGCTGTCACTGTGTGGGCAACGCCGATATCGATCACGTCTGGGGCCTGAGGACCTTTACTTTCTTTGTTGGCGCGGATTGCTTCCAGCTCATCTGCTGACCCGGCATCGGGATTCAATTCATTGATTGTCAGGCCATATTTCGATTTAAAGGTCTCGATGATCTCACCATAATTAGCCCAGTCGTGCGGCAAGGCGATTGTTGTGAGCTGGCCTTCCTCTTTAGCCTTGGTGATCAGCTCATCCATAGGGATAGAGATCGGTAATTCGCCGCCTTCTGCTGCTTGCGGAGCACACGAGGCAAGCCAGGCTGCGAAACCAGCGGTCATGCTTAATTTCAGGAATTCACGGCGGGAGATGTTCCTGGTCGGGCGGTTTTCTGAAGTCATTTTTTCCTCCGAATTTATTATCGAATTGTGTTCCAACTCCAACAGGGAGATCTGAACGCGTGGTTGGATCTAAGCACCTCCTTTCTAATGTGCGGATATTTCTTGATTTGCTACAGGGATCTTCATGAATTTCGACGCTCTTGTTGTCAACATAATGTAAAGGTCGCCCACAGAATGATGTATTGACTTTAGAGCTGCAAGGGAAGTGAATCTAGGGAACCCTTCTTCGCTACGAGGGGAAATGGTTTTGCTCTGCTGTCAACTGCGTCTGGCAAGGACGCACTCTTCCTTGATATCACTTGCAGATATCAGTTGCATTCGCTAAATGGTGTGGAGATTAGTGAATAATGAGCACGATTTTAACACGTTGTCAAAGCCGAGTCAATTAAATTAGAAGCATTTAATGTGTTCTCGCTTGAAAAGGAGAGAGGTGTTGCTGCAAGATGAAATTACAGCAACACCTCCTGATCCGATCGAACTACTCGACCGGGATCGATTGGTAGACCTTGCTGACGTCAATCCCCTGCCTGCGCCGGTAAGCACTGAACCCAAAGTATATCGCGGCTGCCAGAGCATACATGATGATCATGAAAAGCATTGAGGTTGAATTTGACCAGCCGATGGCATACAATGGGAAATCAAATGGCGGGACATGAGGGTCCCAGAACCATTCGATCAGCAACCAGTCGAGGAACAGGAAGAAGATCAACCCCGCCAATGTGACCAGAGGCATCAGCTCGCCAGCAAGCACACGCTTCCCGACGTAATAAGCAAGGTACACAATTACCCCGGCGTTGATGATCGTGAGGATTGCGACCACAATCACCATCAGCTGCGTGAGCGCGCTGAAATCAGATAAGCCACCAAGAACGGCGAGACCGTAGCTGAACGAAGAATAGATCAGGTATGCGCCACCTGCGACGAACACCAGCATGATCAGCCACCCCAGCCAGGAAGGCACTTTGTACTTCGCGATCGGTGAGCCTTCATACACGTCCTTCGATCGCCAGGGGAGAATCGTCCCTGCAACTGTGGTCCCCAGGAAGGTGATCGCGATGACGAGGGTGGCATCCAATACCAGGGTTTGGAATCCCAGGATATCATACGCATAGAGGATGGATATAATGATCGAAGGGATCACCATCAGGAGTAAGGCGACGATCGGCGTGCGCGTTCGCGGCTCGACGTACGAAGCCCACTCGGGAAGCATCCGGTCAAAGGCTGCAGCGAAGATCACACGGGTCGAGCTCAGGAAGACAGTCCCTGACCAGCCGAACCACCAGAGGCTCATCAGGAGCAGAATGATAAATTGAAGCGCCCGGCTGTTTACCAGGAATGTTGCAAAGAATGCCGGGTAGGGCCAGAAGGGGATCGGCGGCGCCTGATCGGTGTAGCCCCAAGTGGAATTCCAGAAGGCTCCGTTCGCCCGGTTGTAGAAATCCCAACCCAGTGTTTTGTTGATCAAGGCGAAAAAGATCAACGCGCCCGCTGCCGTGATGATCACTGCCGAGGTCATGCCCCAGAAGTTGCGTTTGTAATCCGTGGCGCCCCTGACTTCACCGTAAAGGGTTGAACCCCAGTTGGGCCACAGATTGAAGAACACGATCATGGGGATTAATGCGAAGCTGAGCCCGAATGCCAGATTGTTCAAAGGAGCAGCCACGGTGCCGGCTGCCTCGCCAGCCTCCAGGGTTGCCTGGTAGAGATCGGTGCCCCCTTCGGTGCCGAACATCTGCGGCACGATGGTGTTAAGATTCGCGACGAAAGTCTGGTTGTTTCCGATCAGCAAGAGCAGGAAGACCAGCGCGAGACCAACGACGCCACCCCAAAAGCAAATCTTCTGAATCCGGGCATACCACTTCATTCCCACTGCGATGTACACGGCGACCAGAAGGCACAGGAATATCGCTGCGACCAGCTGGCCTGTGGAGGACGAGAACCAGAGGGCGACCTGAGGCGCGCCGGCTACCGCGAACAGCGGGGTGAAGACTTCGTAAACGAGCATCTGGGCGTACAGGGGGACCCACAACCACAGGATGAACCACCAACCCGTGACAGCAAGGATGAAGCCGATGCCTCTCCCAAGAATCCGGCTCTGCCAGACGTAATCGCCTCCTGCGCGCGGCATGGCGGATATCAGACTGGCGTAGACAATCACTTCGAAGATGGTGAACACTCCACCGACCACCACCGCTGTTGCCAGGTTGCCTTCGAAGTAATAGCAGTAAGAGAAAATGAACAGGCCGAGGGTGATCAGGTTGATGGAAAATGTGGCGTAGATGAAAGCATCAAATGTTGACCAGGATCGTACCAGACCACTGGCCTTCCGAACGAACAGCGTGACTTCACTCATGATACTCCTCCATGAACGAGATTTGTCAGGTGCGAAATTCGATCACTTAGAAAGGCATGCGACGACTTAAGACTTACAGGAGATAGTGGATAAATAGAATATCTGGCTTATATAATGCGACCTCCTTTCACAATGGTTTTCTCGCTAACTTCTGACACTATCCCTCACTCCCATCCAGGTTTCAACCCGTTGTGAGCAGGTAAGTCCCGATCTTATTCTGCTTGAGTTCAACGATCGCTCCATGCAGGATGCCCTGCTCATACATGCTGCCCGGGTTGATGCAAAGCGTTCGCTTATATTTCCGGGTCCCCTTTCCTTCATGAATGTGCCCATGCAGACCAAGCAAGGGCTGATATTTTTCAATCACGTGCAGGACAGCCCGGCTGCCGACCGGGATCAGCGAGCGCCCGGCGTAGGCTGGTCGCATTTCCTTGGTCAGTTCGGGCGCCTCGTCCAACCCGCTGCCGTAAGGAGGTGGATGGAGATTGAATATGGCATTGTGAACGTCTCTCACCTGTGAAATGATCGCTTCCAGGCGAGCTTCCAATGCCTCATCAGGCTCTTCCCGGTGCGTATCCCAGGGGGTCGGATTAGACCAGCCAGAGCTGACCATTTCGTGGTGATCATCCAGCTGGAGGACTTTTCCTTCGGCATGGATGACAGATTTTGCGCTGGCAATTACCCGGTCGATCTCGAAAATATCGTCGTTCCCAGGACACACATAGCACTTAATTCCGGTGTTGGCAAGCTTTTGATCTGCATAATCCATCCAGCGTTCTATCGTTTTGGTAACCTGTTCGAGGAAAAGTAAGTCAGAACGCCCTTCCGTGCTGGCGATCGCATTGACTTCGTCGGGATCAGTTATGTACGGATAATATCCCCGGTTTTGGATCGTCTGGGCCATGTTTTCGACCGCTTCTTTTCCTTCCAGGATCGATTCTTGTTCGAGCAGGGTCACTTTATAACGATCCCTCCCCTGAGCGATGATCGGCACGATCGCCTTGCCCGTCATATCCCCGCCCAGAATGAGGGTGTCGACATTATAAAACTTCCCGGCGCTGATAAACTTCTTCCAGCAAATCTCCGATCCGTGAACATCCGTTGCGTAAAATAATCTCATCTCTGCTCCGATCAGTTGCTTATCAAAATTGCTTCTGTACATTCTCCATCCAGCGTTTAAATTCCGGAGAATCCAGTTTGGCTATCGCTCTGTTCCACCGTTCGATCGCCCAGCCCCAGAAATCGTAATCGATCTTCGAGATCTTGGCCTGGATGGCAGCCCATAATGTCCAGCCGACATCCGACATGATCATATTCAACTTCATCCGTGACAGCATGGAAGGGGTCTCTTTCCCGAAGTATTCGAAGCACAGCTCCTGAATCTTGTCTTCATCGTAGCCCAGTTCCTGGCAGGTATTTCCTAATTCAAAGCACGGGTCGTTGTTGCCGCTGTATTCAAAATCAATCAATCGAAGGATATGTCCATCATCGATGTAATTCTCAGCCAGCAGGTCGTTATTGCAGGGAACCGTCCTTAGAGGCTGCACTAGCATCGCTTTCTCGATTGAATAGACAACCGGCATCCTTTCGGGATAGCCATCCGGGATCTTGATCTGGTGCCGATTGCAAATGTCAAGATAGAACTCAGTCAGGCGAAACATATTGAAATCGGTGAAGAATCGCGGACCTGCGTGGAGCATCTTGATCGACCTGGCGATGCGAGCAGGCATCCCCGTTTCGTTCAATCTCCGGTTTGACATGGTCTCGCCCTGGATGAATTCGAGGACCATCACATTGTGCTTGGGCAAGTAATGCAGCACGCGCGGTCCGACTCCGGCTTCAGCGGCTGCCTTGGAATTGTAATATTCATTTTGCCGGTCCACCGCCAGCAATTCGGTGCTTTCACCGGGGATCCGGACAAAGTGAGGTTGACCGTCAACACTGACCCGATAATTGGTGTTCGTCAACCCGCCGGAGAGCGGTGTGATTTCGATAGTCTTATTTTTCCAAGGCGGAATTTGTTCGATGACTTCTTCGATCGTGATGGTCATGCAAACTCCATATGGTTTGGGCTCGATCCTGATGTCGGAAGACTCCCATTCGCTATTGAGCCCTTAATTTCTCACCTTTCGGATCAACGAGAACGGTCCGCGTCACTTCGGCTGGATGGCAGGTGTCGAAGACTTCGACTTCCAGGTGTGTTCCAGGGACCGCAAGCTCCATAGGAAGATAGGCATAGACGATGTTGCGGTTAACGGTAAATCCATACGCACCGCTGCGAACGCGTGAGACCACTTCGCCTCCCCGGTACACCGCCTCCCCGCCATAAATGGACAGATAATCTTCTCCCGCCAGCATCAGTGTGCAGAGTTTATGATCGATCCCCCTTTCTTTGATTCGAAGCAGGGCGTCACGACCAATAAAATCACCCTTGTCGAGGTCGACACAGAATCCGAGTCCGGCTGCATATGGGTTTTCCATGGGCGTGACATCGGCAGTGAAATAGCGGTAGCCTTTTTCGATGCGCAGGCTGTCGAGGACCTTATAGCCACCGAACTCCAGGCCGAATTCCTTCCCAGCTTCGACGAGCGCATCCCAGACCTGCACGGCTCGGATTGGTTCCACATAGAGCTCCCAGCCGAGCTCACCGACGTAGCTCACGCGCTGCGCCAGCACCCTGGCGCCGCGAATATGGATCCATTTCGCATTCAGGTATGGAATCGCCTGGTTCGATACGTCGTCCGCAGTGACATTTTGCAGGACCTGCCGGGCTTGCGGACCCCAGAGGGCTAGGCAGGACCAATTCGTTGTAACGTCTATTATTTCGACGGGGCCGTCGGCTGGTTGGGTGTGCATCCGGAGCCAGGCAAGGTCATTGGCGATGAAGCCCGATCCTGTGATCACCCGAAACTTATCTTCTGCCAGCCGCGTGATGGTCAGATCCGCTTCGACACCGCCGTTATTATTCAGAAACTGCGTGTAGACAGCACTGCCGATGGGTTTATCGATATTGCTGTCAGATACTCTCTGTAATAAAGGCAGAGCGCCGGGACCGGTGATCTCGAGCTTGCCAAACGAGCTCAGATCGTACAGGCAGACCCTCTCGCGAGTCGCGGTGTGCTCGGTCCGCAGTCGTTCGAAATAAGGAGGTTTTCCCCAGCCCCATTTGCGTTGGTCTTCCCCGGCCAATCGCCACGGTTTGCCTGGATCGAGGTAGAGCACCCGTTCCCAGCCGAATTTTTCGCCGAAGACAGCACCAAGATCCTGAAGGCGTGTGTGGACAGCGCTCAAGCGGTATGGTCGCGCCCACTCATACTCGTCGTTCGGAAAGCGCAGCCTGTAATAGTACTTAACGCATTCCCGCGTCCGCTCGACTGTGTAATAAAGGTTCGAATAATAATGCCCAAACCTGGTGGCGCGGAACTCATAGATATCCATGGAGGGCTCCCCGGTGATGATCCACTCCGCCAGCAACCTACCAATGCCGCCAGCTCCCCCAAATCCGTTTAAGGATACGCCTGAACATAGCCAGACGCCTCTTGCTTCCGGCACCGGGCCGATCAGGGGTTTACAATCTGGAGAATAAGCGCCGGGATGGCAAACCAGGGAAATGATCTCCGCTCTGTCCAGGAAAGGAATCCGGCGAATGGCGCCCTCCATGAGCTGTTCGAAGCGTTCGTAATCCGGGGGAAGCGCAGTTCCGTCGTGCTCCCAGGGGACACCGTCCACCCACCTGGCTTTAGGATTCGGTTCGTAACCTCCAATTACAAGTCCGCCAGCTTCCTCGCGCATGTAGACGAGATTATCCGGGTCCCGCAGGCAGGGTGTGCTGTGGGGGAACTCGTTCCCAGGCACCGCTTTCAGCGCGATGTGCTGGTGGTCGATTGGGATGGATGGGATCGGAATTCCAGCCATAGCGCCTACTCGCGGCGACCAGATCCCCGCTGCGATGACGGCGATTTCGGTCTTGATGCTGCCTTTGTTCGTCAAGACTCTGGACACTCGACCATGGTCATCGAGCTCTATCCCGACCACTAAAGTGCCGGTATAGATGCTCGCTCCCATCTCCCGGACGAGACGCGCCATCGCGGTGGTCGTGGTGTAAGGATCCAGATGCCCGTCTCGCGGGAGATATATCGCTCCATACAGCTCTTTTTCGCTCAGCTGGGGCATGATTCGGCGAGCTTCGGAAGGCGAGATGATTTCAACTTCCATCCCGATCCCTTTCGCCCGGCTGACACTGCGCTGGAGTTCTCTCAATTGTTCAGGGGTGGAGGCCACGCGGATGCTGCCAACATGGTTGAACAACCCTAATTCGCTGTAAAGTTCAATGCTGTATTTCCTGAATTGCATCAGCGTCTGGGATGTCGCAAACTGCGTCACCAGTCCAGCTGCGTGAGCTGTTGCACCGCTGGAGATATCGTGTTTTTCGAGCAAAATGAGATCTTTCCATCCCATTTTTGCAAGGTGATAGGCGATATTGACACCATAGATTCCCCCACCAATAACAACAACTTGTGCCTGGTCCTTCATTACAACAGCCTCCTCGATGCAGCGTCAATGATATGGTACGGAAGAACTAGAACAAGGGGTGATGGCGGGCAGGTGAGCACGCCCACCATCACCGAGTATCAGGGTGTTCCTAGAATGAATTCATTGATCTTATTCGGGTGGGATCTCCTTGAACGCAAAATCGACATTGATTCCGCGGGATCTTTGGGCACGCTTCACCAGGAGATACCACACTGCCGAGATGAGGATAAGCCCAAAGGCGATAATCTGCGCCCACAAACCGGCTGGGAAGTTCGAGAAGTCCCAATTTCCAAGAATACCCAGCTGCGGAGCAAGCAGGAAGGCGATCACCATGGCCATCCCGAAACCGCCGCCGAGCATGCCTAAAGCTGACAAGAGCGGCATCTCTGCGCCTGTCATCCATTCCCTCAGCTGGTTTCTAACCGGGTAGAGGAACCACAGGACAGCGATGATGGAGCCCAACCTCACCAGCCAAACCAGGACCGGGTAGCTGGCAAAGGCTTGAGGAGCGAGAAACCAGGTGGTCAGGATGAAGGCTACCATACCTAACAACGTTGTCAGTACGCCCACATACCCGCTGACTTTGTACTTGGAGCCCGGCGACGCGTCGTATACATCTTTTGCACGGTAGGGCAGGAGCGCACCTGCAAGACAGGTGATGATGAACACATACCCGCAGCCGAACGTGACCCCCAGAGTTAATCCGACCCATCCGGAGACCAGGTTATAAGCCAGGATAACCGGAATGCTCGCCAGGAAGTAGGCCAGGTGCGCGTTAACTGGTGTGTGATAGCGTTCATTCACTCTGCTGAACCATTCTGGCAGCAATCGGTCCAGGGACATCGCTACCATCACTCGGGTCATGCCGATATAGCAGTTGTGGACGATTTGGTGAGAATTGAGGATGTAGCCCAATCCGATAATGATGACGATGATGGGGCTGGCTGTGACTGCGATGGCGATGATATTCGGCCACAAGTAAAACCCGTTAATCGTGGCTTCAGAAATAAGCGACCAATAACCCGCCCCTGCGACGTACAGGAACTCGGAGCCGGCCAGTCGCTCGAGACCAACCGCCAGGAGTGCCAGGAGGATGCCGGTGAAGATCAGAGAGCCTACCATAATGACGGCCTGGTTTTTGAAAGACCGCGCGTCTTTGATTTCACCGTTCTGCTGGGCGCTGTAGGTAGCCCACTGCAAAGAAGTCCATGCGATTGGGGCTACCAGGAGAGTCGCCAACAGGCTGACTGGGGGATTGAGGTTGATCCCTGCTCCCGTGACGGCATTGACTGCAGTCTCGTAGAAGTTTGCTGCCCCTCCTGACGCCAATGAGAAGGAGTTCATTCGTTCGACGAAAGATGCCGGAGGTGTAAAGAACAAAACGGCGAACATCACGACGAAGGCTGCCAGCACCACGTACCACATCACCCACTGGAACCGAACATAGTTCTTGAAACCGCTCACCAGGATGAGCATTGAAACGAGCGCGTTCAATATACTGGTGATGATGATGCCGGTTGGTTGTGTGAACCAGACTCCAAGACTTGACAGCGAAGCATTCTGGAGCGTCGCCCCGAGGCCTAAGAAGAGGGGCGCGAAGCCCAGATATGACAGCAGCCATCCGGAGAGCGCGACCCACTGCAGAATCCAGATGACGTAACCTGACATCACGACCGTGAAGGCAATCCCTCCGCCGAAGACACGGCTCTCAAAGACGTAATCACCTCCGGAGCGTGGCAACGCAGTCGAGAGCCACACGTATGAGAAGGCGATCGGTATTTCGATCAGCATCGCTAAAAGGATGCCCCAGACCAATTTCCCACCCGGAAGTGCACCTGGAGCCCAAAGATAAGTCCAGGGAAAGATCAACCCCATCGTTAAGACGTTATAGATAAACGCCGAATAGGGAGACATCACCCTGACCAGGCCGGATGCTTTTCGGGTAAAGACTTCCGGTTTGGCGACTGATGTAGTAGCAGTCATGTTTCAACCTCCTAAATGGGCTATCGTTTGATGCTCACGAACCCCATTG
>CAYQDF010000107.1:0-10794 GCA_964416175.1 uncultured Anaerolineaceae bacterium
TGAACCGACGCCGCCCTATTCCCAGGCGCAGGCGGAGAGCATCGTCGCCTGTCTGGCGCGCCGGCGGGAACTGATGGCATTCGACGCTGCCGCAGTGCTGATGCCGCGGCACGGGATCATCCTGGCGGGCGCCGACCTCTGGGCGGCGGTCGACGCGCTCGAGGTGATCGATTGGAACGCCTGGTGCCTCCTTGCCGGGAAGCTGATCGAGGAGTGAACGGGTTGAGTCTGTCTGGCTTCGACTGGCTTCGACAGGCTTCGACAAGCTCAGCCTCCAGCCTCAGCCAGCGCGCTGGATTGTTCTATCCCGAAGGCATGTTCGTTAGGTTTTTTGAGATCGCTTCCAGAAAGATCGGCTGGAAACTGGCCCGGCCGGTAAGCGATCTGCGTCAACAATCCTGATTCTTCATGGGCAGACCTGGAGCGTTACGTCGTCCACGAACATACTGGAGACTCCACCCACGCCGTTGTTGAACGTGCCGAACTGGATCTTGATGGTATAGCCGGCGTAGTTGCTCAGATCGAACGTATGGTTTTCCCACTGCTTCAGATTGCTGAGCTGCCACAGCAGGGTGTCGATCCAGTTCCCGTAGGCGTCCAGGATGAGGATGTACTGCACATCGCCGCCGGAAGATGCCCCGAGCAGAGGCTCGCGCGTGGGACGATCCAGGACGGTATTCGCGAGGAGTTCCTGGCTTTTCGACCAGGTCCAGGTGCTCAGCGTGGCGGTGTTTGCGCTCAACGGGATGGTCACCACCTGCCGGAAGTCCGAGTAGCTGAAGCGGTTATGTTCGATGAATTCGATGCCTGTCCGCATGGAACGCAGCCCGGAGTGAGCCCGCGTCGTCGAATAGCCTGCCGAGAACTCCGTGATCGGGATGATCCAGCCGTTGTTGTTCTCGAAGCTGTTGTTCAGGAGGAGCTCACTGCATCCCGTCGGCGTCGGCGTCGGCGCGGGTGGGGTGATCGGGACGGGCGTGAGCGTCGGAGTCGGGCTGGCAATTGGGGTCGCGGTGGGCGGGAGGGAAGAGCAGCTGAGCAGGGTGGCGTCGTCGACAAACATGGAGGACTTCATCCCATCCCCGTCGTTGAAGGTGCCGAACTGGATCCGGATGGTGCTCCCCTTGTATTTGGTGAGGTCGAAAACCTTCAGGGTCCACTGCTGGGAGTTGCTGAGCTGCCACATGAGCGTTTCCAGGATATATCCGCTGGTGTTCAAGACCAGCACGTACTGAACGTCGGTGGTCAGGACCGATTCTCCGAACAGGGTGCCGGGAGCTGGCGTCTGGGGGAGAGACACATTCGATGCCTCCAGGCTGCTCGGGTAGATCCACATGTTCAACGACGCGGAAGCCGCGTTAGAGGGAATGCTGACCACCTGGTAGGCGTCGGAGTAGCTGAACACATCCGATACGGCGCCGTAGATCCCCGTCCGCATGGAACGCGTTCCGCTGTGGGCTTGAAGGGTCGAGTAAGAAGCCGAATAGACGGTGGCAGGGATCACCCAACCGTTGTTGTTCTCAAAGCCGGGATTGACCATCTGGTTGGCGCAGGTCGGTGGAATGCCTGTCGGAGTGGGGGTGGGAGCAGGCGGAACTCCTGATTCCGGGCAGGATTCAACCGACACGTCGTCCACGAACATGTAAGAGACTCCACCAATGCCGTCGTTGTAGGTGCCGATATGGATCTTGATGGATGTCCCTGCATATTTCGTCAGGTCGAACTCGTAGAGTCCCCACTGCGCATTATCGCTCAGCATCCAAAGCAGTGTACCAATCAGATTGTTGAATTGATCGAGCACCACGACGTATTGGACATCAGTCGACAGCGCGGCTGACTCGAAGTCCGGGCCGCTCGGGCGCTCCGCCAGCGTGGTGGTGGTCGCCGCTGAGCCGCTCACCGGATAGAGCCACAGCCTTGCGGTGACGCTGGTCGCGCTGGCGGGGATGGTGAACAACTGCCGGGTGGAGGAGTAACTGTACCGGTTATCCGCCGGGTTGACGATCCCGGTTCGAACAGAGCGCGCCCCGGAATGGGCGGCGCTGGTGGTGTACGCCGCCGTGTATTCCGTCGCCGGCAGCTCCCAGGCCAGGTTATTCTCGAACCCGCCGTTGACGATCAACTCGCTGCACTGCTGCAGCGCGGTGAAATCTACTCCGCTGGTCGCCCCGGACAGGTCCACTTCTTTGACCGCGGGAGTGAACACATATCCTTCTGCGGACGGCGCGACGGCGTGACTGCCAGGCGGCAGCCCGTTCAGGGTGTAGTCGCCGTTCCCATTCGTGAAGGCGGTTTGCCCGCTGCTGTCGACGACTTTTACGTTCGGAATGGGGTTCTTATTCAGATCGGTCACCCGGCCCGAGATCCCATAGGTCTGGCTGAACCTGATGAAGGGGAGAAAGACCCCTGGCGGAGGCGCCCCGCCTGCCCCCGGGACAGGAGATTGGGTCGCCAGCCCGGCAAGCGGCTGCTCTGCCTGGCCAGACCGGGCGACGCTGGTGAGCAGAACGGAGGCGATGACGAGAAGAGACGTGATGATCAGGAACTTAGATATACCTTTCATGGCCTGCTCCTTAATCAGGTTTCTGCTGGATATTCGATCCTGGACCTGTCTTTACCGCTGGTTTCCCCGACATCCTGGATAAGGGCGCTGACACCCGGGGTAACTCGGCGGATCCGGTCTGGCAATCAACAACAAAAGCCCTCATTTTCCCGTTCTCCCGAACTGACTTTAATTATCCTTTAATAGTCTACGCCAGATCGGTGCGTTCGTCAATCGAATTCGCCGCTTCTGGGGGATCCCCTGATAAATCTGTAAACCTTTTGGGATTGGAGGGGATCAAGTAAAATCAGCGGGTATGCCCGCAAGCCTTTCCAGACTCCACGCCAGTCCTGGAAAAGTCTAGGTGAAAGCCTTCAGGAGTCGGAATAAGAAAAAAGGAGAAGGTCCCATGCAAAAGATCCTGATCAGCTGGGTGATCACTGCCATCGCGGTGGCGGCAGCCGCCTGGCTCATCCCCGGCATCGATGTCGACGGCGCCAACGGCACGAATACCGTTATCGTCATGGCGGCGGTGCTTGGCCTGGTGAACGCGGTCCTCCGGCCCATTCTGGCGTTGCTCTCCTGCGGATGCATCATCGCCACGCTCGGCCTGTTCATGCTCGTGATCAACACAGCCACTTTTTTGATAGCCTCTAATATCACGAACTGGCTGCTCCAGGGCCAGGGATTCCAGGTGCAGGGATTCTGGCCCGCCTTCTTTGGCGCCCTCGTGGTCAGCGTGGTCTCGTTCATACTCTCGATGGTGCTTTACAGCGAACGGGACAGGTGATCAGCTTGCGGCACCGAACGCTTCGCGACCTGCGAGCTGCGCAGCCCATCTGGGCGGCAGTAATTGAATTCCCCTGGAATGCACAGGTGATGGACCTTGTCCGGGCTTCAGGCTGACCCGGCCCTCTACCAGGCCAACACCCGCGTCTGGCTGCGCCGTCTGGCTGACCGGCTGGGTAGACCGGCGACGCTGGGCGACGTCCCGGACAAAGAGCTGGACCGGCTCGCCCGGCTCGGCTTCGATTGGGTTTACCTGCTGGGCGTCTGGCAGACCAGCCCTCTCGGGCGGGAGATCGCCCTCCAGCTCCCAGAAGCGCTGGCCGAATATCAGGCAGCTCTCCCGGATTTCAAACCAGCAGACGTGTGCGGATCGTGCTTTGCGATCACAGGCTACATGGTCAGCCCCGAGCTGGGCGGCGACGCAGCGTTGAGCCGGTTTCGTCAGCGGTTGAACTCGCTCGGGATGCGCTTGATGCTGGATTTCATCCCGAACCACACCGGCCGTGACCATCCCTGGGTATTGAGCCGCCCCGAATTCTACGTCACCGGCTCCCCGGAAGACCTGGCGCGAGAACCGGAGAACTTCGGCGAGGTTCCAGGCGGAAAAGGCATCCTTGCCTTTGGCCGCGATCCCTACTTCTCTGGGTGGCGGGATACTTTCCAGCTGAACTATGGGAATCCGGACCTCCAGGAAGCGATGATCGCGGAGCTGCTCAAAATCGCCAGGCTGTGCGACGGTGTCCGCTGCGACGTTGCGATGCTGGTCCTCCCGCAGGTCTTCCAGCGCACGTGGGGGATCCAGGCCCAGCCGTTCTGGCCGCGGGCGATCGAAGCCGTACGGGCCAGTTTCCCAGAATTTACCTTCCTGGCTGAGGTGTACTGGGACCTTGAGTGGACGCTCCAGCAGGAGGGATTCGATTACACCTACGACAAGCGCCTCTACGACCGGCTGCGCGCCTGGCAGCCCCGCCAGGTGCGGGAGCACTTCTTCGCCAGCTTGGACTACCAGAAAAAGCTCGTGCGCTTCCTGGAAAACCACGACGAGCCGCGCGCTGCGGCCACATTCCCGCCCGGTGCTCACCAGGCAGCGGCGGCGATCACGTTCCTTTCACCGGGATTGAAGTTTTTCCACCAGGGGCAGCTGGAAGGGGCGCGCGTCCGCCTGCCGGTGCAGCTGTGCCGCGCCCCGGTCGAACCTCTCGACCCTGTGCTCGCGGACTTCTACGAGCGCCTGCTCCAGGTCATGAAGAGGCCAGAATTCCGGTGCAGCCGCTGGCAGCTGCTCGAGCCTCTCCAGGCCTGGACCGGAAACCTGACGTATGACTGCATCATCGCATTTGGCTGGAGCGGCGCGGCCGGGGAAAAGCTCCTGGTTGCGGTCAACTACTCCCCGGAACAGGGGCAGTGCTACCTCCGTCTTCCTTTCCCCGAGCTGGAAGGCAGGCGGATTCGCCTCGCCGATCAGCTGGGAGATGTCGTGTACGAACGCTCCGGGAAGGATCTGATGGAGAGCGGCCTGTACCTCGACCTCCCTCCCTGGGGAGTGCACGTCTTCGAACTGTCAGTGATGGAATGAAAAATGCGCGCCATCAAATTTAACGCCACGATCCCCCGTTACCTGCTTGGTGTTGCGTTCAGCAAAGTCTACCCGCCCATCCTGTGGTCCGGGCTGTCCTGCACTGCCTACGCCGAGGTCCCCGATCCGCGCCTGCCTGGCGAGGACTGGACCATTGTCCGGACCCGCCTGGGCGGGATCTGCGGGACCGATACTTCCACGATCTTCCTCACCACCAGCCCTTACTTCACCCCGCTGACCTCCATGCCGCATATCATCGGGCACGAGAACGTGGGCCGACTTGCCCTGGTGGGGAAGGAAATCGACGGCTGGCAGGCTGGCGAGCGGGTGGTCGTCGAGCCAGTCCTCTGGTGCCGGCCACGCGGGTTCAAAGACCTGTGCCGGTTCTGCGCCCGGGGGGAGATCAACCGCTGCGAGCGGACGACAGAGGGGGACCTGTCGCCCGGCCTCATTTCCGGCGCCTGCCGCGACACGGGCGGCAGCTGGGCGCCGTATTTCCTTGCCCACCGCAGCCAGCTGTACCGGGTCCCGGACGCGGTCAGCGACGAAAATGCCCTGATGATCGAGCCGCTGGCGGTCTCGCTCCACGCGGTGCTGCAGAATTACCCCGCGGACGCGGACCGGGTGCTGATCGCCGGGGCGGGCTCGATCGGGTTGTGCGTCCTGGCAGCTCTCCGGGGACTGGGGTCTCAGGCTGAGACCGTGGTCCTGGCCAGGTACGGCTTCCAGGCGGAAGCAGCCCGCAAACTGGGCGCATCTGCGGTCGTAATGACCGATCGGGAGAGCGGTCATTACGAGGCGCTCGCGGAAATTTTCGGCGCGCGCGTCCGCAGCCCGATTCTGGGTAAAAAGATCGTCCTCGGCGGCGCTGACATCACTTTCGAGTGCGTCGGCAGCGACAGCTCCATCGATGACTGCCTGCGGCTGACCCGCAACGGGGGAAAGGTGGTGCTGGTCGGAGTGCCGGGGATCGCCAGGGGGATTGACTGGTCCGCGATCTTCGCCCAGGAGCTCGTGGTCAGGGCGGCGTCCTATTATCACCACGCGGAGCGTTTCAAAGGGAAAAAGTGGAAGACGTTCGACCTGGCCATCGACCTGCTGGCGCGCGGGGCGGTGGACCTCTCCTGGATGGTGACGCACAGGTTCCCGCTGCACGAATACCGCCGGGCTTTCGACCTGACCCACAGGCGAGCAGATGGCCGCGCGTTAAAAATCGTCTTCGAATTCCAGGAATGAGGGTCTGGATTTAAATAAAACAAGGGGCTGTCCAGGATCTCTGGCAAGATTTTCTCGTTTTCAAGATTGCTTCATCTTTCTCCCGATCGCGACCAGGAACATGACGCTTTTCCCTGCGGCGTGCGGGGAGAAGAATTCGGTCACGGCGTCGTCGAAGAAAGTCAACCCGCTCGCGCCGAAGCCGAGGGCGTACGCCGCCAGGTAGATCCGTCCGGCCGCGATGCTGGCTGCGAGCTGTGCGGCGCGGTACCCGCGGTTGCCCAGCCTCTCCAGGACCGCCGGGAGGTGATTCATGAAGAAGATATCGGCGCTGGCGTCCGCCGCCAGGTCCTGGTAAAGCCCCAGGTAGCCGGCGACGTCCCGGAAATCTCCCAGGCGGAGCAGCTCCAGTGCCCGAAGCTCCCGGTGGAAGACGTAAGCCCCCGGCGCCAGGCCTTCGACCGCGTTTGCGATCAGGTAAACCTGGTTGATCTGCACATCGGGGGACTCCGCGAAGTCGCTCTCGAATCCGCGGCTTGTGTGGAGGAGCAGGGTCGAAAGCTGCCTGAAGTGGATCGGCTCGCGGGCGAACCGGCGGGTCGAACCGCGCCGGAGGATCACCGCTTCGATGGATTCCCGCGGGAGATCCGGCTCCGGGATCGGGTCGAGTTCGATGAGCGGACCGGTCAGCGCGCCTGTCGCGCCACGAGCAGGTTCGGTTTTTGTTGTTTTCAATGCTTTTCGCCGCCAGGCGGAAGCGGCCTCCCCGTCAGGCAACGAAGAAGCCCTGTGCATTGCAAGAATGGCCGGGAAGCTGCGCTCGCGCGGAGAATAAGGTTCAACAGCCAGCCCGAGAGGCGTCGCCGGCGGGGCAGGAGGGGGTTGCAGCTCCTGTCCCTCCCAGATGGGGACCAGCGCCAGGGGGAGCTCCCGCTCCGGGTCGATGTCCAGCAAGCGGCAGACCGCCTCGTCAGCGAAACCAAGCACGATCTTCGCCTTCAAATGGAGCGCCGCAGCCACCGCCAGCGTGTTCGCCAGGATGGTGCCGCTGTCCCAGAAGGCGTGGCGGTACGCCCGCGCCTGGTACTTGACGGCGTTTCGCCAGGTGGCGTCCGTGAGCACGAGCGCCGCCGGGGTTCTCGCCAGGGAAGGTTCGTCCCCGGCGGCTGCGACCAGCGCCTCCCGGAAGTCACCTGAGCGCAGGCGGCGCAAGGCGAATCCCTGGGGATCGAAGTGGTAGACGCCGGCGGACAGTCCTGGCTGGTCCGCGCCCACCACGTAAATCTCGATATGGTAAAGCGCTCCCGTGCAGGCTGCCGCGCGGAATGGGATCTCCCCCCAGGGGGGAGGATACCGGATGGTCTTGGTGATCCCTGCCGAAAAGAACAGCAGGCGCGCCAGCGCGGGCAGGGATGGGCCGGTAATTTCGGCAGGGGGCAGCCGCACCCGGTTGCCGATCGCCTCCAGCGCGCTGACAGTGTCGGCCTCCTGAATAGGGCGGACCTCCGGCAGGGGGATCGGCTCCAGGCCTCTGTAGATTTTGAACAGCAGCGGCTGGTCCGCCGGGTGATAGCGGTGCTCTGGGCTCAGAAGATGCCCGTACGGATGGCTGGTGCCCTGGTGATACTCCAGGGCGGCGCTGGTATCCTGGTTGTGCATCTCACCCCGGAGGCGGCCGCCGCCGGTTCGCCAGTAAAAAGAGGGCCAGTCCCGCTGCCAGCGCAATCGCCCCATAGATCGCCCACTGGATCTGCCCGGTCATGAAGCTCCCCGGGAGGAGGTTGACTCCCTGGAGGATCCAGACGATGCCTGCCAGGGCCAGCAGCGCCCCCAGGATGTTCATAATTGATTTCAAATCACCGCTTCCTTTTGGTTAATCTCCCAATGTCGCCACCATGATCGCCTTGATGGTGTGCATGCGGTTTTCCGCCTGATCGAATACGATGGAATGCTCCGATTCGAACACCTCGTCGGTTACTTCCAGGCCCTCCAGCCCGGTCTTCTGGTAGATCTCTTCGCCGATCCTGGTCTCCCGATTGTGGAAGGCCGGCAGGCAGTGCATGAACCTGACTTTCGGGTTGCCCGTTTTTCGGATGACTTCCATGGAGACCTGGTAAGGTCTGAGCATTCTGATGCGCTCATCCCACACCTCTTTCGGCTCGCCCATCGAGACCCAGACGTCGGTGTAGAGGAAATCGGCGCCCCTGACGCCTTCCTCGACACTTTCGGTGAGAGTCAGGCGGGCGCCGGTGCTGGCAGCGATCTCCCGGCAGGTCGCCGCCAGGTCAGCCTTCGGCCACAACTCCTGCGGGGCGCACAGGCGGACGTCCATGCCCAGCTTGCAGCCGATTACCATGAGAGAATTTCCCATGTTGTTGCGCGCGTCGCCCAGATAGCAGTAGGCGATGGCGTTGAGCGGTTTGCCGCTGTGCTCGAGCATCGTCAGGACGTCGGCCAGCGTCTGTGTGGGATGAAATTCGTCCGTCAGGCCGTTCCAGACCGGGACGCAGGCGTACGCAGCCAGGGTCTCGACCGTGTCCTGGGCGAAACCCCGGTACTCGATCCCGTCGTACATACGCCCGAGCACCCGGGCGGTGTCCTTCATGGATTCCTTGTGTCCGATCTGCGACCCTTCCGGTCCCAGATAGGTGACATAGGCGCCCTGGTCGTGGGCGGCGACTTCGAAGGCGCAGCGTGTGCGGGTGGAGGTCTTCTCGAAGATCAGGGCGATGTTCTTCCCTTTCAATTTCGGCTGCTCGTAGCCGCCGTATTTGGCAGCCTTCAGTTCCGCCGAGAGTTTGAGCAGGAACTGCAGCTCCTCGGGCTCGAAGTCGAGCTCTTTGACAAAGCTCCGGTTGCGCAAATTGAAAGCCATGTTGGAATCTCCTTGTTTGATTTTCGCATCACTCGATCAAGGGATATCGGCCGGCCGGTATTTCATCCCCGGCAGAGCTGTCCTTCCGAGGTTTTCGCAACTCACTGGAACAGCCGGACCACCCTGTCGTAGGATATCAGGTAGTGGAACAGGACCAGCAGCGCAAAGACCAGCCCCCAGATCGGGCGGCCGGCTGCGTAGAACGCCCAGACCGCCAGTCCGAAGAACGCGATTTCCAGCGCCAGGCGGAGCGCGCCCGGGATGGTCACGGGAGGTTTCTGCGGCCCGAGAGGTTCCTCCGCCCTGAAGACTCCCCACAGGATGGCTGCCGCCAGGGGAGCACCGATCGCTAGGAGGTAGCGCAGGACCCCGACATGCTGCGTCCATCCCCAAAGCGCGAACGCGAACAGCCCGGCGATCTCCAGGGCGAACCGAAGGGTCAGGTTGAGCGGGTTGTTGGACATGGGGGTATTATACGAGGAATCGACAACTCAAGTATAATACCCCGAAAAATGGAGGGATCATGTCTGAAACAGCTGCCAGGCAATCCGGTGCTCCTAAAGCAACAAACTGTTCTCACATGGACCAGATTAGAGACGTCACCCCCAGCGGGCAGGGCTGCCTGGAGTGTCTGCGGACGGGAGACACCTGGTTTCACCTGCGCATCTGCATGACCTGCGGTCAGGTCGGCTGCTGTGATCAGTCCAAAAACCGCCACGCCCGCCGGCACTTCGAACAGACCGGGCACTCGATTGTCCGTTCTTTTGAGCCTGGCGAGAACTGGATGTGGTGCTTCGCGGACGGCGTCTATCTGCGGTAAGGTACTGCCCGGTAGACCCTCCGCGGATTGGACCCGGCTGGTGAGGGGCAGCTTTCCACACCTGCCAGTGGTGCTGTTGAAGATACGAAGCAATTAAATGAGTTCATTGACCGATCCCGGTCCCATCCCCAAAAGAAAAGATCTCGCCGGAGAGCGGCGGGTCGTCACCATCCTGTTCTGCGATGTCAAAGGCTCGACCTCCATGGCTGAACAGCTCGATCCGGAGGAGTGGGCGGAGATCATGAACGTCGCCTTCGATTACCTGACCCGACCGGTGGTGCAGTACGGCGGCACCGTGGCGCGCCTGATGGGCGATGCCATCCTCGCCTTCTTCGGCGCGCCGACTGCCCACGAAGACGATCCCCTGCGCGCGGTCCTGGCCGGACTGGATATCGTGAGCGGCATCCAGGGATACCGCGAGCAGCTCCGCTCTGAGTACGATCTGGATTTCAACGTCCGGGTGGGAATCAACACCGGGGTCGTGGTCGTCGGCGAGATGGGATCCGCGCTGGCGGGCGAGTACACCGCCATGGGGGATGAGGTCAACCTGGCCGCGCGCCTGGAACAGACCGCCCAGCCAGGGTCGATCCAGATCAGCGCAGACACCTATCGGCTTGTCAGGCCCTGGATCGAAGCGGAACCATTGGGCGAGATCGAAGTGCGCGGAAAGCAGGAGCAGGTCCAGGTTTACCAGGTCCTGGGAAGGAAGGCAGCTCCTGAAAGGGCGCGCGGGATCCCCGGCCTGGCTTCTCCCTTGATCGGGAGGGAGGCGGAATTCGCCGCGCTGGAGGAAGCCCTGGATCGGCTCATCGAAGGCCGCGGTCAGATCCTGGCGTTGATTGGCGAGGCAGGCCTGGGCAAGAGCCGGCTGATCGAAGAGCTGAAGGCGTTGGTCAGCCAGAAAGCGGATGGGTCGGTTGCCTGGATAGAGAGCCGGGGCGTCTCGTTCGAGATGGCGCGGCCTTACGGCCTCTTCC
>CAYQDF010000108.1:0-10725 GCA_964416175.1 uncultured Anaerolineaceae bacterium
ATCTGCCGGACGGGATCATGGAAGTGGTCTACCACGCCTACCGGACGATCGGAGGTCCGGCGCTGGTTTTCAAGACTCAGGTCCCGCGGGACAACCCTGTGGTGCCTTCCTTGGTCCCGGTCTACCCCGGGGCAAATTTCCAGGAGCGGGAAGCTTACGACCTGCTGGGGATCGTTTTTGAGGGGCATCCTAACCTGAAGCGGATCCTCATGTGGGAAGGTTTCGACGGGTATCCCCTCCGCAAAGACTGGCGGGAGCCTTTTTACGAGGAAGACGGGAAACCTTTCAAGAGCCGCTGGCCGGAAGGTAAGGTGTACCGGGCCGAGGACAGGAATCCCTTCAACAAGAACGTGGATTACCCTGCCGGCTTCGACCCGGAGAAATGGACCCCGGTCGCCGAAACGGCTGTGTACGCCGGGATCGGCCGCCTGGAACAGCCGGTCAGCGAGACGGCCCTGACGACCGACCAGATCATCGTCAACCTCGGACCGCAGCATCCCTCCACCCATGGTGTTTTCCGCATGGTGGCGCGCATCGAAGGGGAGACGATCGTCGACCTGCAGCCGGTGATGGGCTACCTGCACCGCAATCACGAGAAAATTGGCGAGCGGAACACTTTCATCATGAATATCCCCTTCACCGATCGGCTGGATTATTTCAACTCAATGAGCAATAACTTCGGCTATGTGCTCGCAGTTGAAAAATTGATGGGGATCAAACCGCCGGAGCGAGCCGAATATATCCGCGTGATGATGGCGGAGCTGACCCGGATTGTGAACCACGTTTCAGCGATTGGTTTCTTGCTCAACGACCTGGGGGCTTTCTTCACCCCCCTGCTGTATGGATTCATCGAACGGGAGCTGATCCTGGACATTTTCGAAGCGGTGAGCGGCTCGAGAATGATGTGCAATTATTTCCGCTTCGGCGGGGTCGCGCGTGACCTGCCCGAGGGGGTCTTCGAAAAGGTCAAAGACCTGGTTAGAGAACGCCTGCCGCGCAAGATCGACGACCTGGACACCTTCCTGACCAACAACGAGATCATCCGGGCGCGGGCGCAGGGGGTGGGTGTTCTGACCGCCGAGCAGGCGATAGCCTATTCGGCGTGTGGACCAGTGCTGCGCGCTTCCGGCGTGCCTTACGACGTCCGCCGGGCGGATCCTTACAGCATCTACGACCGGTTCGATTTCGACGTTGCAGTGCGTTATCACGGCGACATCTATGATCGCTACCTGATCCGGATGGACGAAATGCGGCAGAGCCTGCGCATCCTCGAACAGGTCATCCGGGATATGCCCGAGGGTCCCATCCAGGAAGGGAAGCCCCAGTACCAGGTGCGTGTCCCCGCTGGCGAAGCATACGGAAGAGTCGATGGTCCCAAAGGCGAGCTGGGATTTTACGTGGTCTCCAACGGGAAACCAAATCCCTGGCGCTACCACGTCCGGGCGCCTTCGTTCATCAACCTGACGGCGCTGAGCGAGATGACTCGGGGCAACAAGATCGCGGATGTCGTGGCGATCCTGGGCTCGATCGACATCGTTCTGGGCGAGACTGATCGATAGTAGGAGATTTTTATGGATGGTTTGTACGGTAAAGGCTTATTGCAGGGTCTGAGCATCACCCTGAAGCATTTTGTCACCACTTATCTGGAAGATATCCGCTGGCTGCTGCAAGGCAAGCGGCGCTATTTCAACGCGGAGGGAATCGTCAGCCGACAGGGGGTGAACGCAAGCGGCATTTTCACAGTGCAGTATCCTGAAGAGAAGCTTCCGGTGCCGGAGGAGTTTCGCTTCATCCCGTTCTTGCTGTACGAAGTGGACGAGAACGGAGAAAAACACGATCGCTGTACCTCCTGCGGGATCTGTGCCAAGGTCTGTCCGCCTCAGTGCATCTGGATCGAGCGGACGAACGATCCTGTGACTGGCAGACCGGTGCCGGAACCGAGGGAGTTCTACATCGACGTGGATATTTGCATGAACTGTGGGTTCTGCGCTGAATTCTGTCCATTCGACGCCATCAAGATGGATCACGACTATGAACTGGCTGTTTACGATCGGCACCAGCACAACATCTATGACAAGGAGCGCCTCTCGCGGCCGGTATCATACTATGCATCGATCCGTCCGACCAATTACGCGCGGGAAGAAGCGGCTCGCGCCGAGGCGGAGGCCGCCAAAGCTGCTCGCAAGGCAGGGGCAGCTGCCGCAGCCACCAACCAGTGACCGGCTGATTCAGCAGCCGGGTTATACCGGAGGAGAAAGATTGCGGATATCTGGATCGACAATGTCGAACTGGATTCAAAATTTGGCAGGATCTTCCGACGTTCAAGTGATAAGGTAGCATAGAATGGGAAAAACCAATCAGGTCGATGAAAAAATGGTGTTGGCAGCGCTGAGCAAGGTTCAGGAGCCGGAGCTCCATCGGGACCTCGTCGCGCTGAACATGATCCGGGATATTAAAATCACCGGAGACAAGGTGAGTTTCACAGTAATGCTGACCACCCCGGCGTGCCCGTTGCGCACCCAGATCGAGCGGGAAGCCCGGGAGGCGGTCGCGGCGTTGCCCGGCGTGGAGTCGGTCGAGGTGAAGCTCGACGCGAGCGTACCCAGCGATGGACGGCCGAGAGGGTTGCTGGAGCTGCCGATCCGGAACGCGATCGCCATCGCATCGGGCAAGGGGGGCGTTGGAAAGAGCACGGTGGCGGTGAACGTCGCGGTGGTGCTTGCTCAATCGGGCGCCCGGGTGGGTCTGCTCGACGCTGACATATACGGCCCTAACATTCCGACTATGATGGGGGTGGACAGACTCCCGCCGGCTGGTGAGGAAAAGCTCATCCCGGCGGTTGCCCACGGTGTGAAGCTCATGTCGATCGGTTTCCTGGTCAGGCCGGATCAGCCGCTGATCTGGCGCGGCCCAATGCTACATTCGGCGATCCGGCAGTTCCTGGCTGACGTCGAGTGGGGAGAGCTGGATTATCTGGTCGTCGATCTGCCGCCAGGAACGGGAGACGCTGGCCTGAGCCTGGCGCAATCCATGCCCCTGAGCGGCGGGATCATCGTGACCTTACCCCAGCAGGTGTCCCTGGACGATGCCCGGCGCGGGCTGGAGATGTTCCGCCAGCTCAATATCCCGGTTTTCGGCGTCGTGGAAAACATGAGCTACCTGGAGCTGCCGGACGGGACGCGGATGGACGTGTTTGGGTCCGGGGGCGGGGAAAAGCTGGCGCGAGAAAGCGGCGTGCCTTTCATTGGAACGATCCCGATGGACCCGGCCGTGCGCGAGGGCGGCGACCACGGGGTCCCCGTGGTGATCAGCCATCCCGACTCACCGGTATCGCAGGCCTTGCGGCGCGTTGCCGAGGATATCGCTGCCAAAATAAGCGTCGCCGCCATGCAGAAGAGCGATTTTATCCCGATCACGATGATCGGGTAAAATTGCATGCATGCCTCAACCTTATATTGTCGGTATTCGTTTTCAAAAAGTCGGCAAGGTTTATCATTTTGACGCCAGCAGCTTCCCCGACCTGATGGCTGGGGATTTCGCGGTGGTGGAAACGAGCCGGGGGAAACAGCTGGGCGAGGTGGTGGAGATCGTCTTTGATCCGCAGCCCACCAACGGTTCCTGGAAGCCGATCCAGCGCCGCGCCACGCCGCGCGATCTGCTCATCCGCCAGCTCTGGCAGCGCAAAGAGCTGGAGGCGCTGATAAACTGCCGTGAAAAAGCCGCGGAGTTGAATTTGAAGGGGGTTAAGATCGTGGCGGCGGAATATTCCTTCGATGGCGCCCGCCTCTCGTTTTTGTACAGCACGGAAACAGAGGAGAAAATCGATCTGCGCGCCCTGCGCCGGGTGCTCCAGCGCAACTACCAGCGGGCGCGGGTCGAAATGCGCCAGATCGGCCCGCGGGATGTCGCCAAGCTCCTGGGCGGTATGGGGGCCTGCGGTCTGGAGACACGCTGCTGCTCGATGTTCCTGACGGAGTTCAGCCCGATCTCGATCAAGATGGCTAAAGAGCAGGGCATTTCCCTGACACCCTCCGAGATCACAGGGATGTGCGGCCGGCTGCGCTGCTGCCTCATTTACGAGTACGAGCAGTACGTAGAAGCGCGAAAACAGCTCCCCAAAAGGAACAAGCGCGTGGTCTCGCCGAAGGGCGAGGGAAAAGTTGTGGATGTCTTTCCGCTGAAAGATACCGTCGTGGTGGAGATCGAAGACGGCACGCTGCACGAATTTTCCCGACTCGAACTTCAACCCTGGGACGAGCTGGAAGCGCTGCGCCGGAAATCTGAGGCGCCCTGTGATCGGCACGAAAACGGAGGTTGTGACTGCAGCAAGGGTGGCGGATGAGCCGATCGGAGCCACAAGATAAGTCGGACCCACCCGACAATTGGGAAAACAAACAGCGCATTCTGGTCGTCCTGGCGCACCCGGATGATCCTGAATTCTTCTGCGGCGCGACGGTAGCCCGCTGGCGCGCGGCGGGACACGAGGTTTTGTACTGCCTGCTCACCTGCGGAGATAAGGGCACCAAGGATCCCAACCTGACGCCGGATGAGGTCTGCCGCCTGCGCCAGGCTGAGCAGATCGCAGCGGCAGCCGTGCTCGGCGTGCAGGACGTCCGCTTCCTGGATTACCCTGATGGCTACCTTGTGCCAGACCTCCGCTTGCGGAAGGACATCACCCGGGTCATCCGTCAGACCCGTCCGGATGTGCTGGTGACCTGCGATCCCACGAACCTGTATGTGCGGGAGACCCTGCTCAACCACCCCGACCACCGGGCTGCCGGGCAGGCGGCCCTGGATGCAGTCTACCCCGCGGCGCGCGATCACTTGAATTTCATCGAACTGTGGCGTGACGAGCGGCTCGAACCACATGTTGTCAGGGAAGTGTGGGTGGCTTCTCCGAAGGAACCCACAATAACGCTGGACGTCACCGAATTCTGGGAAAGGAAACTCATGGCCCTGTTCGAACATAAGAGCCAGATCGGGGACCCGCAGGCGTTCGAGGAGCGGATGCGCTCCAGGCATACGCCGGACAGCACGCCCGCAAACCCGCGCTATGTGGAACTCTTCCGCAGGCTGGTCCTCGGTTGAACGATCCTTTCCGCATCTCGTCACTCTTTGCAAGGAGGAACGATTTGAGCAATTTGTTGATGGAAGCGCAGGAGCTTTTCGAATACTTGCGCGACCTGCGCCGGGACTTTCACCGCCACCCAGAACTGGGTTTTCAGGAGGTGCGGACGGCTGGCGTGGTGGCGCGCGAGCTCCGCGGCCTGGACATGGAGGTCACCACCGGGGTGGGAAAGACAGGCGTCGTCGGCCTGCTGGAGGGAGGAAAGCCGGGCCCTGTTGTTTTACTGCGTTTCGACATGGATGCCCTGCCGATCCAGGAGGAGACCGGCGCAGAATACACCTCACAAAATCCGGGTGTGATGCATGCCTGCGGGCACGACGGTCACACGGCGATTGGGCTGGCAGTCGCCCGGCTGCTTCAGGCGCATCGCGAGGACCTGGCAGGGACCGTTAAGTTCGTCTTCCAGCCTGCCGAGGAGGGAATGGGCGGCGCAGAATCGATGATCGCAGATGGCGTCCTGGAGTCGCCAAGGCCAGAAATGGCGCTGGCGCTGCATCTGTGGAACGACAAGCCGTTCGGCTGGCTGGGGATCACACCCGGCCCGGCGATGGCCGCTTCGGAACGCTTCCTGGTGCGCCTGTTTGGCCGCGGCGGGCACGGCGCCTCTCCGCACCTGACGATCGACCCCGTCCTAGCCGGGGCGCACGTGGTAACGGCCTTGCAGAGCATCGTCGCGCGCAACGTGAATCCTCAGATGGCTGCTGTGATTACGGTGACCAGCCTGGAAGGAGGCGAAGCGTTCAACGTGATCCCGGAGTCGGTCGAGCTGAAGGGGACGATCCGCTCCTACGATCCTGGCATCCGGCGGCTTGTGTTGAAGCGGTTTGAGGAAGTTGTGGGGGACGTGGCGCGCGGCTTCGGGTGCCGGGCGGAAATCGAGATCTGGCGGGTAACTCCGGCGCTGGTGAACGACGGGGAACTTGCCGGACGGGTCAGGGATGTCGCAGCACGGCTGCTGCCGGAAGCCCAGATCGATCAGAATGAACGCACCATGGGCTCAGAAGACATGGCGTACCTGATGGAAAATATTCCTGGCTGTTACTTCTTCGTGGGATCGGCGAATCCGGCGAGGGGTCTGGATGCGCCGCACCACAACCCGCGCTTCGATTTCGACGAGGAGGCGCTCCCCAGGGCAGCCGGTCTCATGGCGGCTGCCGCTATGGAGCTGTTAAGAGGAGGATCGCCGGGGCTTTGAACATTTTTCAGGGGTTGATCGATGAACTATAGGAGACGACAGGCAGACAATCTCAGAGCTGCCAACGCTGGCTGCTGAAATTCAAGCGGGGGTATTCACGAACGAAGAGGCGGAGATCCGGCGAGAAATCGCCGGAAACCGGAACCGCCTGGTCCATTATAACGACGAGGTAACGGAAGCGGATTTGTATCTTGAACTTGACGGCCGTGAGCAAAAATGGTAAAATTCAAATCGTCGTAATAATCTGAATAATATGATTAATCATGGCGTTTTTCAGCAGGATAAAACAGTATGGTGAAGAAAACCACCTCTGAATTTCTCGAGTACCTGGCAGTCAGTTACAAGAAAAACGGCGATCGTGAGCGGTTGCCCCCGCTGGGCGAGCTGAGCAAACAGCTGGGGGTGAGCGTCTCCTCGCTCCGCGAACAGATGGAAGCCGCCCGGGCGTTGGGGCTGGTCGAAGCGCGGCCGCGCACCGGTCTGCGGCGTAAGCCATACTCGTTTTTCCCCGCTGTTACCCAGAGCTTGAGTTACGCCGTTTCTCTGGACCACGATTACTTCTTGCAGTTCTCCGATCTGCGCAACCACCTCGAAGCTGTTTACTGGCACGAAGCGGTGCGCCGGCTCACACCCGAAGACCTCGAAACGCTCCACGGTCTGATGCGGCGCGCCTGGGAAAAGCTGCACGGCACACCGATCCACATCCCGCAGGAGGAACACCGCGAGCTGCACCTGACAATCTACAGGCGTCTGGATAACCTGTTCGTGCTTGGAATCCTCGAAGCGTATTGGGTCGCCTACGAGGCTGTTGGGCTGAATTTATACACCGACTATGTTTATCTTGAGGAAGTCTGGAGTTATCACCAGCGGATGGTGGATTCGATCACCTCGGGAGACTTCGATGCCGGTTACAAAGCATTGATCGAGCACACTGACCTGATCCGGCACCGCGTGGTCTCCGGCGAAAATGGAAATGCAACGGTCACTTCCCTGTAGTCAATCTCAAGATTGCGGCGCGATAGATGCGCCGGAAAAATAGAGGAGTTCAAAGAATAATGAGCACCGCACAGCCAACCCTTAATCTCAAGCCTGTTTCTGAGGTTGGCCCGGTCGTGAACGATTTTTCGATCACTGTCGGCACGGCGAATGGATCGGGGAGTCAGACTTCAAACCTGACGATCCTGCGAGCCTTGTTCAAAATGGGTATCCCGGTGTCTGGGAAGAACCTGTTTCCCTCGAATATCCAGGGCCTGCCGACATGGTACACGATCCGGGTCAACAAGGAAGGTTTCCTGGCGCGGCGAGACGAACACGAGATCGTTGTTGCCATGAACCCGGATTCCTTCTCCCGCGATCTGGCGGATGTGCTGCCTGGCGGAGTCTTTTTCTACGCAGACGACATCAAGCTGCCCATCACCAGGGATGACATCACGGTTTACACCATGCCCGTCAAGCAGCTGGTGAGGGAATCGGATGCACCCCCCAACTTGAAGAACTACGTCGCCAACATGGTGTACGTCGGTGTGCTCGCACAGATGTTGGGGATTGAACTGGACAAGATATACCAGGCGCTGGAGTTCCATTTCAAAGGCAAACAAAAACCCATCGACTTGAATTTCAGCCTCGTGCAGAAGGCGGCTGATTGGGCGGCAACAACCCTCGCGAAGACCGACCCCTACCGGGTCGAGCCGATGGATGCCACTCGGGGATACATCATGGCGGACGGAAACACGGCAGCTGCCCTCGGTGCAATCTATGGAGGCGTCCAATTCGCTGCCTGGTACCCCATTACCCCCGCATCTTCCCTGGCAGAAGCGCTCTCGGAGTATTTACCCATGCTCAGGAAAGACCCGGAGACCGGGAAGAACACCTTTGCCATCGTGCAGGCAGAAGATGAGCTGGCAGCGATCGGCATGGCAGTCGGCGCAGGCTGGGCCGGCTTGCGGGCGATGACTTCCACCTCGGGTCCCGGCCTGAGCCTGATGGTCGAATACACCGGGCTGGCATACTATGCGGAAGTCCCGATCGTGGTCTGGGATATTCAGCGGGTCGGGCCGAGCACCGGTCTGCCAACCCGCACTTCCCAGGCAGATCTGACCATGGTGAATTTCATCGGGCACGGGGATTCAGACAGCGTGATCCTCCTTCCAGGCTCGGTGAACGAGTGTTTCGAATTCGGCTGGCGGGCGTTTGATCTGGCCGAACGCCTCCAGACTCC
Organism: uncultured Anaerolineaceae bacterium; assembly: GCA_964416175.1. Classification (GTDB taxonomy): domain Bacteria; phylum Chloroflexota; class Anaerolineae; order Anaerolineales; family UBA4823; genus CAYQDF01. The sequence goes on from CAYQDF010000108.1 coordinate 8,542, forward strand.
CATCTTCGTCTTGAGCGACCTGGACATCGGGATGAACCAGTGGATGACGACCCCCTTTGAATACCCGGACCGGCCGATGGACCGCGGGAAGGTCCTCTCGGAGCAGGACCTGGAAAAATTCGATGGGAAATGGGGGCGCTACCTGGACGTCGATGGGGATGGGATTCCTTACCGCACGATTCCCGGCAACCAGCACCCGAACAGCGCCTATTTCGCCCGCGGCACCGGGCACAACGAGTTTGCCGTCTACAGCGAAGCTCCAGCGGACTACGAGAGAAATATGCTGCGGCTGAAAAAGAAACATCAGACTGCCCGAACCCTGGTCCCGAAACCAGTGATCGAAAGTTCCGCAGGCGCCGAGATCGGGATCATCGCATTCGGGTCGACCGAACCCGCGATCCAGGAGGCCCGGCATCACCTGAGCCGGTACGGCATGGAGACGGACTTCCTCCGCTTGCGGGCGATCCCGTTTACGAGCGAAGTCTCGGATTTCATCCGCGGGCACGATCGGGTGTACGTGGTCGAGATGAATCGCGATGGGCAGCTGCACCAGCTGCTCTCGCTGGAATATGCACGCGATTGCGTGAAACTTATTTCGCTCGCCCGCCTGGACGGTCTGCCGCTGACTGCCCGGTGGGTTGAGGAGGCTATTCGCGCCAGGGAGGCGAACTGAAATGGCTGACACGACTGTTACACGAACCAAGACGCAGGTCAATCTGATCGGGTTGGAGAAGACCGACTACCGCGGCCTGCCCTCGACGCTTTGCCAGGGGTGTGGCCACAATTCGATCTCCAGCCAGATCATCGCCGCCTGCTTCGAGCTGGATCTTCCCCCCGAGAGGGTCGTAAAGTTCAGCGGGATCGGCTGTTCAAGCAAGAGCCCGGCCTACTTCCTGGGCCGTTCTTTCGGTTTCAACGGGCTGCACGGCAGGATGCCGTCCCTGGCCACCGGCGCCTTATTCGGCGACCACACTTTGATCGGCATCGGGGTGAGCGGCGATGGAGATACGGCCAGCATCGGCATGGGGCAATTCAAGCACGTCGTCCGGCGCAACCTGCCCTTCGTTTACATCGTAGAAAACAACGGCGTGTATGGGCTCACCAAAGGCCAGTTCTCGGCGACGGCGGAGGCCGGCCTGAGCCTGAAAGGATACGGCACCAACCCCTACATGCCCATCGACATCGCCTGGGAGGCGATGGTTGGCAACGCCACCTTCGTCGCCCGTTCTTTCGCCGGAGACCCGCGACAGGTCAAAGAGCTGATCAAGGCAGCCATCAGCCACCGCGGCATCGCGGTGCTGGACATCATCAGCCCATGCGTCACTTTTAACAACACCGACGAATCGATGCACTCTTACGCCTGGGGCAAGGACCACGAAGTCGCCATCCACGAGCTGTCCTTCGTCCCGCCGCGCGAGGACATCATGGTCGAATACGAACCTGGGGAGGCGATTGATGTCACCCTGCACGATGGATCGCGGATCATCTTGAAGAAGCTGGCGCGCGACTACGACCCCACTAACCGCGCCCGCGCCCTGGCGATCCTCGAAGAGGCAAACGCCAAGCAGGAGCTGCTCACCGGGCTGATCTACATCGACACCAGGCAGCCCTCCCTGTTCGACCTCTATAACCTCACAGAAACGCCCCTGAACCGCCTGAAAGAGGAGCAGATCCGTCCCCCGCGCGAGACGATCGACCGGGTCAATGCGATGATGGTCTAAACCTGGCGGAATTTCTGCCAGTAACGTTGAATTCCTTGCGTGGACATCCAGGAGGGGTTCGCCGCCTCGTAGATGTCCAGGACGCTCTCTGGGACGCCTTCCCCCAGAGAGCGTTCGCGTGTCCAGCGCAAGAATTCTTCGTTGAGTTTATCGAAGGGGAGTTCCCGCGGCATGACCGCCTCCATCCAGGCTTCCACCTCGTCCATCGCTTTTTCCAGGGCTGCCAGGTGCCAGGAGGGGTCGTCGAAAGCCCCAAAATGCGTCGGCACGATATAAGCGAAGCGTTCTCGCTTCAGCTTTTTCAGGCTCTCCCGCCAGCTCTCCAGGTGGAATTCCGGCGGCGGCATGGGCAGGCGCAGGTGCCTGACTCCCGGCATGCGGATGCCCCCGATGTCTCCGCTGAAGCAGACCTCCTCAAACAGGTAAGCAAAGTGGTGGCTGGCGTGACCGGGTGTATCGACGG
>CAYQDF010000109.1:0-9734 GCA_964416175.1 uncultured Anaerolineaceae bacterium
ACCACTGGCAGGAATCCGGGATCGGAGGTGTGCGCTCCATCACCCACACCAGGGGCGACACATCCTCTTCTCCAATAGCCATGAATATGCGCGGCATGAGAGGGAAGTGGAACCCCAGGTGGAATTCATCCCCGTTCCCGAAATACTGCCGAACATCTTGCGGCCACTGGTTGGCTTCGCATAGTAAGATTCGACCGGGATAGTTCTCGTCGACGAATTTCCGCAGGCGTTTCAAGTATGTGTGAGTCTCGGGCAGGTTCTCGCAATTCGTGCCTTCACGCTCGAACAGATACGGGACTGCATCGGCGCGAAAGCCGTCCACACCGAGATTCAGCCAGAAACTAACGACGTTCAACATTTCGTCCTGGACGGCAGGATTATCGTAGTTCAAATCCGGCTGGCAGGCGTAAAATCTGTGCCAATAATAGAGGCCGGCTTCTTCGTCAAACGTCCAGTTCGACGGTTCTGTGTCGAGAAAGATGATCCGTGTATCCGAATATTTCTGATCGGTATCGCTCCAGACGTAGTAGTCGCGGTACGGTGATTTAGGATCCAACCGGGCAGACTGAAACCAGGGGTGCTGGTCCGAGGTGTGATTGAGTACCAGGTCGATGATCACACGCAGGCCACGGGCGTGGCTAGCATCCACGAAAGTCTTGAAATCCTCGAGGGTGCCCAGATCCGGGTGGACCTGGTAATAATCGGATACGTCGTACCCGTCATCGATGAGCGGTGAAGGGTAGAACGGCAGCAGCCAGATACAGTCAATCCCCAGGCTTTCAAGGTAATCCAGCCTGGAGACCAATCCCACGAAATCCCCGATACCGTCCCCATTCCCGTCTTTGAAGGTGCGCAAATTCAGCTCGTAAAATACGGCATTCTTATACCAGAGACCGTCTTTCTGGGTGGTAATTATTCCATTCTTCATAAATCGCTAACGAGGTTGAATTAGTTTATTCATACTCTGTATATTCATTCAAACGAAGGAGTGGTTGGAACTGATCGAAGGAAAGATTATGTATCTCAGAATCCAACTCATACACAGATTCGATTGGAAGAGATCACGTCACTATACCAGTAGGCGCTCTCTTTCGGTACGCGGTTTTGGTTTTCATAATCGATATGCACCAACCCAAATCTTGGCCGATATCCTCTGTCCCACTCAAAATTATCTAAGATGCTCCAAACGAAATAACCACGTACATCTACTCCCGCCTGGATGGCAGCATAAACCGCCTGGAGGTGGGCGCGCAAATAATTAATCCTTCCCCAGTCGACTATCCGCCCTCTGCCATCCATTACATCTTGAAAAGCACACCCATTTTCAGTGACATACAGTTTTTGTGGATGGTATCGTTGATGGATATCTATCAGCACCCTGGTCAGCCCACCTGGATAGATCCCCCAACCCATTTCTGTCTGGCTCCACCCGGGTTCGGAAATTGGCTCTTGTTTTGCCCTGAGCAACGATCCGGTCAAGGAGAAAGAGACTTTTTCACCGCGATAATAATTGATCCCCAGTAAGTCGATTGGCTGATTGATGATCTCAAGATCTCCGGAAATTATTACCGGTCGATGGGCGCCGATCCAGCTAAACAGTTCGTCTGGATAGGTTCCTTTGATCACGGGATCAAGGAATAAATCCCTGACTTGACTGGTTACCCTCTGCCAGGCTGCAACGTCCTCTGGCCGATCAGTGGCGGGCAGATAATGGTTGATGTCGACGACCAATCCGATCTCTCCAGGATAACCACCCTGACGGAAGAGCTGGACGGTCCTGCCGTGCGCCAGCAAGAGGTGGTGGACGGCCTGATAAGCCTGGGTGTAGTCGCAGATCCCTGGCGCATGGAGGCCTGATCCATATCCCAGGAATGCGATCACCCAGGGTTCGTTGTGAGTGATCCAACGGCGTACTCTGTCTCCCAACCGATCAAATATCTGGCGAGCGTAGTCAGAAAACCAATCTACACTTTCGCGATTTGGCCACCCTCCCTTTTCCATGAGCGCCTGTGGATAATCCCAATGGTTCAATGCAACGACGGGTAAGATCCCTTTGTCCAAAAGGCTGTCAACTAATCGGTCGTAGAACCCCAATCCCTTCGGGTTACACCGTCCTGTTCCCTCCGGCAACACACGCGGCCAGGAGATTGAAAACCGGTAGAACCGGATACCAAGATCTGCCATTAATGTGATATCTTCTTCAAAGCGGTGGTAGTGATCGCAAGCAACGTCGCCTGTATCTCCACTGGCGATCCGATAAGGCAGGTGCGTGAAACGATCCCAGATGCTCTCTCCTTTGCCATCCTCATTCCAGGCGCCTTCAATTTGATACGCGGATGTCGCCACACCCCACGTAAAACCCTCAGGAAAATTGATTTCTGCCATGTCTGTTATTCTGTTATTGATCTTCTCTTTTCTTCGGGTATCTCATTAACAGGATCATTGCAGTTCCTGTGAACAGGCCAGCCATAGTACCGGTCAGGAATAATCCGGGGAGCAGGGTGAGGCCCGTCGTCCAACCAACTATGCTGAACACTATCCACCAGCCGGACCACTCTACTTTATTCCTCATTAATATCCATTGAGAGATCCCGGTCGTTCCCCCCATGATCGGGCCTGTGAAGAGTTCCAACTCTGTGGGCAACATTCCAACCACGATCGCAGATCCGAAAATCCAACCCGCCGTCGTCGCAAGGATCCATTGCCAGGGATTATCGATGTGGTTCTTTAAGACCATCGATTGCATGATTCCGAGTGCAATGCCAATCGTTACGATCGACAGGTCTGGAAGCAGATACCTCCCGAGCACCCAGCCCAGCGTTGTTGCCATGATCCAATAGAACCAGAGCGGCCAATCTATCGATGCAGATTTAATGACTTGCGGGGGCATGAAGCAATTGAGAACCCTCTGGTTTTCCTGATTCCGACTTCTTTGTGGTCAGAATGTTCCCGCCATCCTTATCGAACTGATTCAACGATGGGACTCTGGTTGGATTATTGTCGCGTTGATTATCCCTTGACCGATCCGGCAAGTAAGCCACGCACAAAGTACCGTTGCAAAGAGAAGAACACCATCAAGGGCAGGATCATCGTGACAAATGCGCCTGCGGTAAGCAAATGCCAGTCGCTGCCGAAGGTGCCCGTCAGATCTGCCAGCCGTTGAGTGACTACTTTAAAAGTTGGATCGGTGCCGAGGAATACAAGTGCAACCAGATAATCGTTCCATACCCAGAGGAACTGGAAGATTGCAAAGGAGGCCAATGCAGGGACGGATAACGGAAGCACAAGCCTGAGAAAAACTGTAAAATGGGAAGCTCCGTCGATGAAAGCTGATTCGAGTGTCTCTCTGGGAAGAGTACTGATATAGTTAAACAACAGGTAAGTGGCAAGCGCCAGGCCGAATCCCGTGTGGGCGAGCCAAACGGCCAGGAACGTGCCGTTCAACCCCAGACTGTTGTAGTCACGAAGGATGGGGACCAGGGCGATTTGAAGGGGGACAACGATTAACCCAACCACCATGATAAAAAAGATCTTCCGTCCAGGAAAGTTCATCCAGGCGAAACCATATGCAGCAAACGCGGCGATCAGGATAGGGATGATCGTTGAAGGGATCGAGACAGCGAGGCTATTGAAGAAAGCCTGCGACATATCCTGGCCTGGTACTGTTTCTACGGTGCCGTCTGGGCGGGTGATCTGTGCTGAGCTGCCCAGGAGTACCTGTTTGTAGTTATCCAGGGTGAAATTCCAGGAAACGATCCATTGCCGCTCTTGAACCTCGATCCGACCCAAGCGACGATTGCCGATCCAGGTGACGCGGGTACTGCCGTCCGGTGATTGCAGACCTGCCCGCAGCTCTTCGAAAGTCCCGCGGACACCTTCGACTTCCATCACGCCCTGGGGATCCAGGCCCAGCTCCCTGGGATCGAATACAGCGGTTGTCACCCAGTCACGGTGAGGAAGTATGGTCCACCACCCGCTAGTCTGAATATCGAAGCGGTTTCTAAATGAGGAAATAAACAGGCCGACCGTCGGGATGCTCCAGACGATGACGATGATCAACAACGCCAGATTGACAAGCAGTTTTCCAGTCCAAGGTTTCCCTTTCATTTTAGAAATGCCTCCTGTTCCCTGAACTGCCTCAGATTGTAGATCATCACTGGAATTACAGTGAGCAGCAGGATGATGGCGATCGTTGAGCCATAGCCCGAGTTTCGGGCTGTAAAGGACTGGCGATAGAATTGTGTAGCGATCACGTGAGTCCCAAACTGTCCACCGGTCATCACCCAGACCACGTCGAAAATTTTCAATGTAAATATTATTATGGTCGTCCACACGGTGATGATTGTGCCCAGTATGTAGGGGATCATGATTCTGAAGAATACCTGGATCTCCGTCGCTCCATCCACCCGGGAAGCTTCCAATATTTCATCTGGGATGCTTTTCAATGCAGACGAGAATAAAACCATGGCATAGCCGGTCTGGAGCCAGATCACGATCAGGATCAAGAACAGATTGTTCCACGGGATGATCGCAGCCCATTTATCCCATGGATGAGGGCTTCCGCCAAGTGCAACTGTGATCGCGTTAAGCACGCCGATTTGCGTCGATCCTGCTGGTTTGACTTCATACATAAAATTCCAGATGACACCAGCGCCAACGAACGAGATGGCCATCGGTAAAAAAATGAGAGATTTCGATACTCTTTCGAAGCTGCTCCGATCTGCCAGGACAGCAACCAGCAAGCCGAGCGTCACTGATAACGTGCTGCCGAAAACGATCCACATTAAATTATTACGGAGCGCTTCTTGAAGCAATCTTTCAGTAAATACTGCCACGTAGTTATTCAAACCGACGAAAGCATCAGAGGCGAAGGATTGAAAGAAGCCGACCCCGGATGGCGGGCCATCCCGACCAAAGAGGCTCAGGTAGAAAGTCCTCAGCGAAGGGAGGGCAAGATACCAGACAAGGATTGCGATCGCAGGACCTACGAAGACAAATGGCTGCAATCTCTGAGTCCATATGTCTGGCAGGCGTTCAACGATTCCGTTAAACACCCAGTAGAGAAGGGCAACACCTCCTACTCCCCACAAGATCGCCACCAATGCCACGACCCACTTCGGTGCATTGGTATCTCTAAGAAAAATAAAACCGTAATATATGACCGCAAAGGCGAGAATCGGGATGATAACGGCCAGAAACATGCGAGCTAACCACGCTAAGAACCTGGCGGGGATGCTGCCATCCTGTCTTTCGATCGTTTCAACCTTGATCATGGGATCGCCTCCTTATGGATTTTTACCTGGCTGTATGAGGGGAGACGGGTGAAGGTGGATCTGGGCGGGAGAAATGAGGATTCTCTTCATACAGCCGCATTCAGGGAAGTTATTCTTTAAGATCCGCACCGGGCTTATCTTCGTCTTTTGTCAGGTTTCCTCTGGTAGAAAACATATTTATTCAAGGCTGCCAGCCTTTTCCGATTGAGGCTGGCAGCCTTGCTTTAAATTACTATTCTGATCACGGCCAGGAAGCGTCGATCTCTGCGAGCACCGTATCCAGGTCCGCAGTGCCGCTAACGTAATCGACCATGCCGCTCCAGAAGGAGCCCGAGCCGACTTCAGCTGGCATCAAGTCGGAGGCATCAAAACGGAAGCTCGTTGATTGGGCAACCAGCTCGGCGATGCCGCGCTCGAGATCGACACCGTACATCTCAGGCGAAGCGGTCTGATGCGCAGCCAACGCGCCGCCGTTCTGGAGCCAGCCGGACGCGGATTCCGGGATGGTGAAGTACTCCATCAAAGCTCGAACCTCAGGCCGATCGACAAACATAGTCATGATGTCGCCCGCAACCAGGAAGGGCCGTCCGTATTGTTCATCGACCGGAGGCAGGTAGAAGAAGTCATAATCTACGCCTGCCTGAGCTCCCTCTGGGAAGAACCCGGTGATGAAATTCCCCTGCCGGTGCAGCCAGCAACCAGGCGGATCTTCAAACATGGGCGATGGGGCGTCACCGAAGTAGGTCGAGACGATGGTATCCGTACCACCGAACACATAATCCGGGTTGAACCAGATCTCGCTCCAGGTCTCGATGGCGCGCTTCACCTCTGGCGAGGAGAAGGGCAGTTCCCCGCGCACCCAGGCATCATAATTCTCAAGCGAGGTGGTGCGCAGCATTAAATCTTCGGTCCAGTCCGTTGCCGGCCAGCCGGTTGCAGCCTGAGACTCGATGCCAATGCACCAGGCGGTATCGCCATCATCGGCAATCGTCTGGGTGAGGTCGAGCAGTTCTTGCCAGGTCGTAGGTATGGTGTATCCAGCTGCATCGAAATCATCTTTGGGATACCAGACCAGGCTCTTCCCATTGAATCGATGCCAGACACCTCCAGTCATCGGCGAACCATCCGGTCCCGCTACCGTTCCCATGTCCAACCAGCTCTGATTGTACTGCTGCGTCAACCACTCCTGGGAGATCCAGGTCGTGGGATCGATCAGGTGACCCTGGCGGGCGAAGTTTCCCACTGCGCCCGGCTGTGGGAAGTCGGCAATATCGGGCGGATCGCCAGCGTCAACTGCGATGGAGATACGACCTTCGAACTCTTTATCGCCGATGTAATTGACTGTGATCCCTGTTGCATCCATGAACGCCTGCATAGACTCCATGAAGCGGATGTCGTCCGGGTTGGTGAACGGGCCATCGACGGTCACTGTGGTGCCTGCGAACTCCCCAGTCAGCGCTCTCTCAAGGTAACCACCCGGCATTACAGGGAAGGGGGCTTCGGTTGGCGCCTCAGTCTCAGCCGGTTCCTCGGTCATCACCTCGGTTTCGGCAGGCTCTTCAGTCATCACCTCGGTTTCTGCTGGTTCTTCGGTCATGACTTCCGTCTCTTCGGGCGGGGGGGCTTCGGTTGTCGCTGGTGCGGCTGGTGCACAGGCTGCAAGGATAAGCGCGCCAGCCAGGACAAGACTTGCGACGACCCAAAGTGAATTTTTCTTCTTCATTCCAATCTCCTTTTCCTGAATTCGTTCAAAGTGAAGTGGATTTGACTCAAAATTATTGGCGCTTATTTTGTATTGTTTTTACACCTCCTTTTTTTCTTCTTGTGTAATTCCGCTGCTGTCTAATCCACCAGTTCTCTACTGGTTACGATTTGCCGGGGCAGCGAAATTCGCCGATTGCAAAAATGCGGATAATTTATGACCTATAGCGACGGATTGGCTGCATGGAGAAGTACGCGGCGATTATGCGCTGTACTCAGAGATTATACCCGGATAGCTTTTAGCAGATTTACTGTTATCAGCGAAGATCAATGATCACTCCTTCATTTCCACGCAAGACCCATTCGGAGAAATCGATTTCCTCCGCACGATCCATATGCGTCGAGAGTTTCAGACAACCCTTTTTAAATTCAGGGATCTGAACCTCGACCTGATGGGCATTGAAATTAAGCATGATGAATACCCCATCACCACCCTCCATTCTCCTCAGATAAGCAAAACATCCAGACGGCACCTTATCCACCGGTAGATATTGACCCGCTTGAAGCGCTTGCGATTTTTTCCGGTAAGCCAGGAGCTGGCGGTAGAGATTTAGGATCGATCCGGGATCCGTCAGCTGTCTTTCGACATTGACCACGGAATAGTTATTGGTAACAGGAAGCCAGAGTCGGGATGTATTTGAAGAGGAAAAACCCGCGTTCTTCCCTGGAGTCCACTGCATCGGCGTCCGGCAGGGATCTCTTCCCAAACCCGGTACTCGTGCGCTGAGTGGATCTTGCTGCAGATCCGGAGGAATTTGGCCATCGGTCATCCCGATTTCATCACCGTAATACAGTGTAGGAGTTCCTCGAAGAGTCAGTAGCAGCATGGCTGCGAGCCGCGCACCAGGCAATCCCAACCGGGTTGCGAGGCGGGGTTCGTCGTGATTACCCAGGACGTAATTTGGCCAGGCTCCCGGAGGGATAGATGCCTCCTGCGTATCCACAATCTGCCTGACGGCCTCAGCAGTCCAGGGAATATTTAGGAGCTGGAAGTTGAAGGGCAAATGAATCTCATCGAGATTCTTGCCGTAATATGCTGCCCATTTCTTCCAATCGAAGATATGCACTTCCCCGATGGCAACCCGTGGTTGAGTTGAGCTGTAGCTTTCCAGAAGCTGGCGCAGCTCGCGATACACAGTATGAGCGTCGGGGTGATCTTTATCGAAGAGGTGGACCTGAGAATCATATTCCCCCATCAATTTATGCATCGCTTTCCTGGGAACCTCTGTGAGAGGGTTATCTCTCAACATTGGATCCTTCATGATGAAATGAGCCACGTCAATTCGAAAACCATCGACCCCGCGATCCAGCCAGAATCGAACGACGGCAAACATCGCCGCTTTGACTTCCGGATTGCGCCAGTTCAGGTCTGGCTGCTCTTTAAGGAAGGAATGGAGATAATACTGGCCCGTGGCAGGATCCCATTCCCAGGCTGGACCTCCAAATATGCTCAGCCAGTTGTTTGGAGGAGAGCCATCCGGGCGGGGATCTGACCAGATGTACCAGTCTCGCTTAGGGTTATCTCTGCTCGCTTTCGATTCCTGGAACCAGGGATGCTGGTCAGAAGTGTGATTGGGGACCAGGTCGATGATCACTCTGATGTCACGGCGATGGGCTTCTGTAACCAGCCTGTCGAAGGCTGCCATGTCGCCGAAAATCGGATCGACCGCAGTGTAATCCGCCACATCGTAGCCAAAATCCACCATTGGGGAGGGGTAAAAGGGTGAAATCCAGATGGCATCCACTCCCAGGGTCTCAGCGAGGTAGTCCAGGCGTTCGGTGATCCCAGGCAGGTCACCGATGCCGTCGTCATTTGAATCTTTGAAGCTGCGTGGATAGATTTGATAAATCACACCTGTTTGCCACCAAAGGAGTTCCCGATTTTGCGGTGCCATAATCTTTTATGCAGTCTCTCGCTCGATCAATCTCAAGCCGAGCTGGATGTGTTGAACGGGACGGGAAGGGGATTCAAGTCGATCAAGCAGAAGCTCGACCGCCAACCTTCCGGATTCGTCGAGAGACTGTGAGATGGTGGTTAGTCCGATCTGCTCCGCCATGTCGATATCATCAAAACCGATGATTGCCAGATCCTTGGGGACATCCAAGCCGCTTACCCTGGCGGCCCGCAAGAGGCGTATGGCGAGGTCATCTGAGGCAGTAAAAACAGCTGTGGGCGGTTCAGGGAGATTCATCCAAAGCGCCAGTTCGTTGTGAACATCGGGATGTGTGAGCGCTGTGCACCTGTAATACTCATTCGGAAGCGATAGACCGGCTTTCTCGAACACTGCCCGATATCCAGAAAAGCGTTTATCTTCTGGATGCAGGGAGTAATCGGGCAATTCGCCGGGTCCCATGAAAGCAGCGCGCTGATGACCTTTTTTGATCAAGTGCTCCGCGGCGAGTTCGCCGCCGTAAAAGTCATCGATCACGATCCGGGTGAAGGCTGGATGGTCAACTTCAATCAGCACTGTCTCCAGGCGATTCGCCAGCAGGCGATCAGCGATCGCGTCATCCATCGGTAGAGCCATAAGGATTAACCCGTCCAGCCGCCTGGTAATCGGCAGCATCGCCAAGTATCCCTCCAGGCGGTCGGATGAATCCACAGGGTAGATCACCAGTTCGAAAGGCGAATTGACCAAGGCGGTAGCAACGCCGCGCAGGCGTTGAAGCGCGAGCACGAGCTCGGCACGCTCGAGCCGG
>CAYQDF010000109.1:9744-10549 GCA_964416175.1 uncultured Anaerolineaceae bacterium
CGCGCATGCGTTGAACAAAAGAGGGAAAAGTAAAAAAAGGGGTCAGAATCCCGATGCGTCCGACGAGTTTTCGCGCGCGAGCAGAAGCGTCCGCCCGAGGGACGAACTGCAGTTCATCGATTGCGAACAACACCTTTCGGCGAGTTTCGGTTTTGACTAATTCCGGTGAGTTGAGCACGCGCGAGACCGTTGCAATGCTGACCCCCGCTTTCTTTGCGACGTCGTAAACGGTAGGTTCCCGTGAAATGGCCATGCGCCTGGTTGAGGAACTAATGTAACTTATTACATGAAAGCACTTACATCATTTTATTCCGAATCATCCTAATTGTCAAGACTTTTCAGTCTACAACGGTCTGCAGCCAGTCTGCCAGTTACCCTGAAAGGAATCCGCCCTCTGCACAGAGGCCCGTGAGGGATATTTCGAACCAGCAAGTAGGAACTTTTCTCGATATAATGTCGTTAAGCCTTTGATGAGATCGCTCTCTGTGAAGATGAATCATAGGGGTTACACCCGGTAGTTTGGAATCGTCCTCAAATCGCGTTCGGAGGAGAAGAGGTCTATGAATAAGAATCTAAAACGTACAGCGCTCGTGTTGAGCGTTTTCATTCTTGCAGGGATTGCATGTAATTTAACGCAGGTTCGCACCCCGACGCCGATCATGTTCCCAACCCCTGATCTGACGATGACGGCGATTTTCAATCCAACAGAGACTTCCCTCCCGGAGGTTTCCCCAACTTTTACGTTGCCGCCGCCAACAGCGACAGGCACTCTCGTCCCGACTAATACAATAATGCCCACCGCCAC
>CAYQDF010000110.1:0-10493 GCA_964416175.1 uncultured Anaerolineaceae bacterium
GGTGTCCTCGACTCTCACTCCGAACCCACGCTCAGGATAATAAAGACCTGGTTCGATCGTCACGACGACCCCGGGAGAAAGCACGTCCAGGCTGGTGGCGTAGAGTCCAAACCGGGGCAGTTCGTGCACATGCAGACCAACGCCGTGTCCCAATCCATGGACATATCCCTCCAGGGTTGCCGGATTGCTCCTGATTGTCGGGTGACCTCGCGATTCGAAGAGTTCACAGGTTTTCTCCTGGTATTGGCGGCAAGGAGTATTGACTTTGAGTTCGCTGACAATTTGCCTGTACACAGAAAGAACATCCTCGTAAACGGCCTGGATTTCATCAGGGGCGTAGCCCAAACACCATGTGCGGGTAAAATCGTAGAAATATCCACCACCTGCCTCGCACGGAAATATGTCGAAGACGATGGATTTACCAAGCTGGAGCACCGCGTCTGAATCGCCGGTGCTGTGCGGAACCCCGGCATCTCTTCCTGTGGAGAAAATGATGCCTTCCGGATCTTCCGCCCCTGCTTCGGTCAGCCAAAGTTTGATGTGTTTCTTAATATCCCCAACTGTCCAAGGAGTGCCATCATTCATGACCAGGATGTCATTTCTCGCTTTTTGTGAGGCCAAAAGGTCCACTACTTTCCCTACGACGGAGGTGGTGATCTCCCCCATCTTACGGATGCTCTCGACTTCGTCCGTGTCTTTGGTTGCCATTGCCTGCAAGAGAATTGAATCACCCAACTGGCCGACGACTTCGAGCTCAGGGAGTTGTTGCATCAGCCCGGAAAAAACAGCGAACGCGCTGCCGGCGTCGATCCGCCCAAACAACCCGAGGCGACCCGATGTAATCTCGAGGTCCGCGAGCATCTTGCGATACCTGATGACTGTCGCCTTGAGCTGGTTATTGCCTGCTTCTTTTAGGAGATCCTGCATGCGGTAATCGGCCAGGCTTTTCGTGGGTAGTCCGGTCTTACCAGCCTCGTCGCGTTCCATTGGATTGTAGAAAAGAACTGGGTCTTCGCCAGTTTTCTTGACCAGGTCGGCGTCTGTGAGATGCACCCTCCCCGTGAAATATGTCATCGCCGGATTGTGTAGGGCTGGGCCAGTAATGAGGATTGCATCCAGGTCCTGGGCCTGCATCAAGGTATCAAGGTCGGTGATCATGAAAGCTCCTGAGGGATGTTTACTCGTGTTGTTTGCAGCAACTGTTTCAACGCGGCTCTCAACGCCGGCTCCTGGTCCGGCAGTACGGTGCGGGGGTCCAGTACGACCCGATCCCTTTCAACCCGAGCGATAATCGGTGGATCAGCCTGGCGGAGTTGGGAAAGAAGACGATCTGGATGGTCGGTCTCGAGCGCCAACATGTAGGTCGGCAGGGTCTCGCCAGGGAGGCTGCCCCCGCCAACGGTGGATAGCCCGGGGATGATCTCGCCCGCGCCCAGCCAATCAATCCATTCGAGGACTCGGGTACGAATATCTTCCGGTTTCGTTGCAATCATCACCCAGACGGGGATCTTGGCGACTGCATCACCGACCAGGTAGTGTGCCAGAGTAGCAGACAGCGCTGCCAGGCAGAGTTTATCTGCGCGTATGGCGCGCGTCAGGGGATGTTTTTTCAACTTGCTGACCAGATCCGCCTTCCCAACAATGATCCCGGCCTGTGGTCCGCCAAGGAGCTTATCGCCGGAGAAACACACCAGGTCGGCGCCGGCGGCGAGCGATTCCTGCACCATGGGCTCATGCGCAAGACCAAAATCTGCGGTGTCCAACACTGCCCCAGAACCAAGATCGTCCAGGAGGGGGACTCCGGCTTGATGGGCGACTCCGGCGATCTCGGCGAGAGAAGGCTCGCTCGTGAAACCCAGGATCTGGAAATTCGAGCGGTGGGCGCGCATCACCAGGCGGATGGGCTGCGAAGAGATGGCATCCTGGTAATCACGCAGGTGGACACGATTGGTTGTCCCAACCTCAACCAGCTTCGCGCCAGACTGCTTCATCACATCCGGGACCCGGAATCCTCCCCCGATCTCGACCAGCTGGGAACGAGCGATCACTACCCGCCTGCGATTTGCTAAGGCAGTCAGGGTGAGCAGAACTGCTGCAGCATTGTTGTTCACAACCAGGCCGGCCTCGGCACCTGTCAATCGAACCAGCTGAGATTCAATGTGACTGGTTCGCTCGCCGCGGCGTCCTGATTCCAGGTCGTATTCCAGATTTGAGTAGCTGGAGGAAATAGATTGGAGCGCTGCATCCGCGTTCCGGCAAAGAGGCGAGCGCCCGAGATTTGTGTGCAGGATCACTCCCGTGGCGTTGATCACCTTACGCAGAGAGGGTGTTGTCCAAGATGAAAGGCGGCTTTCCACCTGATCAAGGACCGCCTGCTGCAAATCCGAAGGAGCGGGTAAGGGAAGGCCGGAGCGATATTCGTCCAGGACCATCCGAATGGCATCCAGCGTCAAACGCCGACCGTAGTTGGATAGCCAGCGAGACGCACGTGGTGTATTCAAGATGCGGTCGACGGAAGGAAGCTGACGGAGGTCTACCATCAAGGGGTCGTTGCAGTGATCAGGGTTTCCACTGGCTGCGCTCTCTGAGCCGGAGCAATATTTCGATAGCAATCAAACCGAGGGCCATCAGGAGTGCGAGGGCCGGGGTCAGCGCTCTTCCCAGTTGTAGCCAGGCGAGGGTTGGAAAGTAAATCCCGATCCAGATTGCTTCTCTGAAGACCGCCCCATTGGTTGCCGGAGGCGACGAAGGGAAGCGCCGGTTTAAAAATGCGACCGCTGGCAGAGCGGTGCCGGTCAGAGCCAGTACGCTGAGAAAAAAGAACAGCCAGCGCGGCCCAACGGTTGGAATTGTAAAATTCACCAGGACAATCAGTCCGCTCCAGCCCAGCAGTGACAGGATGATTGCAGCGGGTAGAAACGAACTTACCGGAGGGGAATTGCGCGTATCCATTGGTTGAATTGCTATTATAACGTCAGTTCGGTATAACCGCCGCTTCGAATGCGTGACGGGCATCCCTGGAGTACCCGCGGGACATGTCTGAGCGGAACAGGGTCAAAGTTCCGCGCTTGCGAGGGAGCAGTCGCAGAAGCCCGCCGCTCCGCTCAGCGCGCTGGTTTGTTTTATCCCAAATTCATGCAATTATAACTAGAAAAAGAAGAAAACCCCGGTCAGACAGGATGAAACGCCTTGGCCGGGGTTTTTATATCCCTAGTGTTCGAACTTACGCATCGCGGAACTCGCCTTCGACGACTTCTCCTTCTCCTTCGTCGGCGGAGGCGGTTGCCCCGCTGCGTCCGTTACCACCCGGTGTGGCTGATTGGGCCTGGGCATAGATCTGCTGGCTGAGCGCATGGAAGGCGTTCTGCAATTCCTCTGTTCTCCGCTTGATTTGTTCTGTATCCTCGGAATTAATGGTCTCCCTCAGGTCCTTGATTTTACCCTCGATGTTCTGGCGCTCGCCAGCCGGAATCTTATCACCGAGCTCGCGAAGGGCTTTTTCAGTCTGGTAAGCGATCGAATCAGCTGCGTTCCGGGCTTCGACGAGTGCCCGCCGCTTGCGGTCTTCGCTCTCGTGTTCGCGAGCTGCCTGCACCATCTGCTCGATTTCCTGTTTGGAGAGGTTGGTGGAGGCGGTGATCGTTACCTTTTGCTCTTTGCCCGTGGCTTTGTCGCGTGCAGTCACATTAAGGATTCCATTCGCATCGATATCGAAGGTGACTTCAATCTGCGGGATACCACGCGGCGCAGGGGGTATTCCTTCCAGGCGGAAGCGACCCAGACTCATGTTATCTGCCGCCATGGGACGTTCGCCTTGCAGGATGTGGATATCTACTGCCGTCTGGTTGTCTTCAGCGGTCGAGAAGATTTCGGATTTCTTGACAGGGATGGTTGTGTTCCGCTCGATGAGCGTAGTCATGACACCACCCAATGTCTCCAGTCCCAGCGAAAGCGGTGTAACATCAAGCAGCAACACATCTTTGACCTGTCCTGCCAGCACGCCAGCCTGGATTGCAGCGCCAACTGCAACAACCTCGTCAGGATTAACGCCCTTGTGTGGTTCCTTGTTTGTCAGCGAGCGGACCAGGTCTTGAACCATGGGCATGCGGGTCGCCCCGCCGACCAGCACCACTTCGTCTATGTCAGCTGTGGTGAGATTCGCATCCCTCAAAGCTGCGTTGAATGGCCCACGCAGACGTTCGACCAGATGTTCCGTGAGCTGTTCGAATTTCGATCGGCTCAGCTTCATCTGGAGATGTTTCGGACCGGAAGCATCTGCTGTGATGTATGGCAGATTGATCTCTGTCTCCATCACGCTCGATAATTCAATCTTGGCTTTTTCCGCAGCTTCTCGCAGCCTCTGTAATGCCTGGCGGTCCTTCCGCAGGTCGATCCCCTGCTCGATCTGGAATTGATCAGCGACCCAATTCACGATGCATTCGTCCCAATCATCTCCGCCCAGGTGTGTATCGCCGTTCGTTGACTTTACTTCAATGACGCCCTCGCCGACTTCCAGGATCGAGACGTCGAAGGTGCCCCCACCCAAGTCGAAGACGAGAATGGTCTCGTTTTCCTTTTTATCGAGGCCATATGCCAGGGCGGCAGAAGTCGGCTCATTGATGATGCGCATAACATCCAGACCGGCGATTTTTCCGGCATCCTTCGTCGCCTGGCGCTGGCTGTCGTTAAAATATGCCGGGACGGTAATCACTGCTTTTGTCACAGGTTCACCCAGGTAAGCTTCTGCATCCGCCTTCAATTTGCCGAGGATCATCGCTGAGATCTCCTGGGGGGTATACTCTTTGTGAGTAATCGGGATCCTTACCCGGGCATCCCCGGCAGGGCCGCGAGTCACCTCGTATGGGACCATCTTCCGTTCCGTTTCGACCTCTTCATACCGCCTGCCCATAAACCGCTTGATCGAATAAACAGTGTTCTCAGCGTTGATGATCGCCTGCCGCTTGGCTGTCTGACCAACCAGGCGTTCCCCAGTCTTGCTGAATCCAACAACCGAAGGCAACAGCCGAGAACCTTCTGCCGTTGGGATGACGGTCGGCTCACCGCCTTCGATTACAGCGACAACGCTGTTCGTCGTACCCAAGTCAATTCCGATGATCTTAGCCATAAGCAAACTCCTCTAACTGTTTGACATCTAATCTTCAGCGATCATACTGGAGGAATGCAAGAATCTTATTAACGAATCGTCGGAAGGTGATCAGAATAGCTAGCAGGTAAATCCCTTCGGAGGAACCGAATTAACTGGATCTAAAGCCAAAAACGGAGTTTGATTCAGATCAATCTCCCTGAAAATATTAAATCTATATTTAACATTTGTGCCGGTTTTATCAGCGGATGGAGGAGGATTGATCCTCGACAGCATATATGGGAGGGAATCCGGAGATGTTGCCAAGAGTGGGTCTTGATCGGCCAATACGAACGATCAATCTCTGTGTCGAGTTTAATAATTCTTTAACAAAGGTAATCTTAAATTTTCAATTATTTTTAGGATTCCGTAGGTTCCCAGCTTGATTTTCTCATCAGTTTTCTGCTAGAATGGTTGCGCTAGGAGGGCACCATCGCCTGACTTAATTCGGTTCTGAACAGGGGGAGGCGTGCAACGTAGGCGATGGTTTTCCTTTTATCTAAATCAGGTTGCTTGAAAATTCCCTCGCCGGTGTTTGCGGTGCCAGGGAGGGGTTACCCTTGCCGGATGATTTCGCATACCTTAAATCTGTTATCCAGGAGGTACGTCCACATGAAAGCCGAACAAGCCTGGCAGGCAGCTCTGGGGCAACTCCAAATTGAAATGCCGAAAGCCTCCTTCAACACCTGGGTCAGAGATGCAGAATTCATTTCCTACGAAGATGGAACCTTTATTATTGGGGTGCGGAATGCATACGCCAGAGATTGGCTTGAAAGCCGGCTTTCAAGTACGGCGGGGAGGATATTGACCGGGATCATGAACCGGACCGTTGAGATCAGGTTCGCTGTCTGGTCGGATTCCACTCACAACGGATCTGATGGGCATTCTTTCGACTCCGGGCAACCCCTGGATGGTAAAGATGAACTTCCGGAGAATCTGACCCTAAATGCCCGGTACACCTTCGATAATTATGTCGTTGGCGCAGGAAATCGACTGGCGCATGCTGCATCCATGGCAGTGGCTGAAAACCCGGCCATGGCATACAACCCATTATTTATCTATGGTGGGGTCGGTCTGGGGAAAACACACCTTCTGCATGCCATCGGGAACTTGAGCGCTTCGCGGGGACTCAAAGTGCTTTATGTGTCTTCTGAGGAGTTCACAAACGATTTGATCAGTGCCATCCGGTCCCATACGACCCAGGCTTTCCGGGAGCGTTACCGACGTATCGACGTGCTGTTGATCGACGACATTCAGTTCATCGCCGGGAAAGAATCAACGCAAGAAGAATTCTTCCATACTTTTAATACCCTGCACGGGCAGAATAAACAGATTGTTGTCTCATCGGATAGACCTCCGAAAGCTCTCGTGACGCTTGAGGAGCGATTGCGCTCTCGGTTCGAGTGGGGGTTGACAGCTGACCTCCAACCACCGGATTTCGAGACACGGATGGCGATACTCCGATCCAAGGCTGAGCGGGGAGGCCGAAGGCTGCCCGATGAGATCATCAGCGTCGTTGCCCGGCACATCCAATCGAACATCCGCGAACTGGAGGGCGCCTTGACGAGAGTGCTGGCCTTCGTAGATCTCAGCGGACTCCCCCTGACGCCGCAGTTGGTCGAATCGGCTCTGGTCGACCTGCTCCCTCGCCGCTCGCAAATCGAGCCGGATCAGGTGATCAGGACCGTAGCGGAGGCTTTTGGCATTCCCCTGGACCGCATGCTGGGAAAAGACCGTTCACGGGAGGTCGCACTGCCTCGTCAGATCGCCATGTATCTCCTCAGAGAGGAAACAAACATCTCTCTCCCACAAATTGGAGACACGCTGGGAGGCCGGGACCACACCACCGTGATCTATGGCTGCGAAAAGATTGCTGATCTGCTTGAACGCGATGATCGCCTGCGCCGGCGGATTGGAGAAATCCGAGAGCACCTCTTCAATACACCGGTTGCTACTCTGTGATCGGGACAGCGTTATTTGTGTTGCGGGCTTTTGACTCTTGCAAGTCTTTCTCTTAAACGATTGTACAATTCCACCCAGGGGAACTGCAGATTGCGCGCATGGGTTGCTTCCGTCTCGGGCCAGGGGTCCAGATCGAGCATCTTCCGGGTCGTGTACCGTAAAATGAGTACCATGGATGCCAGGACAGGTGCGGCGAGTACCAGTCCGAGGATGCCGATCAGCTGCGCTGCAGCGATGGCAGCGACAAGGACAGCTGCGGGGTGGAGTCCGAGAGTCTCACCGTGGAACCGGGGGACGATGAAGTTGTCGAGGATAAGGTCCAGGAACAGACAGAGACCCACCACGAGGACTGCATAAGCCCAATTTTCAAGTCCCAAATAATTATCTGATTGGAATAGAGAAACTAACGCTGTGATAATCCAGACGATAAACGGGCCCACATAAGGAATAAACCGCGCAATGCCAGCCAGGATAGCGATTCCCAGCGCATACCGCAGCCCCAAGACCGTCAACAAGACGGTATACAGGAAGATCGCCAGGAGGAAAATCACCAGCTGGCCTCGCAGGAATGCATTCCAGATCCCCCTGAGCTGGATTCCCAATCTGTGTATATCGGCGTTGTACCCGGGAATGTCTAACTTTATGAGGTCGTCGGACACTTCTCCGGTGCGTGAAAGCAAGAAGTAAGCTATCACAAGGACGAATAAACCCCATCCCAGTGTGGTGACTGCGCTGGTGGCCAGGGTGCTCACGAGAGTGCCTACACGCCCTAAAAGGGGCTGCAGAGTGCTAATCACCTGGTCGACGAGGGGTCCCAGATCGAACTGACTCAAAGTAAATTCGAAGGGACCAAATGTGTAGGTATTCCCAGAGAGTTGGTCCACCAGGTTTGGCAGGTTGTCCGTAAAGGTGTTGACGATCACAAACAGGCTCTGAAGCTGCTGGATGATTGCGAGTCCCGAAAGAGTCAGGATCCCGAGGAGCAGGATGATGAATACTAAAAAAACCACGTTGACCGACCATCTCCAGTTCAGGTGAGTGAGCCGATTCAACAGGCCAGCCAGAGGGTGCAGAGAATACGCCAGGATGATCGCCAGCAGCAGGGGGCCGATCAGAGAACGGATGTAAATAATCAAGAAGACCATGATCGCAACCATGGTCAGACCAATGATCAACTTCGTATTTGAGCTCCAGTTCGGAGAAGATGATGAAGTTGTCCTATCGGTCATAAATAACAAACCCGTTCGAGAACTGGTGAATTCCCCCGGCAGATACCTGAAACCTGGTCAAGCAGGTGTTATAACTCTTTACCTGAGAAAGAAAGATAAAACAATCAGCAGCAGAATGAAAGTACCTGCCAGGGCGCCTATCCGTCTTAAATCTTTGAGAACGTGAGAATAGTCCGGATTGAATTCAGTCGAGGAGGTTCGTGATGAACCGCCAAGACCGGAGAAGGTCTTATAGGTTGCGATATTCTCTGGACGCGTTTGTCTTCTTCGTTTCCTGCTCATAAAGTTTTATTTCGAGGCCTCATCCTTTTATAAATTCATGGATTCTCATTTTGAAGTCGCCCGGTCACCACGATGCGCTGATTATCCACCAGGTAAGGATAACACGAAATGAGCGTCAAAGTGGGCTGAGTGGTCGGTTCCAGGACTTCAACCTGGGTGGGTTCGACAATTTTACTTCCAGTTACAACGTAAGCATAGGTCCGCTGGTTGGTGAAAATCGTCACCACATCCCCTGGCTGGAGTCGATCGAGGTGGCGAAAAATCTCGCCGAAGATATCGTTGTGAGCAGAAAGAACCAGATTGCCTTTTTCGCCGGGGTTTGCAGTCCCGATATGTTGCCCGACGCCTTTTTTGAGCTGCTCCCAACCGTCGCCCTGGATGACAGGCGCATCAACTCCGATCGCTGGGATCTGGATTCGGATGGCGTTTTCTGGTCCCGGCGTGGGGACAGGGATGTCGGCGAGAGACTGGACCAGCGGGCGAAGATGCTCGGGGATCTCGGCTTCGTTCGGTTGGGCACCCGACGGTGAAGTGGGAGGAGTATGTCCTGAGGGAAGGACAACCGCTGTGATCAGGGCGGTGGCAGTCAGCGTGGGCTGCTCAATGGCAGTGGAAACCTCTCGATTAAGCTCGCGAATCAGGTTAACACCGCTGAATAAAATAAAAATCAGTCCTGCGACGGCGACGACTTCAACAAACAGCAGCAACCCGTCCAGAAAACGTTTGCGGGCGGGAATTGATACCGAGGAGGTAGGAGATGAGGAGCCCGTTGATTCATCGTGTTCGAGGTATTCGCTGGATCGCATCGCATCGATGGGTGAATCAACGATGTCCGGAGCGACTGTGACGACACGTCCGGTCCTGCGGAACCGATCCAACCTTTCCTGACGAGATGCGCGCCTTCTATCGATAAGGAGGCGGCGCAGTTCTTCGATCGTCAATTCGTCTGGCGAAACTTTCCTCCGCACGGGGGCATTATACCTTAATTGATTCCAGGAGCTTTTCAAGGATGCGAGCGAACTTTTCTCCGATAACCTGGCGATCATATTGTTCCTGGACGCAGCGCCGCCCGTTCATGCCCATCTTCCGGGCATCTTCTGGGTGGGCAGCGAGGAAACGGACCGCGTTGGCCAGGGCGAGCGGATCTCCCGGATCAATGGGAATGCCAGCCTGGGCAGATTCCACAACCGCGCGGATGACACCTGTCATTGCCAGGATCACCGGCCGGCCGGCAGCCATGTAATCGAAGACCTTGTTCGGATAGACTGTGCCGTAGATGGGGATTGGTTTAAGGATGGCGAGGCAGGCGTCAGCGGCTGCGAGAACATCCGGCATTTTCATTTTCGGAACGGGTGGGAGGAATATCACATTATTTAGACCCATCGCTCGGGCACGCGCCTCAAGCCCCGGTTTTTCCTTTCCATCTCCCACAAGCACAAAGGAAACATCCGGCATATCACCCAATTTAGCGGCTGCCTCGAGGACGATTCCAAGGTCGTTCGAAAGGCCATGGGCGCCGGCATAAAGAAGGATATATTTCCCTTCCAGGTTGTTTTCTTGCCTGAATTTATTCCCAACTCCAGCATGTTCAAACATGGTTGTATCAGAACCATTCGGGACAACTTCAACACGCCGGGCTCCTCGCCTGGTCACGTGATCGATGAATCCGGGTGAGTTCACGATCACCAAGTCAGCTCTTCGGTAGAGAAATCGCTCGAACGCCTCCGCAGCGCGTATCAGGACCCGCTGGTGGAGTACGCCGACTTCAACCGGGCGTTCCTCGACGCCGTCCGCGCTGCGAAGAAAGGCGGCCAGACCGTCGACGACGTGGTCAAGAGCTGGAAGGTCCCCGAACGGTTCAAGGGCTACGCGCAGCC
>CAYQDF010000111.1:0-7169 GCA_964416175.1 uncultured Anaerolineaceae bacterium
ATGCATCCGCTGCGTAGTCGAAGGGAACGGTTTTGCTTAATCTGACATTGTCATAACAGGATGTTATCTCAAAAATGGGTCGTTTGGGTGGGGGAGTTTCCGAATGCTCTCTTTCAAGTAATCCTGTCGGCAGTTTGGGAAAACCGCCCCCCTGAAAGGGTAAAATGAGGACCAGCAGGTTACTCTATCGAAAAGGAGCGAATCTCATGACCACTCTGGTGCAGCAAAAAGTCGAACAGGCTGTCTCGATCCTGGAAGAAAAAGGCGTCGACCTCTGGCTGACCTTCGTGCGCGAGACCATCGCCGCGGGCGACCCTGTGCTGCCGCTGATCTACGGGCACAACCTGACCTGGCAGAGCGCGCTGATCCTCACCAGGCATGGAGACAGGATCGCCATCGTGGGCGCGTTCGAAGCCGATACCGCCCGCGAGACCGGGGCGTACACGGAGGTGATCCCCTACCACGAGGCGTTCAGCCCGGCGTTGCTCCAGACGCTGGAGCGGTTGGACCCGGACCGGATCGCCATCAATTATTCGCTGAACGACGTCCACGCCGATGGGCTGACTCACGGGATGCACCGGCTCCTCACCCGCTACCTGGCAGGCACCCCCTGGCTCGACCGCCTGATTTCCGCGGAGGAGATCCTCGGCGCGCTGCGCGGGCGGAAGCTCCCGGATGAGATCGCCCGCCTGCGCCGCGCCATCGCCACGGCGGAGGAGATCTTCCGGCTGACCTTCGATGCCGCACGCCCCGGGATCACAGAACGCGAGATCGCTGACTTCATGCACCAACAGGTGGCACAGCGCGGCCTGGAGACCGCCTGGGAGCACACCTACTGCCCAACGGTGAATGCCGGTCCGGAATCTCCCGTGGGCCACGTCCAGCCGGGCGAAACCAGGCTGGGACCGGGCTACCTGCTGCACATCGACTTCGGGGTGAAACAGGAGGAATTCTGCTCAGACATGCAGCGCGTCGCGTACCTCCGGCGCGGAGGCGAATCGGCCCT
This sequence comes from uncultured Anaerolineaceae bacterium, assembly GCA_964416175.1. GTDB lineage: Bacteria > Chloroflexota > Anaerolineae > Anaerolineales > UBA4823 > CAYQDF01. The sequence goes on from CAYQDF010000111.1 coordinate 1,007, forward strand.
CCCCGGGGAAGCACAGCGCGCGTTCGACACGGTGCGGAAAGCCATCGAGACCGCTGTCGAGGTCATGCGCCCGGGAATCAGGGGCGTGGATGTGGACAGCGCGGCGCGCCAGGTCGTCATCGAAGCCGGCTACCCGGAGTACAAGTACGGGACCGGCCATCACCTGGGGCGGACGGTTCACGACGGAGCAGGCATCCTCGGTCCGCTCTGGGAGCGGTACGGCGAGACTCCGAACTTCCGCCTGGAGGCGGGCCACGTATACACCGTGGAACCGGGTGTCGCTGTGCCTGGATTTGGGTACATGGGCCTGGAGGAGGTCGTGTTGGTCACCGAAAACGGCGCCGAATACCTGAGCACGCCGCAGCAGCAGCCGATCCTGCTTTGACGATCGATTTCCGCGAATGGCGCAAATGCCGAACGAGCGTCATGAAAGAGGTTTGGGCTGTCTTCAGCCAGAATCCAGGGAGTCTTCGTGTCTCATCGGTTTCCCCAGCAAGGCCACGACTTCCGCGGCTGCCTCCTCGATGGATTTCGTGGTCACGTCCACCAGGGGCCAGTCCTTCCGCTGCTCGAAGAACTTGAACGCGTAATCCATCTCCCGGCGGATGTGGTCCAGGTCGGCGTAATGCTTTCCCCAGGTGCCGATGCGCGCTGCCCTCGCTTTCCTGAGCTCCGACAGGCGCTCCGCTTTCACGATCAACCCCACGACTCGCCCCCCTGGAAGAGTCAGCAGCTCTCGGGGAGGTTCGACATCCAGCACGATCGGCACATTGGCGACCTTCCACCCGCGGTAGCCCAGGTAGAAACTTAACGGGGTCTTCGATGTCCGCGAAACACCCACCAGGACGATCTCCGCCCGATCCAGGTCGGAAATGTTGCGCCCGTCGTCGTGGCGCACCGTGAAATCGATCGCCTCGATGCGCTGCATGTAGCTCGGATCGAAGGGGTTGAACAGCCCGGGTTCGGCGCGCGGCGGGGTTTCCAGCAATTCCGACAGGCGCGCCAGGAGCGGGCCCATCAGATCGATCGTGGTCACGTTGTGATCGCGCCCTTCCTTCAACGCTGCGCGGCGCAGCTCCTCGCTCACGAAGGTATGGACGATGAACCCATTGACCCGGGCCGCTCCCTCGACAATCTCGCGGAGCCTTTCCAGGGTCCTGACCCCGCCGACGCGCGTCACCGCAACCTGGGACGCATCGAACTGAGTCAGCGCAGCCCGCAAGACCCGCTCCGCCGTAATCCCGGTCGCATCCGAGGCCGCAAATATCTGGTACATGGTTGCCTCCTGAAGGAGAGTCCTCTGGGATAGATTATAGTCTCGAAACAGAAGTAATCCAGCTACCTGACTGTTTCTAAGTTTACAGAAGGCAGGTGCTCTGAGCGGAGCCTGCACAGTCGAAGAGCGTCTATCCCCCCGGAGTGCGGTTCTTTTTTCCCGCTGCCAATTTGTAATCCAGGAGACCAAGTTATAATTATGACAACTGTTGTCCGATTAAAGACAGATGACCACGACTGCGAGATCAACTACTGACTCCGAACAGCTCCGCCAGCGAAATCGTGAGCTTTTCATCCTGAACGCCATCGCGGGAGCCCTCAACCGGTCGGTGGACCTCGACCAGGCGTTGACTGCCGCGCTGGCGCAGGTCGCTGACCTGCTCGGGCTGCAGACCGGGTGGATCTGGCTGATGGACGAAGCCACGGAGGAACCCTACCTGGCGGCTTCCCAGAACCTGCCCCCCGGACTGCGTGATTACCCGCGCCGCATGGAGGGCAGCTGTTACTGCCTGGATACCTACCGGGCGGGCGACCTGGACGGCGCCGCGAACATCAACGTCGTCACCTGCAGCCGGTTGAGGAGCCTGGTGGACGGGGCAGATGGCCTGCGCTATCACGCCAGCATCCCGCTCTACGCTCACCTGTCTACCCCGGGCGACCAGAAGCGCCTGGGGGTGTTGAACGTCGCCAGCAGCGACTGGCGCGAGCTGACCGCGGACGACCTGCGCCTCCTCCACATCATCGGAGACCTGCTGAGCATCGCGATCGAACGGGCCCGGCTTTACGCGCACAGCATCGAGTACGGCGCCGTCGAAGAGCGGAACCGGCTGGCCCGAGAGATCCACGACACCCTGGCTCAGGGATTGACAGGGATTACCCTGCAGCTGGAGACAGCGGATGCAATGCTGGAATCTGGCGCTGATCTGGCAGCGGTGAAGGGGGTGGTCCGCCACGCGCTCGAGCAATCCCGTGCCAGCCTGGAAGAAGCCCGGCGGTCAGTCCTCGACCTGCGCGCTGCACCCCTCGAAGGGAGGAGCCTGGCGCGTGCTCTGGAGGACCATATCGCCGCGCTGCCGCGTCCGAATGGACTGAGAATTAAATTCATCGTCTCCGGCGCCGGCAAGCCCCTCCCGGCACGCGTTGAGACCGGCATCTACCGGATCGCCCAGGAAGCCCTTTCGAATGCGATCACGCACGCAAACGCTGCCCGGGTGACCGTCGATCTGGTCGTCCAGCCGGAGGAGCTGAACCTGACGGTGATCGACGACGGTCGGGGTTTCGATCCGGCCAGCATCCCGCCCGGAAGATACGGCCTTCTGGGACTCAATGAACGCGCCAGGTTGCTCGGCGGCAGCCTGCAAATCCACAGCGAGCCTGGCGCAGGCACATCGGTGCAGGTCAGAGTGCCGTTATGACCGGCAAAGTCCGCCTCCTTGTCGTCGATGACCACCCGGTCGTCCGCGACGGCCTCGTGGCGATCCTGCAGACCCAGCCAGACTTCGAGGTGGTGGGGGAGGCAGGGAACGGTTCAGAAGCGGTCGAAGCAGTAGCCAGGACCCGACCGGATGTCGTCCTGCTCGATCTGGAGATGCCCGGGATGGATGGACTGGAAGCTCTCCGCCGGATCCGGGCAGGTCACCCGGAAAGCACAGCGCTCGTCTTCACGGCATTTGATTCCGACGAACGCATCCTGGGGAGTCTGCAGGCTGGCGCAGCAGGATACCTGCTCAAGGGCGCGCCAAGAGAAGATATCTTTAAAGCCATCCGGATCATAAGTCAGGGGGGATCGCTCCTGGGGCCTCTGGTAATCTCCAGGCTCCTGGAGCGGTTCGCCGCAGAGAACGAGGGGGGCGCGCCGGTCCTGGAACCGCTCACCACGCGCGAGACGGAGGTATTGGGATTCCTGGCGCGCGGCCTGACCAACAAGGAGATCGCCAGCCGGATGGTCATCACCGAGCGCACTGCCAAATTTCACGTCAGTTCGATTCTGAGGAAGCTAGGAGCGAAGAATCGGACCGAAGCGGTTTCAATCGCCGCGCAGCACGGGCTGGTCGAGCTCTGACCTATCCTCCCGTCCAGGAGATTATCTTTCCCCTCGTCCATGGATAATGGTCCCGATGTAAGGGAAAATATGCGCGGCCATACCATGGCCCGATCGCCAAGGCGCAGCCAGGATAGCGCTCTACGCGGGGATCTCAGACACGCCAGCCTGGGTCATCACTATACATCACCGCCACTTTGCGATAAACTTTTAGCGTGATCCATCCTACAGAAGAAATCTACGACCAATTCGCCGATCAGCTGCGGCGGTTTATCCGGAAGCGAGTCCCCGATGACGACACTGCGGATGACCTCCTTCAGGAGGTCTTTCTGCGCATCCACAGCCGGATTGAATCCCTGCGCGACGGAGCAAAACTCCAAAGCTGGATCTACCAGATCACCCGCAATGCGATCATCGATTATTACCGGAGCCGGAAAGAACCGGAAACGCTGACGGAATCGCTCAGCCTGCAAGTCGTCACCGACCAGCCGGAGGCAGCGCAGGAACTGCTCCCCTCGGTCAGGCAATTCATCGACTGCCTGCCAGAAATCTACCGGCAGCCGCTCCTCCTCAGCGAATTCGAGGGGCTGACACAGCAGGAGATCGCCAATAAGCTCGGCCTGTCCCTCTCAGGGGCGAAATCTCGGGTTCAGCGCGCCCGGGACAGGCTCAAGGACCTGTTCCTGGACTGCTGCCACTTCGAGCTCGACCGGAAGGGGAACGTCCTGGAGTATTATCCCCGGCAGGTATGCTGCTCACAGTGCCAGGGACAATAGGGCGATCCGCCGCGGCGACCCACAGGCACGGCTTGGAAAGTGAATTTACTGTAAAGTCGCCAGATCCGCGCGGATCGGTCGCCTTTTTTTGCGTCTTTTTTCAAACTCCTCCGTCTATCAGGATGAAATTTCAAACAAGAGGAGTGAATTTTTCATGAACCCTACCCCATTAATCTTCATGCCATACCACCTGCGTAGCGCAGAAAAGCGCCTCCAGGAAATGCAGGCGATCCGGATCGAAAAGGGTGACTGGTGGGAATTCAAAACCAGCCTGGTCCGGCCGGCGAGGAAATTTCGCTTTCAATCCCGGCTGACGCACTTCGCAGACTGGCTCCGGCAGCTGCGCCGGGCATTCAAGCGGCCGGAAGCCCGTCCAGCCCTGTGCTGCGCCGGAAATATCTGACCCGGGAGGCAGGCAGATGACACAGACCTATTTCGATCAGATCGCCGGCGATTGGGACAGCCTGCGCGCCAGCATGTTCGATGAGGAAGTCCGGGAGATCGCCCTGGAAAGAGCCGATCTGCGCCCTGAATCGGTCGTCGTTGATCTGGGAGCAGGCACCGGTTTCCTGGCAGAAGCCCTGGCGCCGAGGGTTGCGCACGTGCATGCCGTCGACAGCTCCGTGGAGATGCTTTCAAAAGCAAGGGCGAAGCTTTCCAGGCGCCCGAATGTGGAATTTCACCTGGCGGAGGGGACGCGCATCCCCCTCCCCGACGGGAGCGTCGATGCAGTTCTGGCGAACATGTACCTGCACCATGCGCCTGACCCGGGCGCAGCGGTCCGGGAAGCAGCGCGCCTGCTGAAGCCGGGTGGGCGCGTGGTGATCACCGACCTGGACCGGCACGAACACGCCTGGCTCCTGGAAGAGCACCAGGACCGGTGGCCTGGCTTCCACCGCGAGGACATCTCCGCCTGGTTGAAGGCAGCCGGGTTCGTCAATGTGCTGGTCGAGGATACGCAACAGGACTGCAGCTGTTCATCCGGGACCTGCGATGCAACGGCTGCGGTGAGCATCTTCATCGCCGTGGGGACCAAACCCATCCCGGGCATGGAAGCTGCCGTCGAATCGCACTACCGCAAACTGGCCCGCGGCGGGGCTGCCCCGGTCGAGGAGTCCCTGGAAGCAAGTCGCGGGGCCATCCCGCTGGACGTGATTCAGCCGGAAACCTCTTGCTGCTGTGCGCCTCCAGCAGAGGTTGAGAGCGGAGCAGATTTTTCGCTTGGCTGTGGGAATCCGCTGGTGCTGGCTGGCTTGAAGGAAGGGCAAGTCGTCCTGGACATCGGCAGCGGAGCTGGGGCAGATGTGTTCCCTGCCGCGCAGCGCGTCGGCCCACACGGGAAGGTGATCGGCATCGATCGGCTGCCCGATATGCTCGCCCGCGCCCGCGCAACTGCCGCCAGGCTGGGGTACCAGAATGTCGAATTCCGCCTGGGAGATGCCCTGGAAATCCCCCTGGAAGACGGATCCGTAGACGTGGTGATCAGCAACTGCGTCATCAACCTGGTTCAGGATAAAGGGGAGGCTTTCCGGCAGGCGTACCGGGTGCTCAGACCCGGTGGGGTCTTATCGATCAGCGACATCGTCACGGACCGCAACTTCTCTCCAGGGCTGCGCAGCGATCCGCAGAGTTGGGCGGCCTGCATCACCGGCGCGCTGCCTGAATCGGAGTACCTGGGGTTGATCACCGCGGCGGGATTCACAGGCGTCACTGCAACCCGCAGCCAGGCCTGGGCCGCCGAGGACGGCACGCAGGTGTACAGCCTGCTTGTGAAGGCTGAAAAACCCGTGCAAACCATATAAGGCTGGGATCTTACCCGCCACAGAAGCCGCACTCTGTGTAGGGCGGGGATCTTACCCTCCTCAGAATTGGAGGTCGTGGAAAACCGCCCTACACCAGCGAATTTGCGCCGCTCTTCCCGCTCTTGAACCAGACGAAGGTCGCCAGGTAGAACAAGAAGCACACCACGATCTCCACGATCAGCGAGAAAACCGGGTCGAAGTGCGTGGTGAAGAAGATCGCCGGGGTCGGGAGCACCGAATCCGGGAAAGTCACCACCAGCGCGGCGAAC
>CAYQDF010000111.1:7179-10424 GCA_964416175.1 uncultured Anaerolineaceae bacterium
AGGTTGTTGGCTGCATGCACGCCCAAGGCCAGCTCGAGGGTTCCATCCTTGATCGAGACCCAGGCCAGGAATGCCCCCAGGACGAAATAGCTGAGCAGGACCACGGTGAAATTCACCGCCACCTCGGGGTTCGCGATGTGCGGCAGCGCGAAGAGCACCCCTGAACCGACTGCCAGGAGCACACCCTTGCGGCTCAACAGGCTGCCGGCCTGAAGCAGGTATCCCCGAAAGAAGAGCTCCTCGCTGGAAGTCTGGATCGGGACGAGAAGGATCGCAAAGACCGCGAAGGGGAAAAATGTCAACGGATCGAAATTCCAGGAGAAAGTCCCTGGCCACAACAAGAATTCTACGACCGAACCGATGGCGATCAGGACCAGCCACGCCAGGAAGCCGGCACCTACCCTTCCCCAATCGATGGCTCCCGCCGCGGTTATCACCGAACGCAGCGACCGCCCATGGACCAGGCGCACCGTGAGCCAGATCCCCAAGAACATGATGACGAAGTTGCTGCTGAGCACAAGGAAATAGGGCGTTTGCCCCAGGATCCCGGGGTCTGCGGCCAGCCTGGGGATGTCTTCCGGCCCAAAGCCGCGCATCACGGCGAGAATCAGGATCAGCATCGCCGTTATTAGGCTGCCGGCGATCAACCAGATGAACAGGATCAGCGAGATGCCTGCCAGATAGCGCCAGGCGGAACCTTTTCCCAGCCGGGAGTTATCCAGAAAAGATTTTCTCGATGCCTGATCCTCAATTACTTTTTGATTCATGCGGCAATTGGGGGATCAACCAGGAGAGGAAGGAATCCTGCGAACGCGTCTGCAGGAGCACACGGCCGGGACCGGTCAGGTCGACCACCAGACCTTCGCCGCTGAAGAGCGTGGACTTGATCCCCCCGATGGCGCGCACCTTGAACCCCAGCTGTTCGTCGAACGCCACCAGGTGGCCGGTATCGACCGTCAGATTCTCACCGGAACCCAGGCTTACTTCGTGAATCGCCCCATACGAGGAGAGCAGGAGCTTCCCGCTTCCCGAGGCGCGGAGCAGGATCAGGCCTTCGGACGAGAAAAAGGTTTTCGCCCCTCCCCATTTGGTCTCGATCTTGATCCCCATCTCCGAAGCCACGTACGCCCCGGATTGCACCATCAGGTTCTCGTCATGGAGCTCGAGGAGGGAAAGGTCGCCTGGAAGCGGCGGAGCGACATAGATAGTCCCCCCTCCCGCCGGAGCCTGGTACGTGTTCTGAAAGAAGCTCTCCCCGCCGAACAGGGAGCGGCCGAGGGATTTGAGGATGCCGCCAGTGGCGGCGGTCTCCAGAGTCAGCCCCGGCGACATGGCAACCATCGACCCCCCTTCGACGAGCACCTTCTCATTTCCAACGAGTTTGATCACCCCCATCGAATACGAGGGGCGGTAGATGACTTCAATCTCCATGATGACTCCTGATTTATGATTCTTGCTGTTGTTTAAGAATATCCCTGATCTCCGTCAGGAGGACCACATCCGGCGGCGGTGGGGGCGGCGCAGCCGGCTCCGCAACCGGGCGGCGCAGGCGGTTCGCGCCGCGCACAACCAGGAACAGGAAGAACGAGATGATCAAGAAGTTGATGATCGCCTGGATGAAATTTCCATAAGTGAGCAGCGCTTCGCCGAACCGGATGGCCAGGCCGGTGAAGTCGATCCCGCCCAGTTTGATGCCCTCCAGCGGCATCAGGAGATCGTTCACCAGGGAGTTGATAATCGCCCCGAATGCCCCGCCAACAATGACAGCCACGGCAAGGTCGAGGACGTTGCCGCGGGAGATGAAATCCCGGAATTCGCGCAGCATAGGCTCCTCCTGCACAGGTATGTTTGATGAATTTTACTCGAAGAATTGTCCGCTGTGACGATTGAAGCTGCCAGCGGGATGATCAGGTAGCCCCCGGGTGGTGATGGATGAAGCCGGTCAGGGATTCAGCGCATCGATCCCCGCCAGGTAGACCGTCTCCAGCCCCAGGTAGATGCGGCCCAGGTCCGCGGGAACCGTCCAGCGCAGGTCTGCCAGGCTGTCCATGATCACGACGGCCGCAGCCGCCTGGACGTTTCTGACCTGGCTGACGGCGTAGAGGCCAGCGATCTCCATTTCGACGGTCATCACTCCTTCGGCCTGATACCAGATGACTTCGCTCGCTGTTTCACGGTACGGTGCGTCGGTCGTCCAGGTGGGACCAACCGCGCCCTGACCCCCGCGCGCCAGGATGGCAGCGGCAAAACGTTCCACCAGCTCAGGGCTGGCTTCCACATATTTCCCGGGGGGCAGGTAGTGGTGCGAGGTGCCCTCGTCCCGGACCGCCCGATCGCAGACGACGATGTCGCCGGCGGAGAGGCCGGGCTGCAAGGCGCCGCCCCAGGTCATCAGGAGCAGGCGGGATGCGCCCAGGGCGATGAGTTCTTCAGCCAGCTCAGCGACGATCGGAGCACCCCCGCCGAAATCGGTCATCACGCCGACTCTTTCTTGAGAATTCCGGACCTGGTACAGATCCCCCAACATGCTCCCGACTTTGCGGACCGGCGCCCGCCGACGCATACGTCTTGGCATGCCCCGCTCCAGGCAAAATAGAATCCCCTCAGGAAATTTAATGCTCGGCAGGCGGCCCAAACGACGCCGGTAGCTGACGATGTCCTCAGGGTTCAAAAGCGAAGCGAGGCTGTGTTTATCGGGGTAATTGGGAAAACTCATCGGCGGGAGGTCTGCTCAAATAAATAAATATTCCTGCCTGGACAGCCTCGGCCGCGAAGGCAGCCAGGCTGGCGCCCAGGAGACCCCACCTGGGGATCCACGCAAGGTTGAGGCTGAACAACAGGAGCAGGCTGATCGAAAGGGCGAACGCAACCTTCCGATCCTGACCGGCGGAAAGCAATTCCGACGAAAGATAGATGTTGACAGAAAAGGGGATGAGCGTCCAGGCGAGCAGCCGCAGCGCCGGGATGGCCGGTGTGAACTCCGGACCGAAGAGAAGGTTCACGAGCGGGGTCGCTGACAGGAACAGGCCCGCCGCGATCACCCCGCCCGCCACCAGGAGCAGCCCCCACGCCAGCGAGAAAAGATCCTTTGAATGGGGTTTGCCGGATCGCCTGCCGGCGTTCGACCGGGCCATCACAGGGAATAAGGCGCCGAGCAGAGCGACATGGCCAACCTGAAGGGCCTCGACGGGACGCAGCGCAGCGGAATAGTGCCCGGTGACCTCCGCTCCAGCCATTACAGACAA
>CAYQDF010000112.1:0-10279 GCA_964416175.1 uncultured Anaerolineaceae bacterium
CAGAGTGAGGTCAGGGTAAGATCATCAGGCATTCTGAGCGGAGCAGAGTGAAGTCGGGGTAAGATCGTCAGGCATTCTGAGCGGAGCAGAGTGAAGTCGGGGTAAGATCGTCAGGCATTCTGAGCGGAACGGAGTGAAGTCGAAGAAGCCCCCCTGGAAGTGTTCTCTCCTGACCGGGGCGAAGGGGCATTAATCCCGAATTGAAGTTGCTTAGGAAAACTTCTCGCCAACGGCTGCTTAAATGCATTCTCCGCCTTCTTCGACGTAGATGATCTTGCTACCCTGCGGCTCCATGCGGAACGCGATCGGGCGCAGCGCGGGCAGAGCGCGCATGATGGCTGGAAACCGCTCCGGGTGCGCGTAGAGCAGCAGGAACCCCCCGCCGCCCGCGCCGAGCAGCTTGCCCCCGATGGCGCCGTTCCGCCGGGCAATCTCGTACCACTCGTCGATCTGCCCGGTGCTGATCCCCGCCGCCATGCTCTTCTTCTGCATCCACCCCGCGTGCAGGATCTCCCCAAAAACGTCCAGATCGTTCTTAACCAGCGCATCGCGCAGCTCCCCTGCCAGGCGGGTCATGTTCCGCAGTGTGGCGCGCTTTGCACGGTCGTTCTGGGTATTGACGCTCTGCTCGCGTAAAATGCTGTCGGCGGACCGGGTCACCCCCGTGTATAACATCAACAGGCTGTTTTGCAGGCGCTGCTTGGTCTCCGGGCTGCAGATCACGGGATCGACAAAGACACTTTCATCGGGGTTGAACTGGATGTACTGGAGCCCCCCGTAAGCGGCGATATACTGGTCCTGCTTCCCGATCGGCTTCTTGCAGCGGTCGATCTCGATCTCGCACGCTTCCTGCGCCAGCCGCTCCGCGCCGACGTGCTGACCGACGTGGGCATACAGGGAATTGAGGAGACCGACGGTGTACGTGCTGGACGATCCAAGACCGGTCCCCTGAGAGGGGATATCCGATATCGAGGTGATCTCGATCCCGCAGGGCGGCATGACGATCTTCAACGCTTCGCGAATCAGCTCATGTTTGAGTTCGTCGATCGTATCGACGATCTCGGTGATCGAGTAGCTGGCGCGAATTTTATCGTCGAACTTTTTATTGACTGTGATGTAGATGTACTTGTTGATCGCTGTGCTGAGCACTGCCCCGGGTTCCTGACGGTAGAATGCGGGCAGGTCACTTCCCCCTCCGGCAAAACTGATGCGTAAGGGTGTTCTGGATATAATCACTCAATACATCTCCGTTCCGGCCACCCCGCTTCGCAGGAGGTGTGTGGTTTATCATCGACTGTAGCGCTCACGAGAGACCATACTGGATTGGAATCCCGTGAAATCGAGCGCCTTTTGTTCCAATCTTGCTTTGTTGCAAGCATAATTTATTGTGTCACTGCGAGGCGGCGCAGCCGACGAAGAAGTCTCCAAACCAGCCAGGAGATTGCTTCACCGCCTTCGGCGGTTCGCAATGACACATAACTTTATTCCAACTCCTTGCAACAGAGCATACCAATCTAATTAACGAAAGGATCAGGGCATCGTTACAGGACGGATTGCTGCACGCGACGGGAGAGCACAGACAGGAGACATCCTGTTCAAGATTCCATCGATGGCGGCGCGGCGGCGGTCAGCCCTTCGATCAGCGCGCTGGCGCAGGCTCTCCACGCCGGCCACACCGCCGTGCGCCGGCTCTCCCTCGGGACCGGGACAGCCCCCATGTCCTCGCGGGGCAGGACGAGTATCGGGGTGGAATGCAAATGGTGGATTGACCGAATTCTGAAGCAGCATTCACCGTCGGGAGAAGACGACGCTGACGGTCATCCCCCAGCGCAGGTCAGGATCGCCTGAGTCCAACCGGATGCGCGCCGTGTAGAGCACATCACCGGCGCGTTCGTTGAAGACCTGAGCGATCCGTTCCACCTCGCCTTCCAATTCAAGCTCGGGAAGAGCGTCCGGGATCACGGCGACCGGGCGGTCCGGGTCGATGAGGACGACATCCATCTCGTTCAGTTCACTCGTCTCAACGTACCAGGCCGAGAAATCAGCGAGCTGGATCACCGGCTGGTAGGCAAGGGCTGTCTCGCCAGCGGTGATTTCGACCGTGGTCACCACACCATCAAAGGGTGCTGTGAGCTCGGCATGCGCCAGCGCCGCCTCTGCGGCAGACAGTTGGGCTTCGGCGTTTTCCAGCCGCGCTTCGGCGAGGGCAAGGTCATCCGGCGCCGGTCCATCTCGGAGGTCTTCGTAGGCTCTGCGAGCGTCTTCGCGGGCTGCCTCCGCTTCAGAAACTGCTGCCCGAGCCGCTTCCAGGTCGTTCCTCAGGCGTTCGTGTTCGCGCAGCGCGTCCGCATATCTTTTCTCTGCCTCGTCCAGGTCGTCTTCAGCGCGCTGGCGGGTGCTGTTGTCCTCTGAGAGGTCGGCGTAACGATCGAACTCCTCCTGAGCTTCGTCCAGGGCCTCTTTCTCATCCTGGACTTTCTCCCAGGCCTCATCGAGGTCAGCCTGATAATCGGGCGTGTCCAGGTCGTCCAGCAACTGCCGGGCTTCGATCAGCCGGCGTTCAGCGAGGACGAACGCCTGGTACGCTTGGCTGCTGGCCAGGGAAGCATTCTCTTTCAGATCGTCCAGGGCTTGCTGCGCGCTCACGTGCTCAAGTTCAGCTGCGGTTTTCGCAGCCAGGAGGCTTTCCGTATCGCCCAGGCGGGCCAGGAGCTGGCCGGCGATCACATGATCCCCTTCCGCCACCAGGACTTCGACGACTGGGCCTGGCTGGAGGAAGCTCAGCCAGGCTGCCCGGGTGGGCACCAGCCGACCTTCTGTCGTCAGCTCGTTCCCGGAAGCAATAACCGGGATGCTGGTCGGTTCCTGAGTCGGCGCATCCCCCTCTCCGGCGATCCGCTCGACGACGCTGCACCCGCTCACCATTCCCCCGGCAGCCAGAGCAGCAAGGAGCAGCGTGAACCCGACGCGGAGCCCAGGCACACCGCTCCAGAATCGGCTCTGCGCGCCAGACCGCAGCTCCGGCCGCATCCGATCGGCAGCTTGCCCCCAAAATCCGCTGTGAGCCCAGAATTTACTAGTTGTTCGCACACTCATGTCGGTATCATCCTTGAGAAATTATCGAGATCGTTGCCAGACTTGTCGCCCACGCCAAAGACCGAGCCAGTCCATGCAAGTACCCTTCAGATTGTTCGCCTCACTCGTACGCCAGGACTTCGCGGATGGTCAGGCGGGTGGCGTGGCGCGCCGGCAGGAGGCTGGCCAGCGAGGACAGCACGACCACCGCCCCCAGCCAGATCAGGAAGCCGGTGGGCGTGATGCCGAGGGTGGAAGGCGCGCTGAAGATGGCCTGGCTGATGGCATCCGACAGCGCTTTGCTGATGGGAAACGCCAGCAGAGACCCCAACACCCAGCTGAGCAGACCGATCAACAGGCCCTCGACGATCACCATGCGCATCAGGATCGAATTCGTAGCGCCGATGGCGCGCATCACGCCGATCTCTCGCGTGCGCTCCAGCACGTTCATGCTCATCGTCCCGGCCAGGCCAATGCTGCCGACCAGGGCGGTCAGGATCGCTAGAAAGAAAAGAAAGGCGGTCAGGATCGCAAAGCCGTCGGAAGCCAGCCTGCTCAGCGACTCGCCAGCCTGGACCTCGGCCACCCTGATTCCGGCTGCCGCGAGGGCAGCTTCCACCTGCTTTCCCAGCAATTCCTGCTCGGCTTCTGTCATCCCGCTGCGATCGCCGACCAGCCTGAAAGTGGAAGCCCGTCCGGGCTGGTCCAGGACCCTGGAAAGCTCCTCGAAACTGGTGTAAGCGATATTGCCAGCGCTGTTCCCGACCAGCTGAAAGAACCCGACGACGATCCATTCCGTCTCCCGGTCCTGGATGGTCATCCGCACCGCGTCGCCGATCTGGAGGCCTGGATACAGGCTGGCGAACCGCTCGTTGACCGCCACGGCGTTGGTATCGCCGGGGATGATCCAGCGCCCCTCCAGCAGGATCGGCTCCACGAGGGCGCTGCTGGCCGGCGGGCCAAGGACCTGGACACTTTCGCCAGAGGTACCGTCGGGGTTGATGAGCTCCCCATCCGCGATCGCCCATCCCTCCAGGTGCGCCACGCCAGCGACGGTCGAGACTGCCTGGGCAACGCGCTCGATGCGGTGCGGGCGCGTCAGCGTCACATTGACATCGCCCTGGAAATACCGCCCGATCTTTTCAACGTAGTTGTTCATCGAAGTCTGGACGTTGAAAGCGCCGATGAAGAGCGCCCCGCCCAGCGCCAGGGTGATCAGGGTAAGCAGCATGCGGGACTTCTGGCGGAAGGCATTGCGCACCGAGATCAGCAGGGGCCTGGAGAGGATGTGCAGGCGCGCTGCCAGCCGGCTGACCCGTCCCATCCCGGTGGGCATATCCTGGGATACACCGCTAAGCGCCTGTTGCACGCTGATCCGCGCCCCTTGCAGGACCGGCACGAGGGCAGCCGCCAGCGGGGCAAGGATCGCCAGGCCAGCTTGCAAGGCGATCACCCAGGAGACGAGGCGCGGCCCTTGAAAATTGAAATTAACCTCCCCGGCCAGAGTGCGGACCTGGTTGAAGGCTACCTGGGCTGACAGCGGGATGGAGATCACCGCTGCGAGCAGGCCAAAGATCAGGATCAGGCTCAGGTACAGCGCAACGATCTGCCGGCGGCGGGCGCCCAGAGATTTCATGATCCCGATCTGCTGCACCTGCTGCTTCATCAATGCCTGGAGCGTGTTCGTGATCAGAAAACCGCTCAGGAACACGGTGAACAGTCCCAGCAGGGCCAGCACGCCGATCAGAGCATCCACGTACACCCGGTTGGGATGGTCAAACGAGGACCGGGTGCGCAGGCTGCTGATCGGGTAACCGCTGATCTCCAGCTCCCGGAGCACATTGTCAGCCACGTATTCGATGTTTTTCCGGCTGCCCCGGTCGCCTTCCACAGTGAGGTAGAGGGTGTTGTACAGACCTGGAGGCAGAAAGCCGAGCCACTCGGCAGTGGCCGGCGTGACAAATCCCTGGGGAGGGGCCAGAAAGAACCCGGGGCCGGCGGCGAAAGCGCCCAGAGTCTGGTCGCTCACAACCCCGACCACTTCCAGCTGGCGCTCCCGCCCGTCAGCCAGCTCCAGCGTGATCACATCGCCGACCCCGGCGTTGGTGTTGGCGAGTTTGTAGCGCTCCAGGACGATCTGGTGGTCGGCAGGTGGAAATGTCCCGGCTGCCAGGCGCAGCTGGTTCAGGCGCATGGAGTCGATCTCCTCGGGTGCATGGATTTCTATCTGAATCCACTCATCCGGTCCAGCAGACAGCCGCAAATGAAAAATCTGCTCGCCCTGCGCTTCCTCCACCCCCGGCATGCGCCGGACGCGCTTCAGCGCCTGCTCGTCGAATGGTCCGCCCTGGAGCTGGATGTTCGCCGGGTTGGCGCCGGCATAGCCGAGCCGCATGTCTTCGGACATGATGGCGTAAATCGTCGCGATGACTCCCAGGGCAAACAGCCCCACCGTGATCGAAGCGGTGACGAGCAGCGAGCGAGTCTGGTTCCCCCACAGATCGGAGAGGATCTTGCGAAAACGCGGGCGGTTCAAGGCTGTCTGCCCCCTCTTATGATCCTGCGCCCGAGGCGGGCGCCTGCGGGATGCGCCTGAGGGCTGGAGCGGAGTGCGATACCCCGGCAGATTCCCGCCATTTCGGCACCTGGCGGAAGTCATCCACGAGCCGGCCGTCGGAAAGCCGAAGGACGCGGTCCGTGTGCTCCGCCAGAGCTTCATCGTGCGTGACCATCAGGATCGTTTTCCCCTGCGCGACGAGGCTCGTGAAGATTGAAAAGACCGCTTCCGCAGTCTGCGTATCCAGGTTTCCGGTCGGTTCATCGGCGATCAGGAGCGGGGGATCGTTGGCAAGGGCGCGGGCGATCGCGGCTGCCTGCTGCTGCCCCCCAGATACAGCCGCCGGCAATTTATCGGCGAATTTTTCCAGGCGCACCAGCCGGAGCAGCTCCATCGCCCGGGCCGGGCGCTCATCGAGTGGATAGACATTGCAGAAATCCATCGGCAACATGACATTTTCCAGGAGAGTAAGGGTTGGGAGCAGCTGGAAGAACTGGAAGACTATCCCCAGGTTGCGCCCGCGCCAGGCAGACATCTTGCTCTCGCTGATATTCTGGATGCACTCGCCGCGCACGCACACGGTGCCTGTCGTCGGACGATCGATTCCGGTGAGCATGTTCACCAGGGTGGACTTGCCGCTCCCGGAACGTCCCAGGACGCTCACGAACTCTCCCTGGTAGAAACACGCGGTGATGTCCCGCAGCGCGGCGAACTCTCCAGCCGGGGTCTTGAAGACCTTGCTGATGTGTTCCATCTCGATCAGCGGCGATCCGAGCTGCGCGCTCTCTGGGCAGGGATCCCGCCCGTTTCCCGGAGGAGGAAGGATCGCCACGAATCAACCCTCCGTTCGGACGATTTCTCCGTCCACCAGCAGCAGGGTCCGGTCGACTTGCGCGGCGAGGAGACGGTCATGGGTGACCATCAGGATGGTCTTCCCCCGGCGGTGAAGCTCGGCGAAGATGGCAAAGATCGATTCCGCGGTCTGTGAATCCAGGCGGCCGGTCGGCTCATCTGCCACGATGAACGCCGGGTCGTTCGCCAGGGCGCGGGCGATAGCCACGCGCTGCTGCTGCCCGCCGGAGATCGCCGATGGGAGCTTGCCGGCGTGCTCTTCCAGCCCCACCTGGCGGAGCAGTTCTCGGGCGCGCAGCTGGCTCCGCCCGTTGCGGAGCAGCCCGGTCAGATCCAGGGGCAGCAATACGTTGTCGAGCAGGGAGAGGGTGGGCATCAGATAAAAAGACTGGTAGATGATCCCCAGGCGCTTGCCACGCCAGAGCGCGAGGCGCTCTTCGTCCATACTGTGGATTGGCATGCCATCCACCCAGATATCGCCGGATGTCAGTCGGTCCACGCCGGTGAGCACGTTGACCAGGGTGGTTTTCCCGGCGCCGGAAGGTCCCAGGATGGCAATGAATTCACCCGGGTAGACGTCGAGGTCCACTCCTCTCAGGGCAGGGAATTCACCGGCAGCGGTCTTGTAGACCTTGGTGACGCCGCGCATTCGGATGATCGGTTCCTGATGATCGGCGCGGGTCGCTGCGGAATCTAACTGGTGCACAAGCACGGATATAAACCTCCCGGTTTGCCCTTGCGGGAACGATGCGCTCCGAAGCGGTCCACGGCGCTGAGGCTTTCCTCCCCGCAGGGGTTTGTGATAAAACGAGCTAAATTATACACTGTATTATTCTAGACATTGTATTATAATTGGATTAGAATTTCCAGCAACCTGACTTTTTCCAGGGTTGCAGAAGGCAGGCGCTCTGCGCGGAGCATGTGTGGTCGACGAGCGTCTGTCCTCCAGAGTACGCTTCCTTCGCCCCTGCTGGAGCAGATACTGCGCAGCAACGACCGCTGCTCCGCTCAGGGTGCATCCACCTGAAAACTGTCGGGTGGCCAGTTGAATATCTTTTGGGTAACTTACCCGGCATGCCTTATTTAGAGAAAAGACCCGACCGCAGAGTTAACCGCACCCGCAGCGCGCTGCGGGCCGCGCTGCTCAACCTCCTGGACGAGAAAAGTTACGATGCCATCACCGTGGAGGAGATCACTGCGCGGGCGGATGTCAGCCGCCCGACCTTTTACCTGCACTACAAAGACAAAGACGACCTGCTGGTCGATCACCTCAATGACATAGCCGACGAAAAGGTCAGCGAGCTGCTCAAAGTGCCGCTGGACGCCTGGCGGATGCAGGATACCGTCTCGGGGCCTACTGCGCAGCCGGTGCGCCCGGTGCTGGTGGCTTTTCAGCATGTGGCTGAATATGCCGACCTCTACCGCCTGGTGCTGCACGGGGAGGGCGGGTCCCAGCTCTCTGAGCGCCTGAATCGGATCATCCGCCGGGCTGTGGACGCCTTCCTGCGGGCGAAGCTGGAAAGCGGCGAGATGCAGTTTAACCTTCCACTGCCTGTCGCGCTCCTGGCGAATTATTTTTCCGGGGCTTTCCTTGGGTGTGTGAACTGGTGGCTCGAGGAGGGATTGTCGCTGTCACCGGAAGAAATGACCCGCCACTTCCAGCAGTTATTTTTTCCGGGGTTGCGGCGCCTGCTCGGGCTGCAAGAGTCATATTCGAACTGGTCAGGACTGGAAAGGGCCGGCGATGAGGGAGGGTAGCTCCCCCTCTCCTGAAATCGACCCGCGCCGCTTCCGACGCCTCGGGATCGACGGCGGGCCGCAAACGAAGGATGTCCTCCTGCTCCCAGGCAGGGTGATCGGCGGGCGGCGGCGAGAGGCAGCTCATGCCCTGCACCTGATGTGCTATTTGTGCTAAACTATACGCACATAAGCCAGTGGATCGATTCTGATCCAAGCTGCCGTTTCAGCCAGGTGTTAACCCATATCTCTGGGAGTGGTCAAAATGAAAAGCGATCGTGAACCACGGTATTTTTCATCCTTCTGGATGGCCTTGCTGGGATTCGTCCTGGGGCTGATCGTCGTCATCGCAGCGACAATTTCTGGTCTTTACTTCCGCAGCCTCCCCCTCTCGATCGATTCGATTGTGCAGCTGCATTTATCGGAACCGATCTTGTGGACGGTCGATGTCGTTCCGTTTCTGGGGGCGATCGTGCTGGGCATCTTCGGGGGCCGGCTGGATGAGAGCGCTCGCGTCCGCTGGCAGGCTCAGCGCGCCATCCAGCACCGTGACCAGGAAATCCAGCGTCTGAATGCGGAGGTCTCCGCCCAGGAGGAGGCCCGCCAGAAGCTCGACCTGACCATCGGCCGCGGCAAGCGCGATTGGGAAGCCACCTTCGACGCCGTCGGGGACATGATCCTGATCACCGATGTGAGCGGAAAAGTGCTGCGCTGCAACCGCGCCACCAGCCACGCCTTCCAGGAAAGCTTCGAGAACCTGATCGGTCGGCAGATCGAGCATTTATTCTTCGGCGCCTCGAACGGCGGTCACTTCCCGATCCCCGCCCAGAAGGCGGAGATGCGGTTCCCCAAGCTGACTGGCTGGTACGAGGTCTCCACCAACCCCATCATGGTCGAAGAGGGGCGGGCGGCGACGATTTACGTCATCCGGGAGATCACCGACCGGAAGCTGGCGGTCCTCGACCTCTCCCGCCAGAAGGAATATTACGAAGCCCTCGTCCGCAACAGCCCCTTCGCCATCGTCACCCTCAACCTCGACCAGCGCGTGGTCGCCTGCAACCCGGCCTTCGAATCGATTTTCGGATACACCGAGATGGACGTGCTGGGGCAGGAACTGGACCCGCTCGTCGCGCCGCCAGATAGGATGGAGGAGGCGCGCGCCCTGACCGAATCCGTCAGGACAGGCGAGGTGGTGCACAAAATCACGCGCCGCAGGCGGAAGGACGGCTCCCAGCTGGA
This sequence comes from uncultured Anaerolineaceae bacterium, assembly GCA_964416175.1. Classification (GTDB taxonomy): domain Bacteria; phylum Chloroflexota; class Anaerolineae; order Anaerolineales; family UBA4823; genus CAYQDF01. The sequence goes on from CAYQDF010000112.1 coordinate 9,461, forward strand.
CGTGGAAGTCTACGGCATCCCGGTTGTCCTTTGGAGAAAACAAATCGGTATCCTGGCTTTGTACCACGACATCTCGCAGCTGATCCCGGGCCGGCCGGAGGAAGGCGCTGCGGTGACCTTCGCAGCTGAGCCAGAGGCAGAACTCCCCGCGCTTGAACAGGATTCGCCAGAAGATCCCTCCCCGTCAACTATTCCCATCGAAACCATCGAGGGCATCGGTCGTGCATATTCCAACCGCCTGCACGAGGCAGATGTGCGGAACACGACCGACCTGCTCAACCAGGCCGGCAGTCGAGCGGAGCGGCGGGAGCTGGCAGCGAAGACCGGCCTCTCCCCCAAGCTGATCCTGCGCTGGGTGAACATCGCGGACTTGATGCGCGTGCCGGGCGTCGGCAAGGAATTCAGCGAGCTGCTCGTGGCGAGCGGAGTCAACACGGTTAAAGAGCTGCGCCAGCGCGTCCCCGAAAACCTGCACGCCGCGATCATGGAGATCAACGCCGAAAAGAACCTGGCCCGCCGCGCGCCCAGCCTGGGCGAGGTGGAATCCTGGGTGCGGGCCGCGCAGGAATTGGACCCGGTCGTCGAATATTGACAGATAGTACTTAATCCCCATTGAATTTCGCCGGGTAATCTGTTAATGTATGGGCGCGTGCAGGAGAGAGAAGAATGCACCAAAACGCCGCTCGAGACCGGAAGAATGGCACGGGCGGCAAGGATCAGATAGCTGTTTCCCCACCCAACACCCCCCAAAAGTCCCTCCTTTTCGCGCCATGGACAAGGAGGGACCCGCAAAATCCTTGCAGGCCCGTCAAGATGTGA
>CAYQDF010000113.1:0-10151 GCA_964416175.1 uncultured Anaerolineaceae bacterium
ATGGTACTGCCCCGGCAGCGGGGTGGGAGAGTAGGTCATCGCCAAGAGACCTTTTATTTAACATGAATTCGGGGTAAAACAAACCAGCGCGCTGAGCGGAGTGGCGGTTATTCCGAACTGACGTTATTGAACTACAAAAGACCTCGTAATCTAACGGTAAACTCGCGGCACACGCGCCCCTAAGCCACAAACGACTTCGTAATTCACCGTGCGCCATTGAGCTGCCAGGTTATCAACCGTGAGGCTTTCTACCCCCTGAGAACCTATCAGCACCACCTCATCCCCCTCTTGGGCTTCTGGAACGGTATCCAACTGCACCATGACCTGGTCCATGCACACCCTCCCCACGACGGGGACTCGCCTGCCGCGCACAAGCACCTGGTTCCCGGCTGTCCGCCGGTATCCGTCGGCATAACCCACTGGCAAAGTTCCGATCCTCTCTTCCGATGCTGTTGAATACTCGTGTCCGTAGCTGACTCCTTGCCCGGCAGGGAGTCTCTTGATCTGGCTGATCACGGTCTTCCATGCCAGGGCAGGCCTGAAACCTGGGGGAAGCCGGCAATCTCGCGAGGGATCAAGACCATAGATTGCTATCCCGGGACGGACCATGTTGAACCACGTATTTGGATGCGCGAGGATCGCTGCTGAATTCGCAGCGTGAATCCAGGGAGGAAGCATATCGCCAGCGGAGAGGGAATTGAGGACTTCGCGGAAACATCCCTCCTGTTGATGGGTAGCGACACCGTCCATTTCATCCGCTCTGGCAAAATGAGTGAATATACCTTCAAACATGACCGATGTTCTGTGGACCATGGATTGGGCAAGGGTTACAGCATCTTTTGGAGAGAGGCCGAGCCGACTCATTCCCGTGTCGACTTTTAGATGCAACCGGGCAATTTTACCGATGCTCTGAGCTCTAGCTTCTGCGTAATCTACCTGATCAGCGGTCCAGGTCGCCATCGAGATGTCGTTCGCAATCGCGGATTCAACTTTCTCCCGGGGGGTGAAACCCAGGACGAGTACAGGACAGCCAATCCCCGCATGGCGGAGCTCTAGGGCTTCCTCCATCCGAGCGACCCCACACCAGGACGCCCCTCCCTGGAGAGCTGCTCTGACAACCGGCACAGCGCCGTGACCGTATCCATTGGCCTTGACCACGGCCATCACCGCAACACCGGTCATCCGCCGAAGTAAACGAACGTTGTTCTCGATCGCGCTGCGGTCTACTTCGATCCAGGTTGAAAAATGATTGATGGCATCCATGGGCGTGAGTATATCTTATTCTCCAATCGCTCGAGAGAGCAACGTGATTGGATGGATCACCCGTCTTCCGGTTCCTTCGAAGATCTGGGTCGTGCAGGAGAAACCCGGTGCGGCAAGGATGGTCTCCGCAAATGCAGCCCGGACAGCAGGAAAGAGTGAAAGCTCCCCAATGTCCATGGACAGGTCATAATGTTCTGCCTCGTATCCAAAAGCTCCGGCCATACCACAGCACCCCGCGTCGATAACTTCGACGGAATACCCTGCCCTCTCAAGCATCAGCCGGGTTGCCTCGACCCCAACGGGATAGCCATCACTGCGTGGAAGCTGGGCTTTTTGGTAACAGTGACCATGGAGAAGAACTCGGTGTGGAAGGCATTCGCTGCCTGTCCGGTGTTCGGCTATGCGAAATCCGCCCTGGTGGCGCCCCTCACTCACCCTGACCAGATATTCATCGATCATATAGGTCCGGTTTGCCAGCCTGGCCACGTACTCGTCTTCCGGAAACAAATCCAGGAATTCGTCTCTTAGCGTATAAATCTCGGAGGGCTCGACTCCCAGGACTGGCAAATCCCCGCCCGGGTCCAGCTTGCGAATTTCGGTAATGACCCGCTCGGCGTGAGCGCGCGCTTCACGCAAAAATCCTTTGGATATCAATGTCCTTCCCGTCCCGATGATCGGCAGAAGCACCGTTCTTTTTCCAATTGATTCAACCACATGGACAGCCTTCAAACCAACTTCGGGCTGGAAATATTCCGTGAAGGGATCGGAAAGGAAAATGACACGATCCCCGGCCACTTCACCCATTCGATAAGCGGGAAAAGTACGGCTAAATTGCTGGTGAAAAGGTTTTTGAGAGATTTCCGGAATCTGCCGATGAGGAGAGAAACCTAAAAATGACTTGACCCTGCCGCTTCTATTGATTAACGCTAGTGCCATCCTGGATAAGGGGAGGGTATGGGCGCCGGCCTTTGCAAATCGATCGATGTAGGCAAATAGATAATCTCTGAGTGCCCGGCGGTTCCCCGGAAATGCCCGGTAATAATACTCGAGGAACTCATATTTCAGCTTTGCCATATCTACCGCTGAAGGGCATTCAGATTTGCACCCCTTGCAAGCAAGACAGAGGTCCAGAGCGGTGAACACTATGGAGGCTGCCTTGCGATCGCGGCAATCGATCTCGCCGGTGAGCATGGCTCGGAGAAGGTTGGCTCGCCCACGGGTGCTGTGCATTTCTTCCCGAGTAGCCTGGAAGGATGGACACATCAGGCCGCTTTCTTTCCGACATACAGCAGCCCCGTTGCAGAGCTCGACTGCCCCACCCACCCCGGCCTGTGAATCGAAACTCATCACCGTCTGCCAGGTAGTGACCTCGCGAGTTTGAGAGCGGAATCTGGTATCCATGGGATACGGATCGACGATCTTCCCAGGATTCATAATGCCGCGGGGATCTGCGGATTGCTTGATCCGACGGAAAGCAGAGACCAGGCGTTCTCCGAACATTTTCACCAGCCATTCAGACCGGGAAATCCCATCACCGTGTTCGCCGCTCACCGAACCACCCAGCCCAATGACGAGATCGACAGCTTCGGATGCGATCTTTCGCAGCCGCCTGGAGAAATCCGGCGATTTTAAGTTCAGGATTGGACGCAGGTGAAGGCACCCGGCGGAAGCATGAGCGTAAAAGTCACCTTCGGTACCATTCTGCGCGAGGATCGCTTTCATCTCCCGGATGAAGATAGCCAGCCGATCGACCGGAACCGAAAGGTCCTCGATAAACGAGACAGGCCGGCGATCCCCAGGCATTGACATGAGCAATCCCAAACCAACCTTCCGTACTGCCCAGATGTTATTCATTGTTCGAGGATCATGCGCAGTGAGTGAAGGGAGCGGGATTGAGCGCGAGACCAACCTGGCACGTCTGATTAATTCCTTGCGGTCATCACCGGCGAACTCGAGCACCAGCAGATTGGGAATCTTATCAGAAGCGGCGTAAAGCGATTCGAGGAATGCGAGCTGGCTCGCATAGATCGGAATTTTTCTAGCCAGGTGGAGAATATTCGAGGGGATTAATTCAATCGCTGAAGGAGAGGTGGCTAATAAGCCGGGAATCTCCTCACACGCTGTGAGAAGATCGTCAAAAGCAAGGACCAGCAGGACTTTTTCAGCGGGGAGATCGACCAGGCGCACTTTAACCTTCGTAAAGACCCCAAGAGTCCCTTCTGACCCGGCAAACAGCGGCGCCAAGTTGATCGTCCCCGGAGAGACGGGAGGATAATCACTTCTGATCGTCCAGAATGGAGGGGCCGCCGATGACCAGGGCAGCAGATAATTCAAATTGTACCCGCTTGCTCGTCGCCAGGTCTTCGGCCATCTCTGCATGATTTCATCCTTCTCATGCTCTCTTATATGAAGGGCTGTCCGGTAAATATTCCCCTCCAGGTCGCTTCGCGTGGACCTAAGCGCGGCTTCCCGCAATGATACAGATTCAAATCGGATCCTGGAACCATCTGATAGAGCGACATCAGCGGCAATGAGGTGGTCCGCAGACATCCCGTATAGAATTGAATGCATTCCGGTCGCATTGTTCGCCAGGGAACCTCCGATAGTCGCCCGTTCAGCTGAGGCCGGATCGGGCCCAAATTGCAGCCCGTGACGTGAAGCCGCCTGGTTTAATGCAGGGAGGAGCACCCCCGGTTCCAGCGTGGCTGTCTTCTCCTCAGGGTTAATCTCGAGGATCTTCCTCAAATATCTGGAGCAGTCGAGAATCAATCCTGGACCGATCGCCTGCCCAGCAAGACTTGAGCCTGCTCCTCTAGGGATAACAGGTACGCCATAGCGTCCGGCGATTTCGATACAGGCAGCCGCCTCATCTCCAGACATGGGAAACGCTGCGCCAATGGGCTTCACCTGATAAATCGAAGCATCGGTGCTATACAAAATCCTGGTAGCCAGGTCAAACCGGACGTCCCCCGAGATCGAGGATTTAAGTGCTGCCTCAAAGGGCGTCAGATCGGATCTTTGATGGTCACTCAAAGCTGCACTTCCAAGAAATCACCGCTATCTGTTTCCAAGAGTGGTTTATTCTTCGCAGGTCTCAACAGGTCTATAATTATAGCCGAGGGTGATCAGATACCATTCGAGATAATGATTATTTTCACGTTGACCCTGGAATCGAATTGAGATAAACTATTTTTATAATGTTCAGAGATCTTTGGTTCTCCAGTGCAGGGGGGATTGATTGATCGCCACCCAAAGCAGACGAGATCAGAATTCAGGAGACTTTCAAATTCTATGAGCATCAGCCAGCTCGCTCGCTCGATACTTGATTCGCCAACGCTTCGATTGAACGAGGAAGCCCGCCGACTAAAAGAAAAAGGCATACCTGTAATCCACCTCGGTATCGGCGAACCCAAGAACCGTGCTCCCATTACCGCCATACTGAGCGCAGCAGCCAAGTTAAGCAGTGGGGAGGTGAAATATACTCCTACCGATGGGCTGCCATCGTTAAAAAAAGCGATCATAAAGTACACGGAAGAAAACTATGACAGGGTGGTTGCTCCAGAGAATATCATCGTAACGAATGGAGCTAAACAGTCAATATACAATGTGATTTTCAGCATCGTCGATCCACAAGACGAAGTAATCATTCTTGCACCTTATTGGGTCAGTTATCCGGAAATCGTTAAGATGGTGCATGGAATACCTGTGATCGTCACCCCGGAGGATGGGAGCTTCTATCCCAGGATGGAAGATATAACTGAGGCAGTGAGCTCCTACACCAAGGCGATCATCGTCAACAGCCCGAACAATCCGTCAGGAGTCGTGTTTCCCCCAGAATTTATTGCTGAAATCGTCGAGTTTTGTGAATCAAAGGGGATCTACCTGATCCTGGATGACATCTATCACAAACTTGTTTTCGATGGAGTCGAAGCCCCTCCTGGGTATAAATATACAAAAAAGGATCTCGAATCGACCAGGTTGATCGTAATTAACGGTGTATCGAAGCTTTACGGGATGACAGGTTTTCGAATCGGTTGGGTGATAGCAAGCCGTCGGCTGGTTGAAGTGATGACCAATGTCCAGGCTCAGACGACTTCCTGTCCGGCAGTCCTCCTTCAGGCAGCGGCTGAAGGGGCACTTAACGGTTTACAAAGCTATGTGGAAAGCTTGCGATTGACGATCCAAAACAACCGGAATGTCGTCATGCAAGAGCTTAAATCCTTCAATGGAATAAGGGTTACGAAACCCCAGGGAACTTTCTACTGTTTACCCGATTTCAGAGCGTACATGGAGGATTCGGTTAGACTATCGGAGTTTATTCTCAATAAAGCTCGAGTCGTAACAGTTCCCGGCAAGGAATTCGGGATGGAAGGTCATTTGAGGTTGAGTTATGCAGGGACAGTCAAGGATATCACCGAGGGTATCGCAAGGATGAAGTGGGCTCTCGATCCTGACTCCCCGCGCGAGATTTACATCGGAGACCACAAACTGATCAGAGACTGGCTATGAATAACTTATTGAATATCCGAACTCCAGCTGAAAAAGAAGCTTCAGAATTAATCAGCAATTATGGCCTGGAAAATCACGGGCTGACTAATCTGCGATCAGTCTATTGGAATCTTCCGGTTGAAGCACTTTATGAAGAAGTGATATTTAGAAACGAAGGCCGTATCTCTCACCATGGACCCATCGTCGTGAATACGGGAAAACACACCGCCAGGGCAGCCAACGATAAATTCATCGTGATGGAACCCGAATATGGGGATGAGATATGGTGGGGAGAGTACAATCGCCCATTTAGTGCTGAGAAGTTCGACGAGCTGATTGGCCGACTGCAGGGATTTCTCCAGGGGCGAGATTTGTTCGTACAAGACTGTTACGGCGGTGCCGATCCCCATTACCGCCTACCGATCCGCATCGTTACAGAATATGCCTGGCATTCACTCTTTGCCAGGAACATGTTTATCCTCCCGGAGACGAACGAGGAATACCGGAGACATATCCCGGAATTTACAGTCATCTGCGCGCCATCTTTTAAATCCCACCCTTCCATCGATGGTTCGCCTTCCCAAACTTTCATCGTCCTGGATTTCGCAAAAAATCTTTGCATTATCGGAAACACCGCATATGGGGGAGAAATCAAGAAGTCCATCTTCACAGTGCTGAATTTCCTTCTCCCCCGAACAGGGATCATGACGATGCATTGCTCAGCGAACGTCGGCTCTGGAGGGGATGTGGCACTGTTTTTTGGACTCTCAGGAACCGGCAAGACCACGCTTTCCGCCGACCCGAATCGTAGATTGATCGGCGATGACGAGCACGGCTGGAGTGATGAGGGAATTTTCAACTTCGAAGCAGGTTGCTATGCCAAAGTGATCCAGCTTTCCCCCACCGCGGAACCGGAGATCTATGCCTGTACTCAAAGATTCGGGACAATTCTTGAAAATGTCGTTTACGACCCGGTGACCCGGCTGATTGACCTGGACGATGATTCGATTACGGAGAACACACGCGCTTCCTACCCCCTTGATTACATCGAAAACTCCGTGCCGGAGAAAAGAGCCGGGCATCCGAACAACATCATCCTGCTCACCTGCGACGCATCCGGTGTTATGCCTCCCATCGCCCGATTGACGCCTGACCAGGCGCTCTATCATTTCATTTCAGGCTACACCTCAAAGGTGGCAGGGACCGAAATCGGACTGGGCAAAGAGCCTGAGATCACATTCAGCACCTGCTTCGGGGCACCCTTTATGGTGCATCGACCCAGTTATTATGCGGAGCTGCTGAGGAAGAAGATTACCCGGTACGGTGTGAAATGCTGGCTTCTAAATACGGGCTGGGTCGGAGGTTCTTACGGAGTTGGCAAAAGAATTAGCATTCACCACACGCGGGCGATGCTCAATGCTGCACTGAGGGGGGACCTGGAGGATGTTGAATACCAGGTCGATCCGATCTTCAAGTTCCAGGTGCCCAGGCATTGCCCTGGGGTCCCGGATGATGTATTGAATCCGGCCTCAACCTGGCCTTCTCAGGACGGCTACATGACCCGCTACCGTGAACTCGCAGCCAGGTTCATTGACAATTTCAGGAAATTCGCCGACGATACCACCCAAGAAGTTCGTCAATCCGGCCCAGTCTTAGAGAGCCCACGCGAGTAGTATGCCGAGTAAAGCCAGGATTACCCCGAGATGCAGCAACAAATCTGTTTCTACCAGCCAGCCACCCAAAGGGAGAACTTGAAGAATTCCATTGATAATGATGAGTACAATTCCAATCATTGGGAGCAGTCCTTTACGGTGCGCCAGAAAGTCTGAAATTCTATCGAGCAGCAGGTTAACTATCCTCATGTATTAACTCTGCTACCAGGATGCAGGTGTCGGCTGAATCTAGCCAGCAATCTACCTGGAATACTTCCAGAGATTGTAACCCCACCGTTCTTGTGTTCGATCTGGTCGATTCTTCCGAATTCATGGAACAGAGAGATCAGGTTTCCTTCGCTGTAGGGGAGCCATACTTTTATTCGCGTGTAATTTTCAAAAAGATGATCTTGAATTGCAGAAAGCAGATCGTCCACCCCTTGACCGGTCCGGGCTGAGATCGCCACCGCATTCGGAAATCCGGCGATCAATCGGCGAGCACGTTCCGGATCGTTCAACAGATCGATCTTGTTCAGAGCGATCAATACCGGGATCTTATCAGCTTCAATCTCGACCAGGGTCTGATAGACCGCTTTGGCCTGTGCCTGGGCATTGATGTGCGTGACATCAACGACATGGAGCAACAGATCGGCTTCCGTGATCTCCTCTAAAGTCGCGCGAAACGCAGCGACGAGGGTTGTGGGAAGGTTTTGGATAAAACCAACAGTGTCTGTGAACAAGACACTCTGCCCTCCTGGCAGTTCGACCCGTCGTGTGGTGGGATCCAGGGTGGCAAAAAGCTGGTCCGCCACGTAAACATCAGCGTTCGACAAACGATTCAACAATGTGGATTTACCTGCATTTGTATATCCCACCAAAGCTACGATAGGTATCTTTGATTTCTTGCGACGGGCTCGATACTGGAGTCGATGGGTCCGGACTTTTTCGAGTTCTGACTTCAGGTGAGTGATCCGCCGCCTGATATCCCGGCGGTCGACCTCCAGCTGCGTCTCACCCGGCCCCCGCAGCCCTACCCCACCAACACTCCCCGAGCGCCCTCCCCCGCCACCTGCCTGCCTGGCAAGATGAGTCCAGGCGCGCGTAAGCCTGGGAAGCCGATACTCATATTGTGCGAGTTCGACTTGGAGAGCCCCTTCCCGGGTTTGGGCATGCAGGGCAAATATATCCAGGATCAGGGCTGTTCGATCAAGAATTCGTACGCGCTCGCTGACCCTTTCGCTCAAGATGCGTTCAAGTTCTCGCAGGTGACGCGGTGATAGTTCCTCATCGAAGATGACGATGTCCGCCTGCGTCTCCTCTACCAAGGCAACGACTTCATCGATTTTTCCAAGCCCGATGAAGGTTTTAGGGTTCGGAGAATCCAATCGCTGGGTAGCCTGCCCAACGACTTCGAGGCCAGCTGTCTCAGCAAGGAGACCCAGTTCGGTCAACGAATCTTCCAATGAGAGAAGATGTTCGTTGTTTTTAAGACGAACACCGACCAGGAATGCGCGTTCTTTCGGTCTGATGGTCGATTCGGGAAATTTCGGTGACAATTATTAACCCGTTCTCACGATTGGATAGAGTAGTCCGGTGGCTCAGACCTCCAGGGAAGCACAATGTGGAAAGTCGAACCCGGGCACAAATTTTCATTGCGTCCGTCAGATTCGACCCAGATCGAACCCCCGTGGGCTTCGATCACACCCCTGGCGATAGTCAAACCCAATCCTGGACCTCCACCTTTGAATTTCGCAATTCCACTGGAATGGCGAGCAGCATCTTCGAGATGAGTGAACTTATCGAAAATCAACTCGCGGTCCTCCGGATCAATACCAATGCCTGTGTCCGCGATGATGATTTCCAGAAAACCGGAGGTTTTCCTTCCGTCGACAATAATTTTACCGCCATCTGGAGTGTATTTGATGGCATTCAGCAAGATGTTCGCAAGGGCTTGTAAAATTCTCTCCGCATCTGCGTAAAGCAGCTCGTCGTCTCCCTCGAACCGATGGACTTCCAGGTTCAGTCCTCGACCTTTCACATTAGGCTCTAATTGAGCGAGAATTACCGAAAGTAATTGATGGATCCACATCGGTTGATAGTTGAGCTCCAGCAGTTTGTTATCGATCAACGATACCGTTACCAAATTGTTGATTATTTCCTTTAAACGACGGAGACCTGTACCCATCCCGTCAAGAAATATCCCGTACTTATCTCCCAAACCATCCTGGAGTATCCCATCTCGGATTATCGCGGAATATCCTTCGATGATCGTCAATGGCGTCCGCAGCTCGTGTGCAGCCACGGATACAAAACCAGCCTTGCTCCGTTCGAGGCGAGCCATGGTTTCCTTTAGGAAGATAAACTGCTGACAATAATGATATAACGGCAAAATAGATGCAAGGGTCCCCTCTATGGTCTCTAAGCCATAATGTTGATCGATCGCGTATATCAAACTCGTAAATATCGCATCAAGCGTTCCGGCAAGCGAATTGTCATCGCCGGGGAAATACTCCTGCACGTTCCTGTCATTCCACTCCTTAAGAACAGAATCCATCCTTGAATGATCGCTTTTAGTGATGGATTCCGTCAGGAGATCAAAAAAGCGAGTCAATTCGACTTTAGACAGGAGCTTTTTTTCATCCTGGGTCGATAGACTATCCAGGACGGCATCGATGATTGAATCCCGGGATGCACGCAAAAACTCATGCAATTGCATACTTTATAGTTTATTACACCCCTGTTGAAATG
>CAYQDF010000114.1:0-10132 GCA_964416175.1 uncultured Anaerolineaceae bacterium
TTATTGCATCAGTTGAAAAAAAACTGGTCTGAACTATGCGATCGCGGGGCCGACAATAATGGCTTACTGCCTGAAGAAGTTTGAGATGAAGAACCACAAATTGGCAGGGCGCTCCGCCAGCCGGCGTGTGAAATAAGGATACCACTCACTGCCATAAGGCACATAGACCCGCACAGGGAAACCTTCTTTTGATAGGTTTTCTTGCAGGTCCCGCCGAATCCCATGGAGCATTTGGAATTCAACTGCTCTTCTTGGAAGGCCAGCTTTTTGAACCTGCGCTTTGGCAAAGGATATACGCTTCTCATCGTGGGTGGCGATCGCCGGGATTGGTGGTATTTTCCCGTCAGGACTGACTTCCGGAGCACCATGTGCGCTCGCGCCATCGATTAATTTAGAAGCCAACAAGTCGTAATTTATATCGACATCACGCTTTCTTGGAAAAGCGATGTCTGCAGGTTCTTTGTACGCCCCTTTACACAGCCGGATGCGGGTGCTATCCTCCAACAAGGATTCGATATCTTTCTCGCTGCGGTAAAGGTAAGACTGGATCACAACACCGATATTGTCACAACCACATTCACCCCTCATGAGCCTGTAGATCGCCAGAGTCTTGTCCACCCACTGCGAATCTTCCATGTCTATGCGAATAAACGTATTATGTTTCTTCGATGTTTCAAGTACAGTTCTTAAATTCTGGATACAAAGATCTTCGTCCAGCGCAAGGCCGATCTGAGTTAATTTTATGGAGACATTGGCCTTAACACCAGCCTGATCGATTGCAGCCAGCATTCGGAGAATGTCCTGCGTCGCGGTCACTGCTTTCTCTGGGCTGGAGGTCAGCTCCCCAAGATGATCCAGGGTTGCGTAGATGTTTTTCTGATTGAGTTCTTTTACAACTCGGATCGCGTCCTCCAATTTTTCCCCCGCAATAAACCGGGACGCTGCTCTCCACGCAAACTTCCAGTTGGTGACAGTCCGCTTAGCCCAGTTCGCTTTAGAAAGGTAGATCAAGAATGATCGCAGCATCACTACCTTGAGTGGTCATCATTTTAGCATGTTTCGGGGTATTATTCTGCTATAACTGGTCACAGAGTCCAGGTGACATTCTTCATAATTTCATTCTGATATGCTTAAATACCAATTTCTTGGAAACATTCTCGTGCTCGCAGCTGCAGCTCTGTGGGCAACGCTGGGTGTTTTCTATCGTAATTTAATTACCGTGTTCAATCTATCCTTGTTTGCCATCGTCTTTTGGCGGGCGATAGTTGCCGCAATTATGTTGTGGAGCTTTCTGCTGGTCTTCGATCGATCCCGGCTGCGAGTTGAGAGAAAGGACTGGTGGCTATTCTTCGCATTGGGTTTCGTGGGGATTGCCGGTTTTTTCATCGCATACATCTTTGCGATTGCCCTGACAGGAATGGGGATCGCTGCGTTACTGCTGTACACAGCGCCAGTCTGGGTCACAGCGTATAGTACGCTGGCATTAAGAGAAAAAATCGATGGCCGAAAAGCAATCCCCCTCATCCTGGCGGTGACCGGTATCTTCCTGGTCGGACACGTATTAAACCTCGAAAGGGTTGGAGTCAGTTTGCTTGGTCTTGTTTCAGGCCTTGGAGCTGGATTGGGATACGCAGTATATATCCTCCTCAACAAGTCTGCTGTGCAGCGAGGCCACTCGCCCTGGGTGATCAGCGCATATTCTCTGGGTCTTGGAGGGCTGGTCTTGACGCTATTCCAATCCGCCGAGGAGCAGCGCCTGATCATCAGTTCGCCGGCTGTGATGGTCTGGCTCATAATATTAGGAATAGTTCCCACCCTTGGTGGAGCTGTGGCCTTCAATACCGGTCTGAAATATTTGCCAGCCAGCAATGCCAGCATCGTGGCTACCCTGGAACCCGTAATAGCCACCCTCCTTGGTTGGGCGATTTTCGCTGAGAGGGTGGATTTTTACCATCTGGCTGGCGGAGGATTAATCATCGCAGCCGTGATACTTCTCCAAATTCCCGAGACAGGGTCGATTCCGGAGCCGGAAGCTTTCAAACCCTGAATGAGCGCTCAATTATTTCCAGGAATTGCGTAGATCTCAATCCAATTGGCTGAGAATACCAATTCCGCTGCAGAGGGATTTACATACTCTGAAAAAGATCTTTCCTTCAACACATACTCCAGGTTCTGGCCGTACCTGGTGTTCACGAGGACGAATGCTTCCCTGAATTGATGGTGTTCACTCAGCACCACGTAAGCAGGATCGATTCCGTATCTCTTGAGATAATAATCAAGGATCACAGAATCTGGGGACGTGACCACTACGACATCCCCTGGATTTAGCGTTCCACTCAAGTAGATAGCAGCTTTTTCAATGCCTCCAGGGGAGGTGAACTTGGAATCGAAATAATTAAACGATCGAATCCCACTGACCAGGAGGGGAAGAACGATACACACTCCCGAAATCACACGCAATAATTGTTCTCCAGAAGCAAGCTTGCGAACAACAAGATGGAGAAACCCCAGGAAACCCGCGGTGATCCACATCACGACGAGGGGGAAGAGAAAAAGCCAAACCCTGGGCCATGGAGCGACTCTTTGAATGAGCAGGATGATCCCTATCGCAAAAATACTGGAGATCATAAGAAGCAATCTCTGCCGGCTGCTTTTTACAGAAATTAGAATCGACATCCCGAGACCTAATAATCCAATCAGGCTGAAGAATTTCGGCAGATCACGGTTCCATTCCTCCCACGTATTCCTGACTCGGACTGGAATGCTCTCAAGGAAATCTGACCAGCTTAATGACGCAATGAAATTGTTCCCGATTAATGAGTCGAGGCCGGAGTACAGCACGACAGGTGCGTAAAAAACTGCAGATAAAAGAACAATTGAGACCAACGCAATCACGAAGTACAGAAAAATCTTGCGGCCGTAAGCCGGATTGGCCTGGTGGAAGATGGCGCGCAAGAACATCCAGGTGAATACGGTTGCGATGGGGTAGATCATCGTTGGATGGGTGTATATTCCCAGACTCGCGAGCACCACAAACAGCGCCCAAGCGATCTCATTTTTACTCCTGACCAGGTACGCTCCAATGGCAAGGAGCATTACAGTAAACAGCGCCAGCAGCATGTATCCTCTGGCGTTCGTGGAGTAATCGATCAAGACCGGGGCGGAAGCCAGGATCGCCGCGCTAACTAGTCCCACCCCTTTACCATAGAGATGTCGCGCTAAAACGTATATTGCCGGTACGATTAATATCCCGGCGAGGAATACCGGAAGGCGGATGACTGCTGGCGAGTCGCCAAACATTCGGGCGGCGAGTGAGACAAGGATTGTTAGAAAAATGTGATTGTTCGGCAAGTGGTAGTCAGTAATGGCTATGCGCAAACCACGGGATGCAAACGCGATATAGGTATATGCTTCGTCGTGGCTCATCGGACGCCACAAATAGACATACCGATTCAGAGCAGCAAGAGCGGCGATCAGTAAAATGAGGACGAGCACTCTGCGATCGGTCTCGATGTGGATCACAGCTTCCCAAAGTGAAACCGCCTCCCGCTTCCATTGATTCTTTTTACGGTCGGCGAGATCAATTATTGCAGACAACTGATTCTGCGCTCTTTGGCGGAATAACGATAAATAGACAAGACTTCCAAACGCTAAGAGCATACCAACAAGGAAAGAAATTTTCAGGTCAGCGTAGATCGCTTCCGTGAAAGATTCCAGATTCTTATCCGGTGTCAGGGAATCAACCAGATCTTTCAACTCGACAAAGGAGAGAGTATTCACCCAGGCAAGAACGAATAGGCTGGAAATGGAGATACCCAGTCCAAGAAACCACGCTACCTTCGTTCTTTTCAGAGATATCGAATGCATATACCCGGGACCTGGATAATCTTACCTCACCAGGGCTGACCTTTCCAGCCAGGAGGTTGGGGGTGTTCGATCGGACTTAGCCCAAACACCCCCACTTTCTTCTGAACTGAGTAACTCCGAACCGAATAATCTTGATCTATCCAAAACAAAGCGATAAAATTAATATTAACATTAAAATTAATTCTATGGGACAGCTGGAAATACTCGACACTTCTGAAAGAATCAAGGCCGTTACAGACCCCCGGCGGCTCGCGATCCTTCGCCGGCTGATGCTCCAGCCGATGACAATCTCGCAGTTAGGTCGGAATTTCAAGAAACCCGCTTCCTGGATCCGTTACCACATCAGAGTCCTCGAATCTGTTGGCCTTGTCCATCTTGACAGGATCCAGATGGCGAAGGGCTACTTAGAAAAATATTACCGGGCAGATGCCGGCGGATACCTGCTTCGCCAGCTCATTATCCCCTCGGAATCTGACGTAAACATCCTGGTTGGAATTGGCAGTCATGACCTGGCGCTGGAAAAAATCCTGGAAAACCAGCAGCGTTTGTCAGCCCCATCGAGGGTATTTTACCTTTCTCAAGGAAGCCTGGAAGGTCTCATAGCTCTCCGTCAGGGGATCGCTCAATTCAGCGGGTGTCACTTATTCGACCCGGTAACCCAGGAATATAACCGACCTTTCGTCAGCCATTTATTTCCAGACATATCCTTCAGACTTGTCACGCTGGCAAACCGGATTCAGGGGCTTATCTTCGCACCTGGCAACCCGAAAGCGATCCACGGGTTGACCGATCTCTTTCGAAAGGATATCAAGTTCGTCAATCGGAACCAAGGATCCGGGACCCGCCTTTGGTTAGACCAACAGATCAAAGCACTGGCAATATCCCCCAACCAGATCCAGGGATACGAGACAGTAGCGAACAATCACATGGAGGTGGTGCGTGTTATCCAGGAAGGGAATGCGGATGCAGGGATTGGCATTCAGGCTGCAGCGATGAAAGCCGGAATGGGGTTCATCCCCTTGTTTATCGAAAGATTCGATATTGTATTTTCGTCCGATCAATTTGAGAACAGCGCGGTGAGACAGCTGGTTGAACTTATATCAAGCAAGGATTCCAGGAACATCCTGGAGAGCTTTTCCGGCTACGAAACCAACCAGACCGGTATGGTGATTGAGATTTCATGATCTGACCCACCCCGTTTAATCAAGGAGAAGAACTCACGACAATTAAATCCATGTCCCCTATGCATAGATTTATCTTGTTCTTCATCCTGGGATGGTTGCTCGGTGGATGTTCGAACCGGCCAGCCAGTCTTTCAGAAGCCCAACCGGTTCTGCAGATTCCCGAGAAGCAGGAGGTCATCCTCGCCACAACGACCAGCACTCAAGATTCAGGTCTCCTCGACCTGCTCATCCCCATTTTCGAAAATCAGACCGGGTACATCGTCAAGACCGTTGCTGTTGGCAGCGGACAGGCCTTGGAGATGGGTCGACAAGGGAATGCTGACGTTCTACTCGTGCATTCACCCGATGCGGAGAAGGAACTGTTGGAAGCCGGTTATGGTACAGACCGGTACCTGGTCATGCACAACGATTTCGTCATCGTCGGTCCTGATGAGGACGGCGCAGGGATCGTCGGCTCCTCTTCAGCCTCGGCAGCTTTCCAGAAAATCGCCGCCAGCCAATCTGCGTTTATTTCCCGCGGAGATGAATCCGGCACCCATAAAAAAGAGTTGGAGATCTGGAGATCCGCCGGTATTGATCCTGAAGGGAGCTGGTATCAAGAATCAGGCCAGGGGATGGGGGCAACTTTGACGATCAGCTCTGAGAAGAATGCTTATACCCTTACCGATCGTGCAACCTATCTTGCTAACCGGGATACAATCGATCTGGTGATTCTCGTTGAAGGAGACCCGGGACTGTTGAATGTCTATCATGTGATCGTGGTGAACCGGGAAGCATGGCCAGAGATGAATCGAGAAGGAGCTCAGGCATTCGCTGAATTTATGATCGCCCCCGGTACCCAGGCGCTGATTCGGGATTTCGGAGTTGAAAAATACGGTCAGCCATTGTTTATTCCAGACGCCGACAAGACGGATGCAGATCTGGGATTGGAGTAATTGTTGGAATTTATCTGGGATGGAATCCAAGAGGCCTTGACCCTGATACTCGGTGGTGACCCCGAAGTCTGGGAGATCACGCTCCTCTCGCTCAAGATCTCCGGGATGGCGACGGGGATCAGCCTGCTGATCGGTCTGCCAACGGGGACCTGGCTGGCATTGAAAAAATTTACCGGGCAGGGCTGTTTCTTGAGTTTGATCAACACCGGAATGGCATTTCCACCGGTTGTGATCGGCTTGTGGGTGTCGATTTTCCTCTGGCGCAGCGGTCCGCTTGGAGATCTGGGTTTGATTTATACGCCAACAGCGATCGTCTTTGCGCAGACGATCATCGCCGCGCCAGTCGTCACCGGGCTTACCGTTGCAGCCCTGCAGCAAATTGATCCGAATGTGAGGCTTCAACTCCTGGGACTCGGCGCAACTCACTGGCAAATGGTCCTGGCGCTGTGGCGGGAAGCGCGCCTCCCCCTGCTGGCTGCCTTGATGGCCGGTTTTGGCAGCGTCATTTCAGAGGTCGGCGCATCGATGATGGTAGGAGGCAACATCCGCCATCAGACCCGGGTGTTGACGACCGCGATCGTTTTAGAGACAAATCGAGGCCGATTTTCGACAGCCCTCGCCCTCGGATTCATCCTGCTGCTTCTGGCCTTTCTGGTGAATTTTGGGTTGACATGGATCCAACAAAAAGGGTCTCGATCCTGAAGCCTATGCGCGCTCAAAATGATCAGGGAATTCGAGGCGACGGAGCACTCCTCTCAATTCGTAACCTTGTGATCTATAGAAACGGGGGGTTTCGACTGGAAGTAGGCAGCCTGGATATTTATCCTAAAGAAACTCTGGCGATCATCGGTCCAAATGGGGCTGGGAAGAGCACTCTGCTGCTTGTGTTATCCCGCCTGCTTCCCCCGTTGTCGGGTACGATCGATTTCCACGGATCGGACTTGAACACCCTGAATGAGTTGGAATACCGGCGCCGAATCGCCCTGGTCCTCCAGGAACCTCACCTTTTCAACACGAGCGTCTTCAACAACGTCGCGACTGGGCTGAGATTCCGCAAGACAGACTCCCGAGAGATTGAAAAAAGGGCCGGTGCCTGGCTGAAGCGCTTGCGGATCGACCACTTGAAGGACCGACACGCGTCGACTTTATCCGGCGGAGAGGCACAACGGGTAAACCTGGCAAGAGCTTTGGTCCTCGAACCTGAACTTTTATTTCTGGACGAGCCGTTTGGTGCGCTCGATACGCAAACTCGCCGATCACTGATGGAAGATCTGCGGCATATTCTCTATGAAACCGGCACCTGTACCGTCTTTATCACTCACTCTCAGGATGAGGCGCTCTATTTTGGGGATCGGATCGCAGTATTGCTCGATGGAGTCCTGCGGCAGGTCGGAACGCCACAGACAATCTTCTCGAACCCAACAGATGAACGAGTCGCGGAATTTGTGGGTGTAGAGAATGTCCTGGCAGGGAAAGTCCACCCGATCGTATCTGGGAGAGTTGGAGTTGAAATCGATGGGGTAAGCTTTGAGGTAGTTGGAGAATTTCCGATCGGCCAGCGCGTCCTGTTCTGCCTGCGCCCGGAAGATATCACCCTCTGGCCCGAGCCGAGTCCTCAGAAGTCCAGCGCCCGCAACCAGGTCACCGGTCAGGTAACCGCGGTGGTTCCTTTGGGTCCCCTGGTCCGGGTTACAGTTGATTGTGGAATCCCGATCATTGCCATGGTCACTCGCGCTTCCGCAAGTGATCTGGAACTGAAAGTGGGCTCTAAAATTACCCTTTCCTTCAAGGCCAGCGCTATTCATTTGATCCCCAAAACATAGGGGGAATTCCCTCGGATCAGTCGAATAGAGTTGACGATTCGATCGATTCCGGTTTGTTGGAGACTGATTCGGGTCTTCTGTGCAGGACCATTGCACGTTTAGTGTTGAGTGCCTTCACTGAATATTCGGTGTATGCCCGCCTGAGGATCACGGGAAGTGGGGGAACCCCGTCAAGGTTATATTTCGGCGCTTCAACCCAGATCCGGTTAAGGATAAATTCTCGATCCTGCCTGAATCCTTTCGTGTCGAAAAAAAGACCCAAATAGCGGTGCTTTACCCTCAAGGACTTCAGGAATTCCCTGTCTAACCCTTCTGCAGAATTCGGAAACGAGAAGGGGATCCTGTCCTGTCCCGTAATCTCACGCACACGCTGGCAGGAATCCAGGATTTCTGCTTCAACCTCGACTGGCGTCAGCCTCCCCAACTTGCGGTGGCTCTTGCTGTGCGCACCGATCGTGAAGCCATCGCTCACTAGCTTCCGGATTTGTTCTTCAGTCAGATAGGGTGTGTGTCCCTTCAAATATCCCGAAATATCTACCCCGAAGACGCTGCAGATTCGATCGATGATGGGTTCCTCGGTGACAGATTTCAGCCAGGAAATGAAGCTTACTCGATCAAAAACCCCCAGGTTGTACTCTTGATTGACCTGGATCATCGCTTGCTCCGCCACAGGCGGTTCCATCGATAGGAAGCGATCCACAAGGAGGGAGATTTTATTGCGAAAGTACATCGCTCTATTCTCGATAAAGTCCGTTGCGACGAAAAACGTACACGGGATCTGGTGTCTTAACAGTATGGGACGCACGATTGTGAAACATTCTGAGAATCCATCGTCGAAGGATAGAGAGGCGTATTGGCGATCCTCATCATGTTGAACAACTCGTTCGAGTTCTGGATACGGCAGTATCGTGTAATGCTTTTTTAGATAAATAACGTCCCGTTCGAACTCCTCGATCGGGCGGTGAGGATATAAATGCCGGGTATGAGGCAGGGGATGGTCGGATACCACATGATAAAAAAAACCGATGTGTTTACGGCGGATGATTGTCTGGTAAATCCCAAGAGGGACAGCGGCCAGCACCTCACCCACATTCTTTATCGCCAGTACTTGCATGCGATATCCCCTTCAATAATTTGACGAGTAGAACATCATCCTACTATGACAATGTCAGATTAAGTAAAACCGTTCCCTTCGACTACGCAGCGGATGCATTCTGAGCGGAACTCAGTCAATGTCCCGAGTTTGCGAGGGAGTAGTCGAAGAACGCATCCGCTGCTCCGCTGAGGGTGCTTCACTTTCAAGAAAACGCCATATCGCCATCACAGTAATTTAATTCTATTTCTCTCCAATAGACTCCCAGGGGACTTGTGTCACTCCTTGGATGGAATTGATATATGCGATTCTTCTTTCTCAGGATAACCCTTCCCAGGATTGTTTTTTCGAGCTCCCTCCCGAGTTTTTCAGGTATCTCCATGAGATCTGTGTCATATTCTCTGGCGTAACGGATTACGGCTGCCAGCAAGACCTTTGCTGCTGAAGGTCCACTGATTGAATAATCAAGCAGCCTTGAGGAAATCTTTGCAGATTTCCTGGAAACAGACATCACCATATACCCGCGATATTCCCCAGATGGTTCGTCAGATATCTCAATGGCAATATTTTTGAAAAGAGGCCTGACATCAGAAAAGTAGTAGTCCATCTCTTCGGTCGCCGATTGCCCAGGCTCCAGGATCCAGGGATATTCCAACATCCAATTGATCACATCAATCTCACGCTGTAGTACAGTGGCAGGTTTTTCCCTGTCCCCAGCAGCAGGCGATCTCTCCAATCGTTCTACCTCGCGTAATTTAATCCCTTCAAGACCCTTCCTGAATCTTCGAAACAGGAGGGCGAAAATCACTTTCTTCGTTACCGGTGATAACACTCTTGCGGAGGCTTTGGTTGCGATATTATCAATTTCAATTTTTATGTGGAACAAATTCAGGGATTTGCGTAAAATCCGCATCACCCATCGGACCGGGTTCAGACGATTGAGACCAGTCAGGTCGACCTGGAAGTAGACCAGAGGTTCTCTCTCGAGAAAACCAAATTTACGGCAGACCCGCCTGGCGGGACCGCTCCCCACGATGATATAGTCCTGGTCGAGCGCAAGCGCTTCGCTCATCAACCTCGATCCAAGTGACTTCCCTTTGAATTCAGGAGAGACCCGCCACGTTGTGAACCAAAACACTCTAAAAAGTCGATCGAGGTGGCGCAACATCACAGGCATGATCCCAAAATACCCGATACAGGTATCATCCTGATAAGCAACCAGCAGACTCA
>CAYQDF010000115.1:0-10014 GCA_964416175.1 uncultured Anaerolineaceae bacterium
GAAAGCATCCTGAGCGGAGCCGGGTCCTGTGCGGCGCAGTCGAAGGAGGCGCTGCGTAGTCGAAGGGAACGGTTTTGCTTAATCTGACATTGTAGACTACGCAGAAACAAGCAGAAAGTTGCAGCGTTTCAGGCGATCTTCACAGCGATCACCGTCCCGTCCCCGGCAGGGTAGATCGTGCTGATCAATCCTTGATCGGCAGCCACCTGCTGGTTGAAGGCGCGCATCACCGGCGTGTATTCATCCTCGGGCGCTAACCCGGCGACGCTCCCTTTCCGGAAGGCGTTGTGCGCCGCGATAACTCCACCCACCCTGAGGTGGTCCACGGACCATTCGAAATATTCCGGGTAGCCGGGTTTATCGGCGTCGATGAAGACGAAGTCGAACGGCGGCGTGGAGTCCATCGCCGCGAGCAATCGGCGCGCCTCCCCCACCCGGATTTCGATCCGGTCAGTCAGGCCGGCATCTGCGAAGTGCATGATTGCAATCTCTGCGTGGCGGGGGTCCTTTTCCAATGTGATCAGCCTGCCGCCTGGCAGGAGGCCGCGGGCGATCCAGATGCTGCTGTAACCACCCAGCGTCCCAATCTCCAGGGCTCGCTTCGCGCCGCAGGCGGAGGCGAGGAACTGGAGAAAACGCCCCTCCTCCGGCTTGACGCTGATCGCCGGGAGGTTCAACCGGGAGATATCATCCCAGGCCTTCTGCAGGGCGGGATCGTGGGCAGCAAACAGGCTGCTGACGTACTGGCTGAGCTGGTCATTATAGGTGGTCATGGAAATTATGATACCTCACATTTTTGAATGAGACTTTCCCCTTCACTCAGGCTGTTGCCTGCACAGAGAGCACTGGGAACGATAGATTATGGGCAGTTTGGAGAGACGGGCGCCAGTCCGTTGATCGCGATTGGAAGAACGATCTGCGTCTCGTCTATGGGTTCAAGCTGGATGTCCAGGATATCCTCGTTGCCCTCGCTGATGAAAAGATCGCCGATCAGCGTATAAGGGTAGCCGGGCGCATCCGCGGACAACGTATGCCAGCCTGCCACAGCTTCGAACTGGTACTGCCCGGATTCGTTCGTCTCCGCAGTGATCGTGTACCCCCAGGCCGGGTCCAGGCTCTTCAGCGTCAGCTCTACGCCGGGGATGGGCAGCTGCGCCGCCGCGTCGAACACCATCCCGGTCAGCAGTCCGGTCTTCCCCTCCACCAGGCACCCCATGTGGGCGAAAGCTGCCAGGCCCGCCCTGACCATCTCCGTGAAATAGTCCAGGTCCTCCAGGTTTTCCAGCGTATCCTGGCTGGTGTGGTAGTAAGGATTGAAATCGCTCAGGTCCTCGATAGCGAGGATCGCAGGGAAGCCGTACTTCCAGAAGCTGGCGTGGTCGCTGGCGCTGATGGCCGGGATGCCAGGCTCCGGCTCCAGGTCTAGGCTATATGCTGACACGACCTCCGCGAACAGGCCGGCGATGGCGGTCGAACCTGGCACCGACCCGTGGGCGTGCAGCTCCATCTTTGGCGGACTTCCCGCTGAATTCCAGGCGATCATGTCCAGGTTGATGACGCCGCGAATGTCCTCCCCGGCGCAGGCAGCCTGGCTGGCGTACGCGTCGCTCCCCACCAGGCCCTGCTCCTCGGCGGCGAAGCTGGCGAAACGCAGCGTGCATCCAAAATCGACCTGGCTCAGGAGGTCTGCGGCAAGCATGACGCCGATCGTGCCGCTCGCGTTGTCGTCCATCCCTGGGGCAAGAGACGTGGCCGGGAGGTCGTCGTAATGGGCGGTGAGCAGATAGACGCGCTCGGGAAGATAGCGCCCTTTTTTCTCGGCGATCACGTTGGAGAGGTTGTGGGCGCCGTAGGTGAAATCGTGGTAAGTGGTGTGCAGGCCTAACGACTGGTAATATTCGTAAAGGTAGCCCGCTGCTTTCTGTATCGCTTCTCCGCTCAGGGAGTACCTGGTTTGAAGGGTGTAAGGCTCGCCGTCGACGGTCACCGGCTTGACGCCGCTCAGGCCCTCGGCCAGGTCGATGATCTCCGCCGGGTCCACCTGGTTGATCAGCGCGGCGATGAGTGGATCGGGGATCCCCTGCGCAGCGCGCTTCCCGGGGTTGAGGATTCGCCCGGAAGCCGGCTGGGGAGGCTGCGCGATTAGTGCGCTGAGCAGGATCAGGCAGGCGAGGGCGCGGTTCACCAGCGGTCCCGGTGTACGATTTCAGCCAGAGGCCGGCGCCCGCTTTTGCGGGGAGCGCTGGTCAGGTCGGCCGATTCGAGCGGGTAGCCGAAAGACAGGGCGATCCGCAGGTGCCACTCAGCGGGGAAGCCCAGGATTTCGCGCGCTTTCTCCGGGTCGTAAATGCTCGCCAGGCAGGAACCGACCCCGAGTTCCCAGGCCGCCAGCTGCATATAGGCCGCAGCCTGGCCGGCGTCGAACATCACGCTGAAGCGGCTCGCCGGGTCTGGAGTGAGAATTGCGACCCCCAGGGCGGCGCCGCCCAGGTGTCCAGCGTAGGCGCCGGTCTCAGCCAAAGCTTTCAGGAGCGCGCGGTCGGTGAGGGCGATGAAATGCCAGGGCTGGGTGTTCTTGGAGCTCTGCGCACGCCGCCCCGCATTGAGGATCTTCTGGATGACATCTTCCGGCAGCGGCTCATCTTTGAATCTACGCACCGCGCGTTTGAGGCGAATCGCATCCAAAACGTTCATCCAGACTCTCTCCTATCCGGCGCATTCAGCTGGCTCCGACCTGCCGGGAATGCACCGTGCGCGATCGGCCGGCTGTCCACGGTGCTTCACCCGGTTTTATTGTTTTTTATTCCAATTACCGCGCAGAGCCTGTCGAAATCCACGTGCGCATCGAACAGCTCCTCGAATTCAACCAGCTTGGCTTCCTGGCCCAGGCGGGATTTCCCGAACACGCGCTCGATCGCTTCCACGGTCTCCATCGTGTTGTCGCGCACAAGGAGCACAGCCACGCCCAGGGATTCAGCCTGCTTGACGATCAGAGGGCTGGGGTGGAGGTTGCCGGTCAGGATAAGGCAGGTGGTCGAGGTCTCCAGCGCAGCCAGCTGGATGTCCGTGCGGTCGCCGCCGGTGATGACAGCCTTGTTCGCCTGTTCGCGGAAGCGGTGCAGGGCGGTGTCAGCGGTCATGGCGCCCACGGTCAGGGTCTCGACACGCGCCTGGGGGTCCGTTCCCTCGGTCAGGATGCGAGCGTCGAGCACCTGGACCAGCTCTCCCACGGTCAGCGCAGCCAGGCGGCTGACCTCCGGCAGCACGCCGAAGATGGGCACGCCGCGCTTCTCCAGGTACGGGACAGCCAGCTCGTGGACGAAATCTGCAGCTTCTGCGGGCACCCGGTTGAGGATTGCGCCGCACATGGAGTCCCGCATTCGCGCCAGGGCCGACAGCGCGTCGTCCAGCAGCCGGATGTCCGAGCGGTACTTGACGATCACAATCACACAGCTGCTCAAGGCTCGCGCCACTTCCGGGGTGGGCAGGTGGACGGCATGTCCCTCCCGCAGGCTGCCGCCGCCTTCCAGGAGCAGGATATCCATCCCGACGCTGGCATTGTGATAGGCGGCCAGCACTTCGGCCATCAGGTCGATCTCGGCGCCTTCCCCTGCGATCAGCGGAGCGCGCAGTCGCTCTCGCAGGAATTCCGGCGTGATGACGACCGGGGAGAGCTCCCACGGCTTTGCTTCCAGGCCAAGGATTTCTTTGACGAAGGTCGCATCCTCGTCGGCGATCCTGCCGGCCACCCACCAGGGCTGCAGGCTCAGCGGCTTGAGATAGCCGACTTTGAACCCGTCTGCCTGGAGGTGTTTGCCGAGCGCCAGGATGGCGGCGGTCTTACCGGAGAAGCGTTCGACGGAGGTGATATAGATAGATTTCACAGGCATTTTCCCTTTCCTCAGGCTCTAAGGGTTTGTACATCCCTCAGCGCCTTCCCTTGGGGGTCTTCCGGTTTGGATAAGACCAGGCGCATGTCGATGGCGATCGCTCCCTCGCCGCGTGGGTATACCACCAGAGGGTTGATGTCCAGCTCGACAATCTCCGGGAAGTCCTGGACCAGCTGCCCGATCCGGAGCAGGGCATCGACGATGGCTTTCTTGTCCAGAGGCGGCTGGCCGCGCACACCTTCCAGGATGGCGTGAGAGCGGATTTCGGTCAGCATCTCCTCCGCTTCCTGGACGGAGAACGGCGCCACCCGAAAGGTGACGTCTTTGAGGGTCTCCACATAGATGCCGCCCAGGCCAAAGGTGATCAGCGGGCCAAACTGCGGGTCTCGGTTCATCCCCACCAGGACTTCCTGCCCGCCGCCCGGCGCCATCTCTTGCACCAGGCACCCCCAGATGTGCGCTTCAGGCACGTAGCGCTGGGCGCGGTAAACCATCAGCTCGAAGGCATCCCGGACGTCGTCTGGGCCTTTCAATCCAACCTTGACGCCGCCAACGTCGGTCTTGTGCAAGATGTCTGGGGATGCGATTTTGAGCACGACGGGGTAGCCAATCTTCCGGGCAATTTCGATCGCCTGTTCAGGGCTGGCTGCCAGCTCAGACTTGGGGATCGGCAATCCATACGCGGTCAAGACGCGGCGAGCTTCTGCATCGCCGATCGCCAGGCGCTTTGCGGAACGGGCTTGGTCGATCACAGACCGGACCGCAGCCCGGTCCACCTCGAACCTGGCGAATTGCGGTGCTTCCCGCGCGCGGATCTTTCGGTAGTCTGCCATGGCTTTGAAGGCGAGCGCAGCCCGCTCCGGGAACGGGTAGTTGGGCACTCCGTACACGTGCAGTTGCTCGATCCCGGATTCCACCCTCGCCTCGCCCATGAAGCAGGCGATGACGGGTTTTTCACCGCTGGCGATCTCCCCGACTGCCCTGGCGGTCTCTTCGATCTCGGTCATCGCTTGCGGGGTGAGGACGACCAGCAGGCCATCCACGTTGGGATCCTTGATGACCGTCTCGAGGGCGAACCGGTAGCGGTCGGCGCGGGCGTCTCCCAACACGTCGACCGGATTTGCGGCGCTGGCTGCGTCTGGCAGGTATTCCTGGAGGGCTGTGATGGTCTCGTTCTTGAAGCGGGCCAGGGAAAGCCCGGCGCGCTCCAACGCGTCGGTCGCCAGGATGCCCGGCCCCCCGGCGTTGGTGACGATGGCGATGCGCTCTCCTCCCAGCAGAGGCTGGTACCCCATCGCCAGGGCGATGTCGAAGAGCGACTGCATCGATTCGGCGCGCAGCACGCCGGCCTGGAGGAATGCCGCATGGTAGGCCTGCTCGGAGCCGGCGAGCGAGCCGGTGTGGGAAGACACTGCCCGGGAACCGGCCTGAGTCACGCCGGATTTGATAGCCACGACCGGCTTGGTCCCCGTGACCCTGCGGGCGACCTGGATGAATTCCTGCCCGTCCGCCATCCCTTCAGAGTAGATCAATATCACGCGGGTGTGCTCGTCTTCGCACCAGGCATTGAGCAGGTCGATTTCGTCGACGTCAGCTTTATTCCCCAGGCTGACGAATTTAGACAGCCCCAGCCGCCCGGCGAGGGCGATATCGAGCACTGCGGTGCCGAGCGCCCCTGATTGGGACATGAAAGCCATGGGACCTTTCGGCGGCGTTCCGGCGGCGAAGGAGGCGTTAAGCGGCGTGAAAGTATCGATGACTCCCAGGCAATTTGGGCCGATCAGCCGGATGCCGTATTCGCGCGCGATCTCGATCAGCTCGAGTTCGCGCTCCAACCCTTCCCGCCCCGCTTCGCGGAAGCCGGCGCTGATGACCACTGCTGCCGGGATGCCTTTCTCCCCGCAGGTGCGCAGGGCATCCGGGACGTGCGGGTACGGGATGACGACCACCGCCAGGTCGATCGGGTCAGGGACATCTAAAACGCTGGGATACGCCGGAAAGCCCAGCACCTCGCGGGCGTTCAGATTGATCGGGAAGACTTTCCCGATTTCAGAATAGCCGCCGTCGATCAGGTTTTTCACCACGGCATAGCCGAGCTTCTCCGGGCTGGTGGAAGCTCCTATCACCGCCACTGAAGCTGGTTTGAAGAAAGCGGTCAGTCCAGTCTGGTTGGCGAGTCTCATCCAGAGTCTAGCGAGGTGTGATCGTGATCAGGATGACCGTCTGCCGGGTGAGAGGGCTGGCTGTCAGGGTGATCGTCGCGATCCGCTCAAACTTGGCGTAGCGCAGAATCGCGGCGTTTTCCGTCTCCATTGAGCCCTCAGCGAGTGGCTCCCAGCCGTTGAAGGGCATGGAGGTCTTGTAGAAATCGACGGCGGTGGGAAGATCGACTGTCGCTGCATAGGAGACAATGTAAGCGTTTGCGAAGAACTGCGAGCGCGTTTCCCGCGCGAGCACGGGGATGTCATCCGGCGGTTGCCCCGCGGGGAGCGATTCAGTCGCGAGGGACTGGACAGTTGCCAGCAGGTCGCCAGGCTCCTGGGTAAGGTAAGCTTCCACGGTTTCCAGGAATCCTTCTTCGGCTGCCTGGGTTGCCAGCGCCTCTCCGGTGGCGATCAATGGCGGGCCTTCTTGCGTGGCAAAAGCCCGGGCCGTTGCCAGGGCATCGCTCTCGCTGATCTCGGTGGCGATGCCCTGCGCCTGGGTGATCATGGCCTGCGCCTGGGTGGCGATGGATTCAGCAGTTCCCCGGACCGCTTCGTAATCTTCCCCCAGTCCGGTCAATGAATTGCAGGCCAGCGCCAGGACGAGGAAGGTTGTCGGGAACCAGAGGATCCGGAATACTTTTTTCTGCATTCTCATCACTCCTAGGTAGGCTTTTCTGATTGTACCTTAATGTCAGTTCGGAATAACCGCCGTTTCGACTGCGTGGGGTACCTACCCCTCCGTACCCGCGGGACATGTCTAAGCGGAGCAGGGTCTAAGTCCCGAGCTGGCGCGGGAGCAGTCGCAGAACCCCGCCGCTC
The DNA here is from genome assembly GCA_964416175.1 of uncultured Anaerolineaceae bacterium. Lineage (GTDB taxonomy): Bacteria > Chloroflexota > Anaerolineae > Anaerolineales > UBA4823 > CAYQDF01. The sequence continues at coordinate 6,917 of CAYQDF010000115.1, forward strand.
CGCTCAGGGCGCTGGTTGGGTTTATCCCGAATTCATGTTACCTGACATTCCGCAAGGCAGCTTCCCGGTCCTCTCCAGACTCCCGGGCGGCACATAGCCTGTCTGATCTGATTGGCATGGTGAACCAGCTGGGGGAAGACCCGCGCGGCCATGGCCTCCAGTCCAGGTCGAGCCGCTGGATCAGGATGCGCGGCGCAGCCCTCTGGTCCGCTCTGCTACCCGTCTGGCGATCTCGTCCTCAGCCTTCCCGAGGACGCCGAAGACCATCAGCGAGCGGGACACATCACCCGGTCTCCGACCTGCCGTGAGAAGCAGATCCTCCAGACTGCGATCAGGTTTTGTGTGAGTTCCTGGTATCGTAAGCCCGAATAAATTCCTCGGCTTTTTCAACCAGGTTCCGGTTGCCGATGAAGATCGGCGTCCGCTGGTGGAGGCTCTTCGGCTGGATGTCCAGCAGGTTTTCCGTGCCGTTCGAACTGCTTCCCCCTGCCTGCTCGGTGATAAAAGCGAGAGGCGCGCCTTCGTAGCAGAGGCGCAGTTTCCCGCTCGGGTAGCGCGGATCTTTGCTGTCCGCAGGGTAGTAGAAGATCCCGCCTCCCAGCAGGTTGCGGTGAAAATCTGCCACCATGGAGCCGATGTAGCGCAGGGACAGGCCTTTGCGGTAGTTCCCGTCCACGTCTGGCCCGTCTCCCTGGAGGTATTTCGTGAACCGGCGGATCCCTTCGGTCCAATATTTCTCGTAGCCCTGGTTCACGCTGTAGTACTTCGCCTTTTCGGGGATGCGTATGTTGGGGTGGGTGAGCAGGAATTCTCCCACGATTGGGTCGAGGGTGAAGCCGTGGACGCCCATGCCGGAAGTGTAGACCATCATCGTGCTGGCGCCATATATGAAATAACCGGCTGCGATCAGGTCCCGGCCTTTCTGCAGGCAGTCTTCCAGGGTGCCGGGACCGGTCTGGGATTTGCGCTGATAGATGGCAAAGATGGTCCCGATGCTGACGTTGTAATCGATGTTGGAAGATCCATCCAGGGGATCGTACAGCAGGATGTATTTTCCCGTTGGATAACCCTCTGGGATGGGGAGGATATCCTCCTGTTCTTCAGAGGCCATGGCTGCCAGCCGCCCGGTGTGATCGTTCAGGCGGTAGATCATCCGATCGGCGAGATCATCCAGCTTCATGACCTCTTCGCCCTGGATGTTCATGTTCCCGGTTTTGCCGAGGATTTCGGCGAGTCCGCCGCGCGTGGTCTGGCTGGCGATGACTTTACCGGCCAGCGCCAGGTCGTATAGCAGGTTGGTAAGGACGCCGGTGGCTTCGGGGTGGCTGCGCTGCTCTTCGAGGATGTGCCGTTCGATGGTCATGATCTTGGCGTGGTCGATGGTTTGATTTAACATGGTCTCCTTCCCGTTGAGCAATAGAGATCGATGTGGTTTTGATAATTTGCTTCTGGTAGATCCCTTCTAAGGAACAGGGAGAAGAGGGAATAAGGAGGGATGGGGGAATGTTTCCGCGCGCTGTCTATTATATTAGGAGTCACGCAATTCAGGAGAAACCTCCTGCCAACTGCGAATGAGGGCTTTTGTTGTCGATTGGGGCGGCGCAGCATCCCCAATCGACAACAGAAAACTCTTATCCCGTACTCACGTTATCTATATTAACGTACCGGGTGGGAAAAGATTTCACCTGGAGCCGCTCCGCGGGGCGCAGTCGAACCCCCGGACGGCGTGGGCCGCGCGGAGCGCCTGGCGCAGAATGGCGCGCCAGGCGCCTCACCTGGTGGCCAGCAGCTCTGGCAGGCAGTACCAGTCTCCGGCTTCCCCTTCGATCTGCGCTTTGGCGACCAGTTCGCCGCGCCGGACAGGTCCTTCCAGCGCAGTTTCCGCTTCGGCGCGGGTCCAGCCGAACAGTTTGACGAGGTCCTGGAGCCGGCAGGCGCCGACCGATCCGAGATAGCTCGCTGCCAGCCTGCGGCGAGCATCGGTTTCCTGGATGAAGCGCGCCTGCTCCGGGAGCTGCGGGAAATGGCGCGGCACGATTTCATAAATGAAGGCGTAGCGCCAGGCGCCGGCTTCCGCGACGCCCACGGGCAGAATTTTAAAATCCGCCTGCAGGTCGGCCAGGGCGCTGTTGAAGCGGCTGTCGCTTTCATGGCTTGTCAGCCGTGCAGCCCGCCGCAGGGCGACTGTATCCAGCGGACCTTCTCTGAGCAGCGCTTCGAAGACCTGTTTGGCTTCCTGGGTCAGGCGTCCTTGCTCGTACTGGATCAGGTAGTCTTCTTCCGGTGATCCATAATTCTCGGTGAGGGCGTAAAAATACGGCGCCATTCCCAGGGAGATCAGGGTGGATCGCTTTCTAAGCACTTTTGCGTAGTACCAGCGCCGTGCTCCCAGCAGCGCGTCTTTCCAACCCCAGGTGACATGCCCCGGGTCGTCGTGGGCTTCTGCCACCGGCCGGTCGCCGGCCACCGCAACCCACAGGCTCGGCAGTTCGATGTCTTTGATCGGCCAGAAGTATATGAAGCCGCGTTCATTGACGAAGTCAATGGCCTCCTCCTGGGTGTGCAGGGATAAACCTGGCCTGGAGCGGTAGGTCTCTGCCCGCCAGGCCTGGAGGTGTTTTAACGGTATGGTTGCCATGGATACGATTATAGCGGAGACTCGGGCCAGATCTCCCCGGCCCATTGCAAACCGTGGGATATTGTCTATGATTGCGTGTAGATGTGCTTGGGGGACAGCAAGAGAATTTTTGCCCGAGATCGGCAGCAGCTATGTCTACTGCGCGTCCAGCCAGTATGGCGGGTATTACACGGTAATTTTGCCCGGCCCTGAGCGGCATCAAACCTGGGAGTTCGTCTTCACGCCGTCCCAAACTGCCGGTCCCCGGCATCTCCCAGCCCCGGCAGGATATAACCGTGCGCGTTGAGCTGCTCATCGATGGCCGCCAGGTGGACAGGGACTTCCGGATGGCGGGAGTGCAGGGTGCGGATGCCTTCCGCGTGATCGGCGCGATCTCGGGGGGGTAGCCCGCCGCAGCGTTCTTGGGCTGCCTCGACCAGACGCCGGCCCGCGTGGGCGTTTCCCGTCGCAATGATCGGCC
>CAYQDF010000116.1:0-9706 GCA_964416175.1 uncultured Anaerolineaceae bacterium
CCCTCCGGGCGCAGGCTTTGGAGGTCCGGGAATAAAGATATAATAATATGAATTCGGGATAATATCCAAATTCAAGCTTCGCCAGAGACAGCAGGCGCTGGGCTCCGCATGGCCCGTAAGCTTAATCCCCTGCCGAGGTGAGAGCCTTTCCGTAATTGCAAGAAGTCCGGATCAGCGGATCGGAGAGTCTTTGCCCGGCAGTGTGCGCGGCAAAGATTTTTTATTGAAAGGAGGTGATAGAAAATTGGCTGTATCGAAGAAACGTAAAGTCGAGCTAGTGGAAGCGTACCAGAACTGGCTGGAGAGCAGCCAGGCTGTGATCCTGACAGAATACGTCGGGCTCTCCATGGATGAGATGGACGCCCTCCGGCAAAAAGTCCGCGAGGCAGGCGGCGAGTTTCACGTCGTCAAGAACACCCTCGGGAAGCTGGCCTTCGAGAAAGCCGGATACGCGATCTCTCCCGGCTTTTTCGAAGGCAGCACCGCTGCCGGCTTTGCCTTCCGGGACCCTCCCGGAGTCGCCAAGGTGATCTCGGGGTTTTCCAAGACTGCTGAGGTTCTCAAGATCAAAGGCGGATATCTCGAGGCAAAACCAATGAGCGCGGAGCAGATCATCGCTCTGGCGGACCTGCCGCCGCTACCGATCGTGCGGGCACAGCTGCTGGGCACCTTGCTGGCACCTGCCAGTCAGCTCGCCCGCCTGTTGGCGGAGCCGGCGCGCCAGCTGGCATCCGTAATCCGGGCGTATTCCGAAGGGGAACCGGCCGGGGCGACCGGGTAAACAGATCCAAAGAAAAAAGTAGACCAATTACCAAATATCATATACAGGAGCGAAAGAAATGGCTGATCTGAATAAAATTGTGGACCAACTCAGCGGGCTTTCAGTGCTGGAAGCCGCCGAACTGGTCAAGATGTTGGAAGAGAAGTGGGGCGTCTCCGCCGCCGCGCCGGTGGCGGTGGCCGGGGCTGGCGCAGCCCCCGCGGCTGCGGCTGCCGCTGAACCTGTCGAGGAGAAGACCGAGTTCGACGTGATCATTAAAGAAGCTGGACCGAAGAAAATCGAGGTGATCAAGACCATCCGTCAGCTGACCCAGCTGGGATTGAAAGAAGCCAAGGATATGGCTGAAACCGCTGGAGCCAAGGTTCTGGAAGCGGTGAGCAAAGAGGTGGCAAGCGACGCCAAATCCAAGCTCGAAGCCGCCGGCGCAGTCGTAGAAGTAGCCTGATCCGTTGATGGCGTTGAAGAGGCCGCCCGTCCTCCGGCGGCCTTTTTTCTTTGCTCAGGCTGTGGTATATTCTGCAGATGAGTTTACTCATCTCTCGATTAGTCGTTAGATCCGTTTCAAAGTAATTCGACAATGTCACATTTGGTTTTTCATGAGCGGAGCAACCTGAGCGGAGCAGCGGATGCGTTCTTCGACTACTCCCTCGCAAACTCGGGACATTGACTGCGTTCCGCTCAGAATGCATCCGCTGCGTAGTCGAAGGGAACGGTTTTGCTTAATCTGACATTGTCATAGTAATCAATCAACTTAATGATGCAGCTCCAAGCAGCTAGAGGAGACTTAAGCGGGGTAAAGGCATGGACAATAATTTTGGGCCGGAGGGCAACATGAGCGCACGAATCTTGGTGATCGAAGATGATGAGGCGATCCTCAAGTTTCTTCGCCGCGGGCTGGCGTACGAAGGATACCAGGTGGATATTGCCCTCGACGGCCAGATGGGCCTGGCCTTGGCCCGCGACAACCCGCCCGACCTGGTCGTGCTCGATCTGATGCTGCCCGGCATCGATGGGTTAGAGGTTTGCCGCCGTTTGCGGGCCGGTGGGCCCGTTCCCATCTTGATCCTTACCGCCAAGGATTCGGTCAACGATCGCGTCCTCGGCCTCGACATGGGTGCGGACGATTACATGGTCAAGCCATTTAACCTGGACGAGCTGCTCGCCCGCATTCGGGCTCTGCTGCGCCGGGCTCAACCCAGCCGCCCTCAAGTCCTCCGCTTTTCTGACCTGACCCTCGACACGGGAACTCGCCAGGCAGCCCGCGGCGATCGCACCATCTCCCTCACTGCAAAAGAGTACGAGCTCCTGGAGCTCTTCATGCGCAACCCCCGCCAGGTTTTAACGCGGGACAAGATCTTCGACCGGGTGTGGGGGTACGACTTCGGCGGCGAAAGCAACATCATCGAAGTCTATATTCGGTATCTGCGCCAGAAATTAGAGATCGACGGGGAGAGTCGCCTGATCCATACCGTTCGGGGGATGGGTTATGTGCTCAGAGAGCCAACATAACCACGGAACATGTCCCTGCGCGTTCGTTTGACGTTATTCTACTCAACACTCCTGGGGGGAATACTGCTTTTATTGAGCGTTGCCGTATACTGGTTCTTGAGCTACCTGTTGGTTCGACTGGTTGATCAAGCCCTGGTCCAGACTTTTAACAAGATCAGCCAGAATGCGAGCGTTGAAGCCGGCGCGAACGGGGAGATGTTCAGCATTTCGGACATCGATTGGACCGAAAACGTGCTCGGTCAGACCTGGGACCGGCACGGGCAGCTGCTCGACACGAACCTGCCCGACCTGAATGTCCCGTTCGACCCCATGGGGCTGCAGTCCCCTGTCCCGACTTTCCGCAGTGTGATCTTCCGCGACCTCCACCTGCGGGTGCTGAGCGTCCCCATGGTCATGGGCCAGCGTTCGATCGGGACCGTGCAGCTGGCCACCAGTCTGGAAGTCGTGGATGCCACGCTGCAGGCGCTGGTCCTCGTCCTGCTTGTCGGCTCCGGGATTGCGGTGATCGTTGCCAGCCTGGTTGTCTGGCTGACAACACGGCGCGCCCTGGCGCCCTTACAGGCTGCCACCCAGACGGCTCTTCAGATCACCCGGGCGGACGATCTTGCCCGGCGGATCATCTACCGCGGACCGCCCGAGGACGAAGTCGGCCAGCTGATGAACGCCTTCAACCAGACCCTGGCGCGGCTCGAAAACCTGTTTCACACCCAGCGGCGTTTCCTGGCAGATGTCGGTCATGAGCTGCGCACACCACTCACGGTCATCAAAGGCAATGTAGACCTCATGCGCCGGATGGGCAGCGCAGACGAGGAATCCCTGGTCGGGATCGAGAACGAAGTTGACCGGCTCACGCGGCTGGTGGGGGATCTGTTGCTCCTGGCCCAGGCGGAATCTGGCAAGCTGCCCCTGGATAAGCGGATGGTAGAGCTCGACACGCTGGTCCTCGAGTCGCTCCAGCAGATGCGCGTCCTCGCCCGGGACAAACTTGAGCTCCGCCTGGGGGAGATCGACCAGGTGCTGGTTTGCGGGGATCGCGACCGCCTGAAGCAGGTACTGGTGAATCTGATCGGCAACGCCATCCAGTACACCCCTAACGGCGGCGAGGTGGTCGTCGGTCTGGGCAAAGAAGGGGATCAGGCGAAGCTCATCATCCACGACACGGGTCCCGGGATCCCGCCGGAAGATCTGCCGCACGTCTTCGAACGCTTTTACCGCGGCGAAAAAGCCCGCACGCGTTCCCGAGATGGGAAAGGTTTTGGACTGGGCTTATCAATTGCCTACTGGATAGTACGCAATCACCAGGGGCGGATTGAAGTCGACTCGAAAGCCGGTCAGGGGACGACGTTTTGTGTGTGGTTGCCGCTGGCGGATGGCGAATGCCAGCCTGCGTGAGCCTTATAAATATTGTGAAACCCGATCATTCCGCCCCTTCCAACGTGGAAGGGGCGGATCTTTATCGGGGCCTGGCGATCCAGCGTGCCGCGGTCCCGTGGCTTCAAACGGGAAAGAACGAGATCGAAGGCCGGCCCAAAGATGTGGGACTGCAGGTCCGCATGATCAGCGTCGCGGCGCGAGGGGGTCTCGGTTGCCCCCGTTGCCGCGCGGCTGCGAGGCGCTCATGTTGATCGGGTGATAAGTCGGCTCAGGCCGGGTGTACGGTGATTCTTGTGGGTTGGTGGAGGAGTACGGCACGCGCCCGGAGATATTGCCGGAAAGCGTGCCGGGCCTGGCCGCATTCCTGGCCTGAGACTGCAAGACCGGGGTCTGGTTGTTGAGCGAGCGTCCCGGTCGGTAGCTGTTCGTCCGCGCGGCGCGGCGGTCCGCCTGGCTGAAGAGCCGGTCGCCGGCGATTGAGAAGGTGCCAATGATCAGCACCCGGATCAACCATACCAGCACGGCGACGAAGATCGGCACGATCCGCAGCAGGCCTTCCCGGCTGACAACGGCATTGCCCAGGCTTTCGTGGTTGAGCAGGGCGATGGAAACGCCCCACCAGGTCAGCATGGCGTTCATCGTCGCTGCCAGCAGCCAGGCGCCAAACAAATACCAGATCTCGTTGGGTTCCTGTTCACCCGATTCGGGTGTGAAAAGCCGGGCGATGCCTGCAAAGTCGATGCCGCAAAAGGCGAGGGCGAGTATCGTCGCCCATTTGATCCCGGCAAAATCCAGGTCCCCGAGCAGATCGGTCAGGGCGAACACCGTGGTGCTGAAATTGAATATCTCGAAGGCGATCAGCGCGCCAACGATTAACAGGCCAAAAGCCAATCCCCGGCGGATGCCGAGCCGGTTCATGGTTGCGGAAATTGACCGGTTGCTGAGGAATGTATTGTTCATCTGGTGTCTCCTTGAGTGATCTCGATTAGACGGATTTGGATCAGGCCCGGCCGACAGGAGGAAGGAGAAGGTTCGTCTCAGGTTCAGGGCCGTTTGCTGGATTAAATATAGAATATTTGTTCTGTTTTGTCAAGAGGGATTTTAGAACATTTGTTCTTGACAGATTAGAACATCTGTGCTATTTTATGGAGGTGTTCGATTGTTTGAAGATTCAGTCCGGGAGGCTTTCATGAACAGCGCGATGCAATTGGTATTTCCGGCGGCAATCCTGGGTTCTTTGCTCCTGGCATCGTTTGGGTACACGGTGATGGCCCGCGTCCCGGTGGAGTTGCTCCCGGCGGATGCATCGCAAGAAATTTCGGTCGGTCGGGATGATTTGGGATCCGCTTCAGAGGAAGCGAACACACAAAATGAACCCGCCATGCCAGAGGAAACCCTTGTCGATTCCGGGAGGAAACCACGCTGCAGGGTGAGCGATCGATTTCCGGAGAACATCAAGCAGTGGTGCCGGCTGATCACAAAATATGCAGAGAAACATGGTTTCGACCCGGACCTGCTCGCTGCTCTCATCTGGCAGGAAAGCGGCGGAAACCCAACTGCATACTCGAAGAGCGGGGCGGTCGGTCTCATGCAGGTGATGCCGCGCGATGGCATCGCTGCCTCATTCATGTGCGTGAACGGTCCTTGTTTCACCAACCGTCCGAGCATCGAGGCGCTCCAGGACCCAGAGTTCAACGTGAAGTTCGGCTCGGCGATGCTGGCGGGCCTGATCAAAAAGTATGGCGATACGCGGGAAGCCTTGAAATATTACGGCCCGATGGACGTGGGGTATTATTACGCCGACAAGGTGCTCGGGATATACAACAACTACAAACGCTGAATCTCCTCACCGGAAACCATGTAGAAGTGTAAGACAGGGAATTCCTGAAACTTCCCGCCGCTCAAAATCAGCCGATATCCCGGCTGATCAAGGCTTTACGCTAACACCAATCGAGAAAGTTCCTTTATCAATTCATTCACGCTGATAACCCAACCCATATCTCAGCTGTCATAAAAGACCACGGTATATTCTACAAGCCGCCCATCCTTGTAGGTAAATTTTCCCGAGAAGAACCGGCCCTGGTCCAGCCAGGGCAGGAAGATGTAATCCCCTTCCCAGAGTGGCAGACGGCTGAGCTGCTCGTCGGGGATCCATTCAAGCGGCCCTTCCGGCGATTCGATCAGCTCTCCTTCGAATTCTCGGGCGACAAAAACGAACGCATACCAGTCTTCGTCGTTCGCGAATCCTGGAAAAGTCAGGAACCCCTTCAATTCAGGGTTGTGAATCCTCAAGCCCGATTCCTCCCAAACTTCACGCACGACGCATTCCTCTGGGGTCTCTCCGGGGTCCAGCTTGCCGCCCAGCCCGTTCCATTTCCCCTGGTGGACATCGTTCGCTTTCTTCACGCGGTGGATCATCAAAGTCTTGCCGGCGTGTTTCACATAGCATAAGGTTGCCAGGATCACGGGTGCAGCCTCAGTTTTATTGGGCGCGGAAGATCGGCAGCACTGCCCGCGAAACCAGGAAGGGCCCGCGGAGGTTGACCGCCATCACGGCGTCCCAATCGCGGGTGTCGTGCCTGTGGATATAATCCCCACCTGCAATTCCGGCGTTGTTGACCAGGATATCGATCCTGCCGAAAGCCTGCTGCGTCCTTTCTACCAATCGGGCCGCGGCTGCTTCTTGAGAGACATCGGCAGTAATCGCCAGCGCCTGCCCGCCGGAAGCCTGGATAATTTCGACCACCCTGGAAAGGGGCAGCTCCCGCCGTCCGCAGACGACGACTTTTCCTCCTTCTGCGGATATGGCCAGGGCGATGCCGCGGCCGATCCCAGTCCCGCCCCCGGTGACGATTGCGACTTTATCTTGAAGACGATTCATGCCTGCTCTCTCAACCTCCATGTTTCATCCCCGGCGCGGCGTCATCCGACTGGCATCACTGCGACCATGTTCACGCCATTTTCCTGCGGCAACACTGGCTCCCATTCCAGGCTCGCCAGGAGGGAACCGATCAGCTCGCCGCTGGAGAGCACAGCGAACAAATAGCCCCCGGACTGATAGAAGCGTTCGACCATGTGCCGCGGCCAGGGTGTATTCAGTCCCCTGGCGGCCGGCTGCCAGGTCGTTCCGCCATCATGGGACTCTTCGATCCGCCCGCCCCGGTCGACTCCGTCTGCTGGGCCCAGGATCAGGTGGTCCCGGTCTTGAGCATCCCACCACACCGCCCGGCAATAGGACTGGGGATAACGGTTTGCCCAGGTGTTCCCGCCGTCCGTGGACATAAAGAACCCGCCGCCGGTCGGCGCGGCAACCAGGTCCGGTGAAGCCGGGTGGACTTCAATGGAATGAACGTCAGAGTGGATGGTCCGAGGCTGTGGGTAGTGGTTGGACCGGCCGGTGCTCCCGGGGGTCAGCTGCCAGGTCTCCCCGCAGTCATCGGAGCGAAGCGCGCAGCCATCTTCGACTGCGGCGTAGCCGCGCCCGCCAGAGAAGGCCAGGCCCCGCACGCAGCCGGCTTCGGGGGAATAGGGGAGCGACCAGCCGAACTCGCCGCGCATGCGTTCGACTTCCGGGCAGCTGCGCCAGGAGCCGCCGCCGTCATGCGACACGAAAATGCCCGCCGGTTCGGTGCCGGCAAATTCCCGGTTGGATATCTCGGGGTGGAAGGCCAGCCACCGGACGTGGTGGATCGACAGCCCAGCGTTGGATTCTCGCCATGTGGCGCCGAGGTCGTCCGAGTGATAGACCCCTTCCCGGGTCCCCGCCAGGATCGCTCCCTCCCTGGCGATGACGCTGGTGACCGCTTTCCCCTCAAGGCTTTTCCGAACCGTACGCCAACCGCCCGCTTCCCCCTGCGCGACCACAATTCCTCGGGATGTCCCGATTACCAATAACTGCTCCATCTTTAACTCCTGATTCTATTCGGTTAGCTCCACACCGATAAGGTGAATTTTATCCGCCAAAGATCGAGACGAGATAGAATCCTGCCATCTATGGCGGTTAAGAGCTGCTCTTGTCGCCAGCTACCGATCAAGTCTGCGCATCGCTTCTGGCGGCAGGGCCAGGTCGGCGGCTTCCAGGTTCTCCTTGAGGCGTTGCCGGTTCCCCGATTTCGGGTCCTAATCAAAGCCGAGTTCCTTCAAAATCTGCGCTTCATCCCGAGGAACGCCAGATTTGCCCAAGAGATCTTCCCAGAAAGTCTGGTTGTAGCGCCGGGAGCGCACCGGAAGAGGCATCGGTACGCCCCAGCCCAGCAGGAGCACCTCCTCTTTTGGCTGCAGCCGCGCCAGCATGCCGCGCAGGGCTTCCCGCCCGGCCAGGCCTGAGAGCACAGCGCGGATGTCGTCCTCGTCGCCGAGCCAGCCCGAGATGCGCGTGCCGAGCTGCGACATCACTTCGTCGTAGATCTGCGAGGGGCGCTGGTCGACGATCAGAAGCGTCACGTAATACTTGCGCAGCTCACGGGCGATGGTGCTGAAGGTGGTCTGGGCGGCCATTTCGCGGTTGAGCAGCTTGTGGGCCTCCTCCAGGACGATGACCAGCGGGCGCGGCTCTTTCTCGCCTGTGTTGCGAAACTCGTTGGTGCGCGCCTCCCAGGTCTGGCGGATGCGCCGCGTCAGCAGGTTGCTGACCAGCAGGTAGTCCAGATCGCTTTCGTACTTCCCGAAGGACAGCACCACATGCTGCCCGGCTTCGAGGGCTTTGATGATCTCGCCTACGCCGTCGCTGGCCGGTTTTTCAACCACGTAAGGGAGGCGGAAGACGCGTCCCAGCTTGGAGTGCAGGCCGGCAGCCGCCATCTCGTGCACGCCGGCTTCTTTTGCCCAGGCCTCCACGCTCCCCGGGGCAGGGACCCGCTTCCCATCCTCCGTTTCGATGTAGATGTTCGTCTTCAGATCGCGGAACCGGGCAAACCAGTTTTCCTTCCCGAAAGTGCTCACCAGCGCTTCCAGGGTGGTGGGAGTGGTCTCTTTGAGGTTCAGCTCCCGGGTCAGCAGCTCGATGTCTTCCGGCTGGATGTCGCGCATGGCGATCTCCAGGTTGAAGTCGGGTGTGTTGCCTCGGATCAGCGCCCCCTGTCCCAGCCCGACGATCCGCACCCGGCTGTGGAACTTGCTCTTCAATCCGGTGACGCGCTCCCCGGTGTCGGAAGCCGTGTCGTCAAATCCGTATTCGTTGTGCATGTCGAAGACCAGGACCGAGGCGCGGTTATAGTGGATCAGGCCTGCCAGCACCAGGCGGGTCAGGAAAGATTTGCCGGTTCCCGTCGCCCCGAAGACGCCGGAAGAGCGTTGGATGAAGCGGTCCAGGTTCAGGCAAACCGGGAGCTCCTGCTCGCGGGTGTATCCGATGACAAAATTGCCTTCCTCATCCGCCTTCCCGAAGATCTCGGCGATATCGCCCGGTCTGGCGAGCCGCGCCGGCGCGTGGTGAGGCGGGATGGTCTTGACCGGCAAGGGGCGCGGGGCAGGGCGCAGCCCGGCGTCGATCTCGCCCACCCACCGGGCGTATTCCGGGCTGCCCAATTCGGGCCCGCGCTCCAGCATCAGCGCCGGCAGCACCTCCAGGTTGGTATAAAGGGTCTGTCCGTGGAGCAGTCCGGCCAGGGAAGCGGGCAGGCGCGCTTCGCTCTGCTCGTCAGCGAAGCGGGGATCCGTTGAGCCGAGCAGCAAGTCGGTGACCAGCCCGTAGAACAGCCACGCACCGCTCTCGATGACCACGAACGCGCCTTCCTGGACCTCCTGGGAGGGGACGGTCAGGCGGACGTGGAGGTTTTCCTTAAGCCCCCCGCCGACAACGTAGCCGATTGAGGAACTCTGGAGATCGGTGATTGATCCTTGATTTGACATGATGCGAAGTTCATCAAATTTATCCATGCCGCTCCTTATTGGAATCCGATGAGCAGGAACAATTCAATCAATTCCAATGTCCGCCAGCGCTCCCAACACGTTCATCAATGTCGGATAATCGTCTCGCAACAAGGTGATCAGCTCCTGGGTGGCTGCGCCGACCCACGCCGTATCTCCCACAGCCTGATGGGC
>CAYQDF010000117.1:0-9314 GCA_964416175.1 uncultured Anaerolineaceae bacterium
TTTACCAGATCATCTTCCCAGATTGGTCCGGAGACGATGTCCCCAGGCTGCAGCTGCCAGTGCCACTTATGTCCAGCATAGCGCGGCGAGCAGTAGATCGTGTCTCCCTCCCGCGCGCTGACGTTGCCCCCGGAGATGTCTGTCAGATTGCGTTCAAACATCAGACGACCGATGTATGCGACCAGTTCTGCGGGCGTTTTCATTATGGGTTCCCTTCGGGCGGTGAATATGGTAAAAACTGGGGTGTTCCCCCCCGGTGGACAAAGCCAGTGGTCAGGGGAGTTGCCAGGTGTGCTCATTATAAACAAAGAGGAGATTGACCCATGTCGGAATTAGAAGATTTCCGCAAGGCCAAAGATGAATTCTTCGCCCACGACCCCCACAGCCCGCTCACGGTTGAACAGAAACGCAGGTTCACCGGGCTGGAATATTTCCTGGAGAATCCCGAGTTGAGGCTGGAGCTGGAGATCGACGAGTTGCCTCAAAAGGACGTCATCGAGATGCAGACCTCGACTGGCGATGTCCAGAAACACACGCGGTTCGGGAAGGTCCGCTTCACCGTGGACGGCGAGCCGGTCGAATTGACGATCTACGCGGACCCTCACGGATTCTTCCTGCCTTTCGTCGACTCGCTGGCAGGAAAGGAGACCTACGGGGCCGGGCGCTACCTCGAACCACAGCCCATCGGAAAAGGGAAGATGCTGGTCGATTTCAACTACGCTTACAACCCTTACTGCGCCTACAACGACCGCTATTCCTGCCCGCTGACGCCCTGGGAAAACCGGCTGAAGGTGCCCATCCGGGCTGGGGAAAAACTCCCCCGCGGTGATTGGGTCGGGAACGCGGCGTATTCCTGATATTCAGCAACTGCGATCAAAATCGCATCGCTCACATCCTGTCTCACAAACTAAGGAACTTCTCCCCCGGGAAGAGCGTCTGGGAAACAGTCTGTATGGAATTCACCCGGAGGAGGTCGCGATGCAGAAACAAGTGAAATTCCGGCTGGCATTTGTTGCGCTGGCAGCAATCTTCATGCAGATCGCCGGAGGATGGTTCTTTGACGCCCGCGCCATGGCCGCGGAAGCCCCGCCGCTGCCAGCTATCGAAGAAAAACCGGGCGAGGAGCCCTCACGCGAAGGCCCGCCTGACCTGGACTACCTGCGGGCGATCGAGCGCACTGCGGAAATGGTGTGGGACGACCAGGCTCAAGATCTGGCCGCAGCGTACGGACTCCGCATCGTCAACGTGACCTGGGAGGACACGGGGAGGTACTACGGATCCGCAGTCGGACCGAACATCTCCGACGCCACCATCCAGGTCCAATACCGCGACCCGGGGACCGGCGAATATACCCTCACCCTGATGCCGGTGATCCGCTATCCGAACTTCACCGATCAGACAGCAGATATCTCATCAGACCGTTTCTTCCTGCTCGTCGGCAACGAACAGGGGCGGGACCTGGAAAAAATCAGCCTCCGTGAGTATCTGGGGGATTTCCGGGCGCACCTGACCGATCCAGACTCCTGGAGGGGGCGCGAGTCATCTCTCCTGGCCCCGCGCGATTCTCACGTCCTGGTCAGCGCGCAGGCAGCGTTTCTCCCGATCCCGGAATCCGGAACGGCGACTTTCAACCCCGTGCTGTTCAACTACCAGTCCTACGCGGGGGACCCGGCAGTTTTGGCGATCGTGGCTACCCGAGAAGGCACGAGCGCGACCATCATCGACAACCAGCGGGATGGATTCGAAGCTGGCTGGTCGTGGGGACAGCGGCTGTTCTTCAACGACGACGGCTTGCGGGCCAGTTTCACGGGGAAGCGATTGAGCGAATTCTCCGAAGAGATCGGTCCCGGAGCGCGGGAGACCACGGAAGCTGCCAGGGAAAGCGGGCTGAACATGGTCCTGCTGATCCAGGTGCCGCTGAAGCAGAGGCGCCCGATGAGAGAAACGACGATGCTCTATTCCAGCGCTGGAGCCCCTGAAGCGATGGAAATGGCGAAGAGCGACGTGGAGGCAGCGGCCATCGGGCATGGCGAGGCCGAAGGACCGTTCACGGAGATCGGCGGGCTGCCGATCGAGCGCGACGAGCGGTTCCCGATCCGAGTGACCGTCCAGTTCTACCAGGCGACGAGCAACGGGATCGTCTCCGCGGCGGACATGCAGGCGATTGCCAGGCAGATCGAGCGAGTCTACAATGAGGGAGACTACGTGGGAAGCCTGGTGGTAGATGGCCCATCGGACAGACCGACTGAATACGACGGCCCCAAGGACGAGCCGCCTGGCTGGTGGGAGGAGTTCTGGTCGCGGTTCGAGGAAAACCTGAAGATGAGTCGGCTCGAGGCGCTCAAGATTCTCAGGGATCTGCGCTATGATGCCGGGCGGTGGTTCGATTGGGTTACGAGGGATTGAAAAACTTATGAGATCAACCCCACCATCTTGCCCACCTGCTCGAAGGTTTCCAGGACTTTATCGAGCTGTTCGTCAGTGTGCGTGGCCATGTAGCTGGTGCGCAGCAGCTGGCGGCCGGCGGGGACGGCCGGGGAGATGATCGGATTAACGAACACGCCATTATCGAACAGGCCTTTCCAGGTGAGAAAGGTGAGCATGTCATCGCCAATGATGATCGGGATGACCGGCGTGGCTGAATTGCCGATGTCGAATCCAAGCCGCTTGAGCTCGGTGCGCATGCGCGCGGCGATCTCGTTCAGGCGTTGGATACGCTCCGGTTCCTCCCGCATGACCTGGAGAGCCGCCAGGACAGCAGCGGTGTTGGAGGCCGGCATGCTCGCGCTGAAGATCAGCGCTCGGGCAAAGTGCTTGATGTAATGGATGACGTCGTCGTCGCCGGCAATAAAGCCGCCCAGGGAGGCAAAAGACTTGCTGAAGGTGGACATGATCAGGTCCACCCGGTCAGTCATCTCAAAATGGGCCGCGGTCCCATGCCCGCCGCCCAGCACGCCCATGGCGTGCGCATCGTCCACCATCAGACGTGCTCCGTGGCGTTTGCAGACGGGTTCTATCTCTGGAAGCGCAGCGATGTCCCCCTCCATGCTGAACAAACCATCCACCACGACCAGCTTTCCCTTGTCGGCGGGGAGATCGGCGAGCACGCGCTCCAGGTCGGCGACGTCGTTGTGCCGGAAGCGTTTGGTTTCTCCCCAGCTCAGGCGGGCGCCGTCGACGATACTGGCGTGGTCCTCTTTGTCCAGGATCGCGAAATCTCCCCGCCCGACAAGAGCGCTGATGGTCCCCAGGTTGGTCTGCATCCCGGTCGAGAAGATCAGCGCAGCTGGCTTTCCAACCCATTCCGCCAGCTCGCATTCCAGGCGCTCGTGCAGCTCCAGCGTGCCGTTCAGGAACCTGGAACCGGTGCAGCTTGTTCCATAGCGGTCTATGGCATCTTTCGCTGCCTCGCGCACTTTGGGGTGGGTGGTCAATCCGAGGTAGTTGTTCGACCCGCACATGATCAGGCGGTGACCCTGATACACCGCCTCCGTGCCTTCATTCTCTGCCAATGCGATGAAGTAAGGATAATACCCCCCCTCGATCGCCTGGCGGGCTTCGGTGAAGCTGCGGCATTTTTCAAATATATCCATTCAATACCTCCCACGGTAGGGATTTCCGGGCTCACACCGGTTCTTTCACGCGCATCTCCCGCTGCGCCCTGGCGATCAGCCAGTCCACCGCTGGGTACGTCAGGGTGCCTGCAATGGAGACCAGCCAGTAAGTAAGTTTACTCTCAAAGCCAGGGAGGATGACGTATCGCCGGCGGGCGACGCCATCCAGGATCGCCTTTGCGACCGTTTCTGGCGGCAGGACCGAATTCATGCTCGATAACGCTTTGGTCTCGGCGGGCTTGAACTGGTTCTCATATGCCAGCTGGGGGGTGTCCGTGTCCGGCGGGTAGACAATCGATACGCCGATCCCGAACGGTTTGACCTCCGCGCGCAGGGCATCCGTGAAACCCCGCACGGCGAATTTCGATGCGCCGTAAGCTGTGTACCCGAACACGCCGATCAATCCCGCCAGCGAAGCAATGTTGACGATATACCCTGAGCCGCGCAGCAACATCCCTGGAAGGACAGCTTTGGTGACGTACACTGTGCCGAAGTAGTTTACCTCCATCATGGACCGGAAAATCGAAAGTTCGAGATCCTGGACGTAGCCGGGGTAGGTGATCCCGGCGGAGTTGATCACCAGGTCCGGGAGACCGACCGCGGCGCTCACCCGGGTGATTGCCTCCCTGACCTGCTGCTCGTCCGACACGTCGGCAGGGATCGCTCCGAAACGCTGACCCGAGGGGCGGGAACAGGCTTGCACTTCGGCGAGCGCCCGGTTCAGACGATCTTCTGTGCGGGCGAGCAGCCAGACATGCGCGCCACCGGCGGACAGCAGCCGCGCGGCCGCCAACCCAATCCCGCTCGAACCGCCGGTCACCAGGACGATCTTCCCTTCAGCGCTCCAGGCTCGACCCATGTTGAAGAAAGGCTGTCTGCGCCGCAGGCCGAGCTTGACCGATTATATTGGGGAGAATCCGCGAAGGATGACCGTACACTCAGCCGGCAGGCACAGACTGATTATCCCTTAATTCTCTGAATTTTGCCACACAGAAAAGCGGATGAGTTCAGGATCAACCAAAGAGCAGATATACTGCCGAGCAGACCGTGCAGGCGGTGATCAACATGAACGCGAGCACGAAGAAACCAACCCACACACTGCGCCGGTTGGCTGCCCGGTAGCGCTTCAGGTCGCCCTCGAATTCTTCAACATCCCGTTCGACAATCTCTGCGAAAGACAACGCCTGGTCCATTTTCTCCTCCCTACGTACAACCGAGCACACATGAGGTTATCTCAAGAATGGGTTGTTCCATGATGTTGAGATAGCTTCAACTTTATGGTTCTACCCCTCTGGCCTTCGCAGGGCGAGGAGCCTGAATGGAACCCACAGGAGCGGAGCCATAACCAGTTTACGGCAGGGAACTTGTTAAGACAACGTCAGTTCGGAATAGCCGCCGCTTCGAAAGGGCGGCGGGCACCCCCTCAGCGCCCGCGGGACATGTCTGGGTGGAACACGGTCAAAGTCCCGAGCTGGCAAGAGAGCAGTCGCATAAGCCCGCCGCTCCGTTCAGCGAGCTGGTTTTTTAATCCCGAATTCATGTTAAGACAATCATCCAATAGTACTAGTCCTCCAGTGTTAAACGAAAAACGTCGATAAAAGTTTCAATTTTCCAATAGGAAATTAGTCCTGTTTTGGGTTACAGTTTTGTAAGCTGGCAGTGAACCGGGGTCAGACAACCCAGTCCCACTGTTCGGGCTATCCCCCCGGGCAGAACAACCCGTACCGTTCGCAGAGCGCGGGGATCAAAATGGTCTCAACATAGGGCCGCAGCAGCGTGTTGAGGGTCGAAAAGACCAGGAACAGCAGGACCAGGATCAGCAGGAGCTCCAACCAGGATACCGGGCTTCCGTCATCGTCCATGGTCCCTCGTCACGCAGAGAAATTCAGCACCCGCGATTTTACCCCCCCTCCCGCCGCTGTGCGGCGCGCCGCGCCAGCGAAGGCGAACGTCCGCGAGCATTTTACGCCAGTGATTCAGATTGCAGGGATGGATCCACCCCCGCGCCTCCATTCTCCGTCGTCAGCAGTTCGCGGTACATGAGAGTCCAGCTGCTGGAAACAAACGTTCTCAGCAGGCCGTTGAGGAAGAGCGCGGGGAGGCTGAAAACCAGCAGGAAGATCGGTAAGCCCACCCCCAGGCCGACGATCCAGGGCCACGCGCCTTCGGTCACCAGGTCCGCGAGTAGGCCCGCCCCAAGGCCGGGCAACCCGCCCACCAGGACGCCAGCCAGGGCGAGGAGGACGTAGACGGGGATCATCACGATCAACCAGCCTAATCCGATGCCGAACAGGATCACCGCCATGACTGCCACGTCTCCCAGGCGCTTGCGGACAAGCGCGAGTCCCCTCCGGATCGATTCGAACACGCCCAGGTCCTCCAGGACGCACGCCCGCCGGATGAACTGGATGAGCACCGATACAGCAATCGCGGCGAGGATCCCAAGGAAAATGAACAGCACAGCCAGGCCAACGGTGACCGCGGTCCCCAGAATCCCGAAGGTATCGCTCCTGGTCAGCCAGAGCAGCAGGGGCGCCGCCGCGATCAATCCGAGCAGAATGACCGCCAGGACCGTGCACACGCCAACCAGCAGATCGATCAGGAACATCCGCCAGGCAGGGCGCGACCAGCCCATGCGGAATCCTTCCCGGAAGCTGACCTTTTCCTCCGTGTTCTCAAACTGGTCGACCATGCGCACCACGGCAGTCTCGGAGACATATCGAACGATCGTTAAGCCCACTGCCAGAAGCAGGCCCAGGCAGAGCAATGCGATGCCGACCGGGATCAGTACAGCGTAGACCTCCTCCCAGCTCCAGGGGAGCCGGTCTCCTTCGAAGAACGGGAAGCCTCCATTTCTACCTGAGTCAAACCTGATCCACGGATTTCCTGAACCTCCGCCGCCTCCGCCCGCGGTCAGGGCCAGGAGGATTCCGAAGATCCACAAGGCGCGGTAGACCTTCGTGATTTGATAAGCTCGTTTGATGATCTTGATGTGGTCCATTTTCTCATTCCTTTCGATTTATCCTTTGGAACCCCATAGAGCCTCGGAAGACTTCTCCCACCCCTGATCCTCCAGGGGGCAGGCAAAGATCACAAGGCGTTCAGAAGGGCTGAAGAACCTGGTGCCGCTGATAAGACCACCAGGCCGCCAGCCAGCTGCAGACCAGGACTGCCAGTACGGCTGAAGAGAGAAGGGAAATCAGCACCGGCGGCAGGAAGCTGCCGCCTGCTTCGAACGGCGCGAATGCTCCCATCAGGCTAACCACTGCAAGCACTGCCTGGACAAATGCCCACAAGAGCAAGAACGCTAACGGGGAGAGCTGCCAGGCGAGGCGCGTCACCCGCCCCCAGGGAGATTCTCCCCGCTCTTCGACCAGATCGCCCAACACCCTGGCTTTGAATTCCGCCGGGGATGCCCGGACCGGGCCGGGGGAGACTTCCTGGAAAGCCCTCGAAAGCGCCCGGAGCATTTCCAGCTCTTTCCGGCACGTCGCGCAGAGTGCCAGGTGCGCTTCGAGCGCCAGCAGTCGCTCACCGTGCAGCTCGCCGTCGTGGTAAGTGGATAGCCAGATAGAGTTGGGGTGTTTCATGAGCCCTCCAGCAGTCTCCCCAGAGTATCTCGCAGCAGCGAGCGGGCGTAGCTCAGGCGCGACATGACCGTCCCAATTGGCACTCCTAAGGCAGCGGATATCTCTGTGTAAGACAGCCCTTCATACTCTCTCAAGACCAGGGCTGCCCGGCTGGCCTCGGGTAGATCGAGGATCGCCTTCCGCACCAGCTGCGCCCGCTCCTGGCTTTCAAAAGCGGCTTCGGGCGAACCGTCGGGGGATGCCGGGTCTTTCGGATCTCCTTCGGTGATTGCTTTCTTATTGTGGGAAGCTTCGCGCCGGCAGGCGTCCAGGGCGGCGTTGATCGCGATCCGGTAGATCCAGCTGCGGAAGGGATAACCCGGGTCATACCGGTTAATCCCACACCATCCCTTGAGGAATGCCTCCTGGGCAACATCCTCCGCCAGGTCTGGGTCGCCAAGCATGCGGTACACGACGTTGATCACTCTCTCCCGATAAAAATCCACGAGGTTCCCGAAAGCACGCCGATCGCCCTGACGGGCTCCCGCGATCCACTGCGTTTCAAATTCGGCAGGAACCGTCACGCGCGCGTTCTCCTCTCACTTCTTAATACGAATCTCATTCGGAAAATATTCGGAAATAATCTGATATGATTGGATACCCCTGAACAGTCCTGGGGTAATTCCAGAGCGGGATCCGACAGGCTGCTGGATCCCGGGTGTAACCAGCGAGAGGAGCAAGGGCATACCCATGTCACGGCGCTACCTGGCCTTCGACATCGAGATCGCTAAAGTCTTGCCGGCGGGAAGCCAGGATTGGGCAGCTTACCGGCCACTTGGGGTCAGCTGTGCGGCGACTTTTTCGGGCGAAGGCCAGCCTCTGCTCTGGCACGGACGAGCGGAAGGGGCAGCAATCGCTGACCAGATGAGCCGGGATGAAGCTGCAGCGCTCGTAAAATATCTGGCTGATTCTGCGGCGCATGGTCTGACGATCCTGACCTGGAACGGACTTGGATTCGATTTTGACATCCTGGCAGAAGAGAGCGGAGAAACCTCCGTCTGCCGGCAGCTGGCTTTGGACCATGTCGACATGATGTTCCACCTCTTCTGCCTGCTTGGTTACGCGCTCGGACTCGACCGGGTGGCGCGCGGCATGGGATTGCCGGGGAAGCCGCCTGGGATGAGCGGAGAGCTTGCGCCGATCTACTGGTCGCAGGGGAGGCGCTGGGAAGTGCTGAACTACGTCGCCCAGGACGCGCGCACCACCCTGGAGATCGCTCTGGCCGCGGAGGCGCGCGGCGCTCTATCCTGGTCGAGCAGGCAGGGGATCCGGCAGGAATTGACCCTGCCCCAGGGTTGGCTGAGCGTGCGCGAGGCGATGGTTCTCCCACAACCAGACACTTCCTGGATGAAACAGCCCTGGCCGCGTTCGAAATTCACGGGCTGGCTGGACGCCCGTTAACGCCCTGCGAACACAGTTGTCTCAAGGCCTGACGCCAGCGCGTTTACATCGGTCGTCTCAATATTCGAGAGCACGATGATCGAGACCTCGTCGTCCGGGAAATACTCCAGAAAGGAATGGAAGCCGGGCAGCCCTCCTCCATGCCCGATCATGCGGCGGCCATCTTTGACGCCGATCAACCACCCATAGCCGTAATCCGTCCCAAACGCTTCGGCATCAACGTGGGGAGTGAGCATGAGGTCGAGGGATTCCTGGGACAACAGCTGCCCTGCGACAAGGACCTGTTCCCACCGATACAGGTCTTCCACTGTTGAATAGAGCCCACCCGCGGCATAGGCGTTGGACATGTCGAGATAGGGGGCGTTCACAAAGGCATTCCCCACGATGTTGTAACCGGAAGCCCGCCCTTTGAGCACCTCGCTCGCCCGGTCATAGCCGGTGTCTTTAAGTCCGAATGGGAGCAGCAAATTGTACGTGACAAACTCATCGAAGTCGCTCCTGGTGACCTCTTCGATCACCGCTCCCAGGAGGACGTAACCGGAATTGCTGTAAAGAAAGGATTCGCCAGGCGTAAAATCAAGCGGTTCGTCATGAAAAGATTCGATGAGCTCAGAAACTGAATGGGGGGAGACTGCCTCTTCAAAGGCGCCTGGGAGAGCGGTGTAATCCG
>CAYQDF010000118.1:0-9244 GCA_964416175.1 uncultured Anaerolineaceae bacterium
ACTGGTTTAGCTCAGAATGCATCCGCTGCATAGTCGAAGGGAACGGTTTTGCTTAATCTGAGATTGTCATATTAAATATCCGC
Organism: uncultured Anaerolineaceae bacterium; assembly: GCA_964416175.1. Lineage (GTDB taxonomy): Bacteria > Chloroflexota > Anaerolineae > Anaerolineales > UBA4823 > CAYQDF01. Next base: position 84 of record CAYQDF010000118.1, read on the forward strand.
GACGAAGCGGGCTACCAGATGCGACAGGTGTTTGTAGACCAGGTCCAGGTTCCTGGCTTCCGGGGAATCAGATTGATTATTATTTGAATAAATATCCATGGCGGCGCGTACAGCAGCCCGGTAGCTGTGAACCAGGGAGACCATGTTCTGCCATCGCGCAGATTCATTGTCGAGATCGAGCTGCCGGGCAGCCTGGAGGGGCGTCTGTCGGAGAACCGCCTGCAAGCTGCGCTGCTGACTCTCTTTAATCAAGGTGTTGATCGCCGCCCGCGAGCCGCGCACCTGGTTGTCCTGCGTGATCCGCCAGGCCTGCACGTGGCGTTCCGGGATGATGCCGTCCGGCAGGACCCAGGTGCCGATCCCGATCCAGCGCAGGTCCACCCCCCGCTCCCGCGCCCGGGCAATGAAATCATTGTAATCGTAGAACAGGTCGCTGATGTCCGGGCGGGGCTTGAAGGGCGGCGGCGCGCCGGAGCTGCTGCCCGCGGCTGGGGCTGCCTGCCCGGTATTCGGATCGGGCGGCGCGGCCTCCCCCTGCTTGAGAACTTCCGGCCAACCGATGGCCGCCAGAAACTCGCCGAGGGGATGCCGCAAGATGAATGCGCTGAGCTCACGCCGGATCATCGTCGCAAGGGAAGGGATCACTGCCTGGTGCGGCAAGGTGTAGATCATCCTTTTGACGGCATCCTTGTTGAAAGGATAAGGCGTCTTCAACGAGGCGGACTGGTCATCCCGGCGCACGCTGAAGATGAAGCGGAGGTTTTCAGCGAGGACCGGGATGCCGTCCCGGGTGCGCCCCTGAACCTTTGTGGTTTCGACCTGGTCGCGCAGGTCCACAACCCGCCGCAGGCGCTCGAAGATCTCGAGCTGTTCCACGTCCTCGGCATCCTGATCCGGGTTATTCTCCGTGAAGAATGCGATCAACCGCCTCCACAGACGACGTCTGCCGGAGGCCAGAGTCGAGTCTGATTGGGTCGCCTCGGACCCAGAACGAGGCGTGGTCGGCCCGATCATGCGGGCGCGGCCGTCGACCTTCTCAAACAAAGCGGCGTTCTCCAGGTAGATCCGGACCAGCCCTGGTCCTCCAATCAGGGCGACCGGAGACTGCCTGTCTTTTTCCGCCACGTCGCCGTCCTTGATCTCGATCACGTCGTATCGGCTGGCAAAAGCGGCCTGGCGGATGAAGCGCTCGGCGACGCGCGCATCTTTCAACTCGAAGATATCCTGCAGGTATTTCGCCGCCTGTCGGTAAGCCAGCCAGAAGGCGAAAGCGCCGATCAGGATGTGCGTGAAGACGTCGGCGGCGAACAGCGCCCGGAACGGGTATTCCACAGACGCCCGCAGCCAGTCCAGGCTGGGGGTGAAGGGGTGAGCCGCCGCTCCGAGGACCGCCCAGGCTATCCCGCCGATCAGGATCAGCCCCCACCGGCGCCTGTCGGCCCCAACCTGGGTAGCTGCCAGGAAGCGGTTAGCCAGCTGGGAAATCAGGGTGTCGCGGAGTGAACGAAGGAACAAGCGGGCGATCACGATTTCATCTCCTGGCCCAGGCGAGCAGGGATGCGATCTCTTCCGCTTCGCCGGGCAGCAACTGGAGCAGCTCCGGGCGACCGTGCAGCCATTCCAGCGTGCCTTCCAGCAGCAATTCCAGGCTGGCGCGCGTCTCCATCTGCCGGCGCGCCTCATCGACGCCCGATTGTCCATCCCGGACGACCAGGGATTCGTGCAGCCGGCTGGTCACCTGCCGGGCAAATTCCAGCCTCGCCTGCTCCTCACCGTAGACCACTGCATCCCCGCGCCGCTTTTCGATCGTATCCCTTTCCTCATTCGCACGTTGCAGCCAGGTCGAGAGCCACTGGTGCACCAGCTGGGCGTCGACGGCTGGAGGGAGTTTGATGTCGCTGATGGACACCTGGATCACCTGGACGCCCATATCCTCCAGCAAGCGGAATTCTCTGCTTTTCTGAGTGCTCTTGGTCGGCCGGCCGAAGGGATCCAGCTCGGTGACTTCGCTCTGCGTGAGCCGCTCGCGCACCATACGCACGACGGTCTCCAGGCCGGTTTCTCCACCGAGCAGGCCGGCTTTTGCTGCGGGATCTTCGGGCGAAGCACCCCCATCGGTCTGCGCGGCGACCTCCCTGGGTTGAAGGGCAGCCAGGGTATCGAAGAGATCGCTCAGCGAGAATTTGCTCAACACCTCCCGCCAGACATCTACCGCCAGATAGGCAGGGATCTCGTACCAAGGCACGTTGCGCAGCTCCTGAGGGACGACTCCCTCCCGGGTCAATGCCAGCTGCACAGACCGGCGGTTGAAGCCAAATTCCGTGCCTCCCTGGCCAGGCTCGCTTTTTATCTTCACGATGGTCAAAATACGGGCCACCACCTCGATCCCGTCTCGGGTCAGGGCGCTGGTCTCCATCCGGCGCCGCTGGCGCGCCTGGTAAACGTCGTCGCTCTCGCCGCCCGTCCGGCCTTTGATCTGCGGGGCAAAGGGGTCTTCGTGCGGAAACGGCCCTAACGGCTGTGGCGGATGGACTCTGACGTGCAGATCCACCGATTCAGGGTGAAGGTATTCCCCCGGCTCGGTGAAGACGACGCCAGGACCGACCACCCGTTTAAAGGCAGTCTTCGTCCTCAGCAAGGCTGCGCTCGCCGTGTCCAGAAGGATGACACCCGGGCCGCGCCGTTTTTCTTCCCCGGCCCGCTGGACGATTTTACCGTTTTCTATCCGGATTGCCGGCCCGTGAGCGCCTATGACGTAAAGCAGCAGACGGTTAATTGCCTTGACCCGGTCGCTCAGGCGCTGGAGGGGCAGGACGAACTGCGTGAAGAAGGCGAGCCAGAATACGAAACCCAGCACACCCACAAAAAAAATATCAAAGATGATATGCTGCACCGTCCGGGTGGACTTCTCTGCACCGCGCGGCGGGATCAGGTGGAATCCATCCCGCGCCACCTGGGACAGGGGCGCAAACCCTGGAGTCTGGTAGATCCCGGAAAGCGTGGTGATCACCGCTTCCGAAATGCTCAAGATCTCCAGCCCGCGCTCCCCTTTAGCGACATAGACGAACGTCGCGCCGGGTTCTCCGCCTGCCGCCGGCCGCGCCTCGGCGTCCAGGTTCAGACTCAAACCGCTCAGCTCAGCTGTGCCGACAATCAGCGGATCATCTGGCTGCAGGATGAAAACCGTGTGGACGCCGCGCTCGCCATCAGCCACGAAGAGGTACCAGTCAGTCGAATCGAGGTGAAGCGCTGACCCTTCTGTATCGAGATAACCGACAGTCCGTGGGGCGACCGGCAGCGCGGCATCGATGACCCAAATCCCATTGGGACCATCGGCCAGGAACGCGTATTGATCGACCACCACGACACTGCGGACTTCCAGGAACTGGTCGATCAAGCCAGCTGTGCGCGGGTTGAACGGGTCCGAGACGTTGACGATTTCTAAACCCGCCTCTCCATCCGCGATGAACACATAATTTTCGGAAACAAAGACATCCTGGGCGATCCCCGGTGTATCGTACCGGCTGATCTCCCGCATGAATTCCGGTTGGGCAACGTCAAGGATGACCAGCCCAGACTCGCGCGTTGCGACATAGGCCAGGTTCCCTGCCACGTGAACCGCAGCCGCCGGGCCGCGGGTCCTGAATTCACCGACCAGGACCGGATTGCGCGGATCCGCAACGTTCACCGCCTGCAAGCCGGTAGCCTGGGCGGTGTAGACGAGATCGCCTTGAATTTCGAAATCCTCAACCAACCCACCCTGATCGTAATGCCCGATCTCCCGCATGCGCCTGGGTGCGCTGACATCTGCGATCCGGAAACCGCGTTCAGCATCCGCCAGGAAGGCGCGCCCTCCAGCAACTTTTACTTTGCGGACGACCCGCGGCACGTCGAAGAACCCCACTTCGGTGAGCCGCGCGGGTTCAGAGATGGCGACGATCCGCAGGCCACGGTTGTGGTCCGCCACGAAAGCGAACTCACCTGCCAGCGCAAGGCCTCTCGCTTCACCGGGTGTGTCGAGGGCGCCGATCTCTCCCAGGCGAGAAAGATCAGCGATGCTGACGGCCCTGAGGCCAGCGCCGCGCGCCGCCAGATAGACGAGGTCCCCGCGCAGCTCGAGGTCCTGCACGTATTCGTAAGGAGTGTAGGCGACCAATTCAAATGGGCGGCGCGGGTCAGACACGTCGATCACGCGCAGCCCACCGCCCCCATCGGCGAGATATGCCAGGGCCTGGATTGCGGTTCCACCTGCGCCGGTGGGGATTTGCCGCAGGGCGACCGCCACGCCCCACGATTCACCAGGCGTATCGAAGAAGCCCACCTCTGCCGGCCGGACCGGGTCCAGCACGTTGATCACACGCAAGCCAGCCTCGCCATCAGCAATGTATGCATATTCCCCGAAGATCGCCACATCGCGCGCAATCCCCGGTGTGTCCACAGCGCTCATCTCAACCGGCGCTGCCGGATTGGCCAGGCTGTAAATCCGCAGCCCAGAAGATCCATCTGCCACGTACGCCGTCTGTCCCTGTACGGCGACGGCATGTGTTTCTCCTGGAGTGTCCAGGTTTACGATCGGCTCCACGAGGATGCGTTCTGGCTGCCGCTCGTCCAGGGAGAGCAGCCACCAGCCGGCCGCCCCATCCGCCAGGTAGATAAAATCACCGGCAAGAGTCACTCCAATGGCGTCTCCCCCTGTATCGAAGAAAGCGGCTTCCTCTGTTTCCGCTGGATCGCGAATGTCGATCACCCGCAGGCCCTGCCCCGCGCTGGCAACGTATGCGAAGCGCCCGTCGACCGCAACGTCCTGGGCATTCCCGCGCTGGCTTTCATCGGAGAGGATCGTCCCCATCCTGGCGCTCACTTCGGCAGTCAGGAGATACAGCCCGATGTCGCGGTCCGCCAGGTAGACGCGGCCATCTGCCACGACGACTTGCCTGGCATCCAAAGGCCTTCCGTAGCTTCCAACTTCCCGAGGGGTTTCCGGCTGAGATACGTTCAGGACGCGCAGCCCGGCTTCACCCTCCGCGAGGTACGCGAAGACGTTTCCCACCACGGCCACATCCCTGACCGGTCCAGGTTGAGCGATCACGGCCAGTTCCGCCGGCTGATCCGGGTCCGTGACGTCCAGGATGACCAGCCCGCGCTCACCCGCCGCCAGGTAGAGGCGATTCCCGGCAAAGGCCATGTCTTCGATGGAGCTTTGGATGTCCAGGGCCAGGACCTCTTCCGGCTGGCGGGGGTCGGAAATCCGGATCACCCGCAGCCGGCGAGCGCCATCCCCAACGTAGGCGAACTGTCCCTGCACTGCCACGCGCCTGGCGCCGCCCTCCAAAGGCAGGCGGCTGACCGCAGCCTGCCGTCCCTGGATGTTCTCATCCGCCAGGCTGAAAACAAACAGCCCGCTCGGATTATCCGCGACGTAGGCGAAATCCCCCGCTACTGCCACGTCGGCGGCGAAACCGGGCGTATCGAACACAGCTGCCTCGGCCGGCGCCAGCGGATTCGATACATCCAGGACGCGCACCCCTTCCCTGCCATCGGCCAGATAGGCGAACTGCCCTTCGACAGCGACCGCCGAGGCGTCCCCCAGGGTGTCGAACACAGCGAGTTCGTCTGGGGACCTCGGATCTGTGATATCAACAATAGCCAGACCAGCCCGCCCAAGCGGCAGATAGGCGGTGTTCCCAGTCACCACCAGGTCTTTGACCGGCTCTGCGGGCTGGATCAGGTAGAAGTAAAAACCGATGACCCCCAAGACGACCAGGTAGCTCCATCGCCAGGGCCTGCGTGGGCGCGAAGGTTCGCTCATGCCAGGTAGATTGTATAACAAAACTGCAAATTGTGTGCAATGAGCCGCCCTTTCTCTTCCCGAAAATGGGGGAGAATTGTTACAATACAATCCACGAATCAGGATGGCGGAGGATATCGGAAGTTCAGCATGCTGCACAGCCTGGTGTTTCTTCTTTCGGCGATCGTCCTCGTGATCTGGCTGGTTTTCGCCTGGTTGCTGAGTGGTCAGATCCTGTATGTCCTCGGCGCGCTGCTGGTCGCCAGCGTCCTGGTATTTTCACTGCGGCAGAAATAAGTAGTATGTGGAGGTACAGCCTGTGACCGATTTCCCGGGTAAAGGAAAAGTCGCCGTCCTGAAAACCACCCCCCAGACGGTCCTGGACGACTACGAGAAGCTCATGGAGCTGGCCGGCTTCGAGGCCGCCCTCCCGCCAGGAGTGAAGACCGGCCTGAAGATCAACATCTCCTGGCAGACCTGGTACCCCGCCTGCTCAACCGCCCCCTGGCAGCTGGAAGGCGTCATCCGCGCCCTTCAGAAAGCAGGCTACACCGATCTGGTCGGCGTGCACAACGACACCGTCGTCGTGAACACCGCCGACGGCGAAGTGAACAACAAGCACAAGTTTGTAACGGACAAATACGGCGTCCCCTGCTTATATCTCTACAACCAGGACTTCGAGTGGATGGAATACCGGCCCCAGAAACCCTTCCTGGTGCTGGATAAAGTCTACCCGGAGGGCGTATTTATCCCCAAAGCGCTGGTCGGGATGAACATCGTCCACCTGCCGACCGTGAAGACTCACGTTTTCACCACCATCACCGGAGCGATGAAGAACGCTTTCGGCGGCCTGCTCCACCGCAACCGGCACTGGACGCACGCCGTCATCCACGACACGCTGGTCGACCTGCTCGCCATCCAGCAGGAGATCCATCCGGGCATCTTCGCCGTGATGGACGGCACCTTTGCAGGGGATGGACCCGGCCCGCGGGCAATGCGGTGGCACGTCAAGGATATCCTGCTCGCCTCGGCGGACCAGGTGGCCATCGACGCCGTCTCCGCCCGGCTCCAGGGATTCGACCCGCTGAGCCTGCGCTTCATCCGCAAGGCGCACGAGATGGACCTGGGGGTGGGCGACCCGCGGCAGATCGAGATCGTTGGCTACGACATCGGGCAGGAGCGGCCCTGGAACTTCAGGCGGGAGGACACCTTCGCCAGCCGCGGACAGCACATGATCTACCACGGCCCGCTGAAACCCTTCGAGAAGCTCCTGCTGCAGACCCCCCTGGTCCCCTGGTCTTATTTCGCGAGCAATTTCTACCACAACGTGTACTGGTATCCCTTCATCGGGCGAAAGCGGGTGCAGGCAGCGCTGGAGACCGAGTGGGGGAAGATGTTCAAAGACTACGGCGATGGGCAGGTCGTGATGCCTGGGATGCAGCCCGAGACTGTCATCCAGGCGGTCGCCGGGCTGACGATCCTGGCAGCCGCAGGGCTGGGGCTGGCATACTGGCTGCGGAAGAAGGGATAGAGAGGTTGGTCCGGAAATTAATTCCGGGGCTCCTGTTCGGCTTCATAGTTTTCATCGGCATCGGCCTGGTGGGCGATCTGCGGCAGGTCCGCGAGCGAGTGCAGGATTTTCACTGGCCTCTGCTTCTCCCGGTGATCGCGCTGGTTCTCTGGAATTACCTCCTGCGATTTATCAAGTGGCAGTACTTCCTCGGGCGGGTGGGCGTGCAAGGCCTGCCCCGGCTGGAGAGCGCCCGGATCTTCGTTGCCGGATTCCCCCTGGCAGTCACCCCTGGGAAGGTCGGCGAGACGCTCAAGGCGGTCTGGCTGCGCAAGGCGAGCACCATCTCGACGGCGCGCGGGGTGTCCGTCGTCCTGGCTGAGCGCATCGGCGATGGGCTGGCGATGCTCGTCCTGTCCCTCCTGGGTGTGATTGCCTACCCGCAGTACTGGCCGGCGTTCCTGGCAGTGCTGGTGCTGCTCCTCTCAGTCATCCTCGTCTCTCAGATCCGCCCTGCGGCGCTGGCGCTGTTGAGGCTGGGAGAGCGCCTCCCGCTGGTCAACCGCCTATCCCACACCCTTCACGAACTTTACGAAGGGAGCTACAGCCTGTTCCGCCCGGGCGCGGCGCTATTTTCAGTCACGCTCGGCGCTGTCTCCTGGCTGGCGGAAGGCATTGCGCTTTATCTGATCTTGCTTGGGTTGGGAGTCCCGCCTGATCGGGACACGCTGGCCCTGGCGGTATTCGTACTGGCATTCTCGACCGTGATCGGGGCAATGTCGGCGCTCCCCGGCGGCCTGCTGGCAACGGACGCCTCCATCGCCGGGATGCTCGTACTCCTGCTTGGCCTGGAGACCGGGACAGCCGCCGCCGCCACGCTCCTCATCCGGCTGGCGACGCTCTGGTTCGCGGTTGCGCTGGGGCTGGCGGTGTGGGCTTTTTCAGGAGACCTGCTTGGCCTCTCGGGCAGGATGAAAAATGAGGCGCTGCCCGGGCCTGAAGACCTGGGATGAAATTGGGGAACGACCGACCGTTGAAGAAGGATCGCGAACGGCTGACGAACGATGCTGAAACTGGAATTCCACTGCCACACCCGATTCTCGAGAGACAGCCTGACTGAGATCGATCACCTGCTGGCTGCCTGTCGGAAAAAAGGGATCGACCGACTGGCGATCACAGACCACAACACGATCGCAGGGGCCATGGCCGCCAAGAAAATCGACCCGGAGCTCGTCCTGGTGGGGGAGGAGGTGCTGACCACCGAGGGGGAGCTCCTGGCAGCTTTTCTCCAGGAAGAAATTCCACCCGGACTGACTCCGGAGGCAACTATTGCCCGCCTGCGCGCACAGGGGGCATTCATCAGCGTGTCCCATCCTTTCGATCGTTCACGCAAGGGAGGCTGGCGTCTGGAATCCCTGGCGCGGATCGCTTCGCTGGTCGACGCCATCGAGGTCTTCAACAGCCGCTGCCTCACCCTCGAGGCCAACCGGCAGGCGCAGGCGTTCGCCGAAATTCACGGGCTGCCTGGCACAGTGGGCTCCGACGCACACACCGCGTTCGAGGTCGGTCGGGCGATCATGGACTTGCCGGAGTTCCACGACGCCGCGAGCCTGAAAGCTGCGCTCGCCGCGGCGCGCTTCGCGACGCGGATGTCCTCCCCGTTGGTGCATTTAACATCCAGGTATGCAGTATGGGTGAAGCGGTTGCGAGGGATGAAGGATTAGGCGTCAAGGGACCTGGGTTCCGGACAGCAGCTTGACCTGCCGGTCGATTTGAGTACAATTGAAACGCGAGGCTCGATGCCACCCGGGGCGGTGGCGGAACAGGCAGACGCAGGGGACTTAAAATCCTCCGGTGGCGACA
>CAYQDF010000119.1:0-9228 GCA_964416175.1 uncultured Anaerolineaceae bacterium
CTACATCAGCCACGGCGTTCGGTACAATCAGCTGCTCGAGAAATACGGCGCCGACCGCATCCTCCTGGATAAAGAATTGCAGCCCGAACTGGCGGGGGTGCTCGCCTCCGACCCTTCCTGGGAGAAAGAGTACGAGGATCGCCGCGCCCAGATCTGGAGAAGGAAATAGTCCTGGTGATCGATTCCATTGTTTTCCCAACACAAACATGAGAACGCTTCGCCAGAATCCGTATTACCGGATCGTGCTGTGGGCGGCCTGTGCAATTTGCCTGGTCCTCGTGGTCTGGCTCGCTTCGACGGTTGTACTGCGCCCTGACTGGCTTTTGGCAGACGATTTCGTGGAATACTGGTCGGCGGGACGCCTGAACCTGGAGGGCGGCAACCCTTACAATCCGGTCCAGCTGCTGGACTTACAGAATCAGGCTGGCAGAGATGCTGGTGAGGCGGTCATGATGTGGAATCCCCCCTGGACCCTGCCCGTCGCCATGCCTTTGGGGCTGCTGAGCTACCCGGCCAGCCGGACGTTTTGGCTGCTGCTTAATATTGCCTTCGTCCTCCTCGGCGTGGACCTGTTATGGCGGGTGTATGGGGGGAGCTCAAGGCTGCGCTGGGTGGGCTGGCTGCTGGGATTCTCTTTTGTTCCGGTTCTGGATGCGCTCAAAAAAGGTCAGACGGGCATTCTGGTCCTCTTGGGGATCGTGGGGTTCCTTTATTTCGTGGGGAACAAGAGGCCCTGGTTGGCCGGGCTCTCCCTGGCGCTTCTGGCTATCAAACCCCACCTGGCGTATCTGTTCTTGCTGGCAGTCGTCTTCTGGGCGTTCCACCGGCGGGTTTGGGCGGTCCTGGCTGGATTCGTCATGGCCATAACCGCGGCTGCCCTGATAGCGCTGGTCGTCAACCCGCAAGTCTTTTCACAATATCTCTTCGCGATCGGCAATTTCCCACCCACCGATTGGGCCACTCCGACCCTGGGCGGCGTGTTGCGGCTTGTGTTCGGCCCGGATCGGTTCTGGCTCCAATTTTTACCCTCTCTTGCGGGCGCCCTTTGGCTGCTGGCACTTTGGGCCGGGGGCAGGGCAGCCTGGGACTGGCCGGCGCAGGCGCCGGCCGTCGTTTTGGTTTCCCTGCTGACTGCGGCTTACGGCTGGTCTTTCGACCAGCCGGCGGCGCTGGCCGCTGTCATCCCGGTATTCGCCACGCTCACTATGCGCCCCTGGAACGTCTATTCGTTTCTTGTCCTGGGGTCCTACGCGCTCGTCAACGTGCTGGTTCTGGTAACTCCTAATAACGAGATCTATTTTTTCTGGGTGGCGCCCGCCTTGTTGGTGTGGTACCTGGCGTCCAGATGGTTGTGCGATAAGCAGTCCGAGCGCCCTCCCCGGCCACAGCAACTATGGTAAATCCGGCTGGGGGCCTTCTCCGCACTCTCATTACCCTTAGCGGTTGGATTTTCCTGCTGATATTATCTCACGCCCTGGGTGCCAGGGTCTTTCGTCGTCTGGGTTTATCGAGTCTTTCATGCCTGGACCGGTCTGTTTTCTTTATTCCATTGGGTCTGGGCACGATCGCCGCAGGTGTTTTCATCTTGGGGCTGGCCGGCATGTTCCGGCTGTTGCCGATGCTTGTCTGGATCCTCTTAGTATCCCTGTGGGCTTCCCGGGACATCCTGAGAATCATCAAAAACTTCCCTGGTCACTTTCGCAGCGCCATAGAGACCTGGAAGGCTTTTCCCTTTTTATCAAAAGGCTTATTGGCCCTGGCAGGCATTATGGCTCTTCTGGGTGTATCCCTGGCGCTCGTCCCGCCGTGGGAATTTGACAGCCTGATGTATCATCTGGAGGCGCCGCGCCAATTCCTGAAGGCGGGGCGCATCGTTCCTCTTCCGCTCATCTCGCAGGCTAATGGTCCCATGCTAATCCAGATGGCGTACGCGCTGGGCGTCGCCGCGGGGATCGATTCTCTTGGCAAGCTTATCCATTTATCCGGCGCCGCGCTGCTTATCCTGGCAGCTTACTCTTTCGGGAACCGCTATCTCGGCGGCCGCAAGGGCTGGATACCGGCTGCCATGCTGCTTGGCGCGCCCATGGTCCTCGTGTTAGGCACTTTTGCCTACATTGATCTCGTTTGGGCGCTCTATTCTTTTTTCGGTTTGTATGGTCTTTTAATTTGGATGGAGGAGCGCGCTCAGGCCTGGTTGGTCTTATCGGCGGTCCTATCCGGGTTTGCTTTGAGCAGCAAGTACAACGCCCTGGGTTATACCGGGATCTTGTTTTTATTCGTCATCTGGAATGCCAGGCAGCGCGGGCGGCGGGAGCTGCTCCGTTCTGTGCTCCTCTTTGGTGGGATAGTCTTTGCCATCGGAGCTCCCTGGTACATCAAGAATTGGGTCTGGACCGGCAATCCCTTCTACCCGCTGTTCTTCGGCGGCCCGGAGTGGCCTCCCGAACGCGTCCGAATCTCCGCCACCTATCTTGCCGGGTTCGGGACCGGCAGGTCCATACTCGATTATTTGCTCTTGCCGCTCAATATCTTCATTAAACAGGAAAGGTTTGCGACTCTGCTCGGGCCCCTGGAAATCCCCAGCCCGCTCTTCTTATTCGCGCCCGCGTATCTCTTCATTAAAAATAAAGGACATGCTCTCAATCTTCTTGCGCTTTATTCCGGGTTGGGATTCGTTTATTGGGCGCTTGGTTCGCAGCAGACTCGATTCCTGCTGCCACTCTTCCCTGCCCTCGCTGTTCTATCGGCATGCAGCATGGATGCTTTCGTACATTCCCTGAGAACGAAGCGCCTCCGGAGGACACTGCTCCCCGGGATTCTCGGAGGTATGGCGATTTACGGTCTGATCCCCCTGCTCTTTATGTACGTTCCGGTCCGGCCTATGGGCGTGATTGTTGGAGCAGAAAGCCGGAGGCAGTTCGTAAATCGCAATACGCCGATGCTCTGGGCGGAGTTAGACGAGATTCTTCCGATGCAGGATGTGGACGACAAGATCTTGATGCTGTGGGACGGGCAGGCTTATTATTGCGGCGACCGGTGCATCCCCGACACGGATAACGCCTTTTGGACTTACCTCGTGCATTCTTCAGGATCTGAAGAGATGCTCCTGGACGAGTTGCGTGAGATGAACGTCACTTATCTAATGATCAACTCAGTAAACGCCTCGTTCGTCCTCGAGCACGATCCGGAAGGCTACCAGCTCGCCGCGCAGCGGTTCTCCCAGGAACAATTCCTTCCAAATTATGGTCAGGAAGTATACAAAAATGATAAGGGGGTCATTATTTTCAAAATTGAATCAACACGATGTAGATAAAAATAAATTTATACGGGGTTTCGATGAATAGCAAATTTAAAAAAGTTACTGTGATCAGGGGGATCGTTGATGTTATACAGCCGTTCTTATTTGTTCTCACCCCGCTATTGAATTTCCTGAACATCAACATATTCGTCCTTGAGGCAGATCAAGTTATCGGGCCATCAGTATTAATAGTTATTACGGTTATTTTATTTTTACTATTATTCAAATTTCTTACAAAGGACAGAAATAGAGCCGCTTGCTTGACATCAATATTTGTGATTTTTATATTTTATTATGGACAGATGTATCGTTTGGCCCAGGATAAAAATCTGCTTGGCGGCAGTCTGGAGTCCAGGCTGGGATTAACTCTGGTCTGGACGTCATTTTTCCTTTTGGTGTTTGTGTTTTTGTATCGATCTAAAACAGGTACGATTCGTTTGTTCTCCACTTACTTTCTTATAGTTTCGATAATTTTGTTCAGCTTTCCGTTCATAGTTTTTCTAAGCCTTTTTCCAAAGAGAATTAATGACCCTCTCAGAGATTGGAAACCACCAGGAATTCAAACTTTTGGAGAATACTTCGAAGTGCCAAATCGCCAAGTCGAGCAATATACTGAACACCCTGACATTTATTACATAATCCTGGATGGTTACGCCCGGCAAGATGTACTAAACGAGCTTTACGATTTTAATAATTCAGAATTCCTCGATTTCTTGCTTGAGCAAGGGTTTTACGTGGCGGAAGATTCAAACAGCAACTATAACCAGACTGCCTTATCGTTGGCTTCTTCCCTAAATTTCGAGTATCTAACCCAGCTGAGTGAGATTGGGAAAAACTCGGCTATCCGCTCGCCTTTAGGGGAGATGATCCAACACAGTAAAACCCGTTCGATTTTAGAACAATATGGCTACAAGACAATTGCCTTCGATACTGCTTCAAAGTATTCAAGGATAATTGATGCTGATTTATTTATTGACAGGTTTATTGGTTTAACGGATTTCGAACAGACGATACTTACGTCGTCATTCTGCGTGGTATTTGAAAACACATTAAATGACAGGATTCCTTTTCTCACTTATGCAACGCACCAGACGAGGATAAAACACAACCTTGAGTATTTGGCAAAGATTTCTGATATTTCCGGCCAAAAGTTCATTTTCTTCCATATCGTTATGCCGCATCCCCCTTTTATTTTCGATTCTCAAGGAAATGAAACTGATCCTGATTACGCTTTTCGGTTCGATGATGGCGATTCGTATCCTGAATCCCAGGAGGACTATATCAGTGGTTATCGGGAACAATTGATTTACACCAATCACAGAATTTCCGAGCTGGTAAAAATTATATTATCAAAATCAAAGGTTCCTCCAGTCATCATAATACAGGGAGATCACGGACCAGGGGCATACCTTGTCTGGGATTCAGTCGAGAAAACCGATCTTAAGGAAAGATTCGGTATATTGAATGCTTATTACTTCCCTGGAAACAATAACGAAGAACTATATAGTTCGATTTCGCCGGTTAACACGTTTCGAGTTGTTTTTAATCAATATTTCAACGCCAATTTCCCCCTTTTAGAGGACAAAAGTTATTTTTCCTCCTGGATTCGGCCCTATGAGTTTATTGAAATCACCGATCGGCTCAATCCCTGATTTTCTACTCCGCGCCGATTCGCCATTACCCCTCTTCTCCCTCACCCCGCGGCGGGCAGCGCCTCCCGCTCCCTCCGCAACCGCCTCCCCCGGAAATTGTTGAGCGGCTTGAGCTGCCCCCGCGCCAGCTTCAGCTGCCCCAGCGACCCCACCACGGCGATCGCCGCCGGCAGGGCGCTCAGGCAGCTCTGCGCCAGCTGCCGGTTGGCGATGGCGGTCGTGTAGTCGAAGTTGTAGTACAGGTAGCCGATCGGGAGGAACAGGATCGCCGCCGGCAGGAACAGGTCGAAGTTCCGCAGCCGGCGCGCCACCGGCCGGGCCTCGTCGAAGTACGGCGAGAAGTTCAGCGCGTTGCCCGCCATGCGGTGGTACTCCCGGGCGACGACGAAGGCGATGGCGTAGCTGAAGAAGACCAGGCTCTGCTCCCCGGTCATCAGGAAGTAATCGAACAGCCCGTGCAGCAGCGCGGCCAGCGCGAACCCGCCCAGGATCGCCGGCAGCGGGCGCCTCCCCCGGATGTGCCGCGCCCCCGCCCAGGCGTAGCAGACAAGGCCCGTCAGCCCCACGTGCACCACGGTCGAGAGGACGAAGCGGGAGAGGGCGATCCCCAGGCCGCCCTGCGAGAAATACAGGGCGTTCTCCAGCGTGGCGAACCCCAGCGCGGAGAGCGTCCCGTACAGCACCAGGTCGAAAGGCTCCTCCACCCGGCGCGTCAGGGCGACCACGATCAGCACCGGCAGGAACTTGACCAGCTCTTCCACCGCGCCGATCTTCACGACCGCGCCGACCAGGGACTGCCACCAGGCGCTCTGGGCCGGTTTCGGCAGGGCGATCTCCAGCGCGTCGCTCAGGACCAGGGAGGCGCAGGCGAAGACCGCCCCCAGGGAGAGCAGGACCAGGTAGTAGCGGAAGGGCTTTTCGCGGAACACGGCGATGCGCACCAGGTAGATCAGCCACACCAGGCAGATGATCAGCGCGCTCAACCCGCCGACCAGGGACACGTGCCGGAAGGGCGCCAGGAAGACCAGGCGGAGGTAAGCCGCCCAGTCCTGTGTGTGGTACGCCAGTTTGCGGAGGGTCCCGCTCCCCAGGTGTGAGCCCGTGCGGGGGTCGGCCGCCAGGTCGGCCAGGCGGTCGAAGTCCCCGGTGTCCAGGTAGAGTTTGGCGAGCTCCGCGGCGGCGGGCTGCGCGCCGCCCAGGTTGATCTCGCGCCGGAAGGCCCCCTCGGCGGCGGCCCGCTCGCCCAGCTTCAGGTGGGCGTAGCCGGCCGCGTAGTTCAGGTACTTCAGGCCCCGATCGGGGACCGCGGCGAGGCGGGCCAGCGCGGCGGGGTAGTCGCCCTGGAGGGCGTGCGCCCAGCCCAGGCCGAAGGCGCCGAGGCTTGCGGTCTTGCCCTCCCCTGCCAGGCTGGCGTAGTAGGCGAAGAGGGCCGCGTCGTCCCGCCTGGCCCTGGGGCCGTCCGGGATGGAGAAGTGGTTGCGGATGTACTCGAAGTGCAGGTCGGGGTCCGTGGGCGCGGGGTCCGCGGCGAGGAGTTCCCGGTAAGCCGCTTCCGCCTCGGCGTGCATGCCGGCGGCGGACAGGCGCCCGGCCAGCTTCGCTGGGTTTTCCGGGAGCGGCTGGAGGGCGGGCAGCTTTGCCCCGCCGATCAGCGCCGCGCTGACCAGCAGCGCCAGCAGGGTCGGGCTGGCAAGGAGGCGTTTCAGAAGGAAACTCTGAGGGCGGTGTTCGTCCATCTTCGGCGGCCTGGCGATCCTATCCGGTGGAAGACCGGACGTAGACCCATGGCTTTGCGCCCGCAGCTTTCGCTGCGTTTGCCTTTATCGGATCTGGCACGATTGTAGCGCAGAATCGATGCCAGGCGGCTTGCAAATATGCAACGTCAGGGGGTGGCGAATGAATTCGCGCCAATGGAAGGCACGAAGTCCGCCTCCGTGGACTTCACTCATGACCTGGCCAACCCCCGGCGGTGGGGTTTCGTGCCCCTGGTGGGTGCAGATTCAACTGCCCCATCCTTCCTACCCCGAATCAGGTAGACCCAAATACCTCCTCCGTACCAATTGTTTTCCGGCCGTCCGTACTAAAATAAACTATCAATGGTCCAGGGCATTTTGGGCGGGGAGTGCAACGCCGTCATCGCCTGGCAGACGATCGTGCCCGGACGGGGGTGACGCAGGCGCCTTTCGCCGGGGGGCCAACACGGGGGTCGGGGGAATGCGCCTCGACCGCCGGGGGTTGCGGCCGCTGCTCGGGCCGCCGATTTATTTTAAAGGGTGGTCAGCCTGTGTCATGAGCAGCCTGGGGCACCGCCCGGCGATGCGGCGCGATACCTCCTGTGAGGTAATGAAAATACCTTCTCCTTACCATGCTGATTCCTCCGCCAGCCGGTAGAATCTGTCTGCTGACCAATCAGGGGCTTCTAGCTCGGTGGGGAGGGGGCGGCCGTGGGCCCAGGGCAGCTTTCGCTGTCCGGGAAAAGCTGGCCTGAAATGAAGCTGAAAGTTTTGATCATTTCTGACGAAGCGGAGACTGCCCGCGCCTGGGGGTTCACCCTGGGCGAGGCCGGCCTGGACGTGACGCTGATCGGCATCGCCGATCCGGTCCTGGAAGTCTGGGCCGAGCTGCTCCCCGACCTGATCATCATCGAAGACTTCAACGCCGAGGTCGAGGAGCTCGAGCTCTGCCGCCGGCTCCGGGAGGAGACTGTGGTCCCGCTGCTCTACCTGACCGCGAAGCTGGATGAGGCTTTCCTCCTGGAGACCTACAAAGCCGGCGCGGACGAGACCATCCCTTTCCCGATCACCCCGCGGCTGTTCCAGGCCAAGGTCAAGGCCTGGCTCCGCCGGACGCAGAGTCTGCCCCTGGCTGCGCTGGACGGAGTCCGGAAGGGGGGCTTCCTCCTGGACCCGGAGAGCCGGCGCCTGGTGCTCCCTACCGGGGAGGTGGTCAATCTGTCCGTCCTGGAGTCGCGGCTGCTTTATGTCCTGATGGGGTATCCGGGCAAGGCGTTCGACTCGACCCAGCTGGTGGAGCGCGTCTGGGGGTACTACGGAGAGGGGAACAACAGCCTCCTGAAGGTGCTGGTGTACCGGCTGCGGCGCAAGATCGAACCCGACCCGGCCCGGCCGCGCTACCTGCTGACCGTGGACAACTCTGGGTACGCCTTCGAGCCCGGGGAGGCGGGTGGCCAGGAGGGGAGCAACGGAGGTCTCCGGCAGAGAGCAGATTAAATTGTAACCGCCTGTAACCGGGATTGAAACCGGTTACGTTACCGGTTTAATATAAAATCGAAGAGGGTTGCGGCAGTGAAGCGGTGACCAGAATTGGTCGCTTATCCGGTCCAGGACAAGGTGGAGCGGGGGAGGTCATCGGGGAGCCAGTAGCGAAACCGGCAAGAGGGCCGGTTTTTGTTTCGGGTGGGGAGGTGAAATTCGAAAAACACACTGGAGAGAAGTCGAACTGAGCGCAGCCGGCGTGGGCCGGCAGAGCAGCGTTTCCGATAATTAATGGCTTAATATACCCAAAGCGGGGAAGGATTGGTAGTGATGACTGAAAAACTGAGCAAGAAAGTGACCTGGGGCCTCTCGCTGGCGGTCGTGCTGGCGCTGCTCCTGGCGCCCCTGGCGCTGGCGGACAATGTTCAAGGGGATGACTTGGAATCAGGGGGGAATACATCCAAAGAGCCTGGACAATCAGGCACTGGTGAGTTTTGGTTAGTGGCTAATGGAAATGACGGATGCAATGTTGATCCCAGTAATCCAGCGACAGCCACTATTGTTTCCAATCAGTCTTGGTTAACAATCGACTCGCCAGGGTCTGTAACTTTTACAGGCTGTAGCCAAACTAACTCCCAGACCATCGGTTATTTAGTCTCATCATCAGCCCCCGTTGGTGGTGTTGCAAAGGTCGAGGTAAGTGGTGTAACTGGAGGTAAAACAGGTAATAACGGGTGGAACTTAAATCCAAGCTCGTTTACTGTAACTGTAATTGCCCTTGCAGACTCCACCCCGCCTGCCATCACCCCGAACGTCTCCGGGACACTCGGCAATGACGGCTGGTACGTCAGCGATGTGACCATCAGTTGGACGGTAAGCGAACCCGAATCGACGATAACCTCCACCAGTGGCTGCGATATTACAATCATTAACACCGACACAGCCGGCACCACCTTGACCTGCACGGCCACCAGCGCGGGCGGCACGAGCTCCGAGTCGGTGACGATCAAGCGGGATGCGACAGCGCCGGTGGTCACGGTGACGCCTGACCGCGCTCCTGACC
>CAYQDF010000120.1:0-9125 GCA_964416175.1 uncultured Anaerolineaceae bacterium
CCGGCGCGGCAGAAACCTGCGAACCCCGTCAGGTCCGAGAGGAAGCAGCGGTAAGTGGGAACTTCTGGGTGCCGCCGGGAAGCCTGCCTGGCGGCTTTTTATTAGAACCTGTTTCATAAATAACAGGAGGAGAAAGGGTATCCAGCCTCACACAAGCGACGATCTTGCCTGGCGAGGCTGGTTTTTATTTCTCGTAAAGAACCCGTTCCCAATTCTGTACCGTCCCACACTCCGGTGGGAGATCGGGGTCAGCTGGATAGAAGGTGATACAGTTTATCGTCGCAACTTCCCCGGTTGCGGCATTCAGGTCGAACACATACCAGAGATCTCCCATCCCTTTTTTGGGCACACTGAACTGGGCGATCAATCCCTCCACGCCGTAGAGCTGGACCTTCGCTGAGGATTGAGTGATTTCAGGCACACCTGGATACCCGTAGTTATAGTTCAAAACTGCGAAGGTGTAGGTACCGCTGGCTTTTAGACTCTTGATCGAAATCGTTTCCGGTCCATAGCCGTCCTTATCATCTCTATCCAGGCATACATTTGGGAAGTTCGTGCAGCTGCCCGGTGCATCCAGGTAAAGGTGCGGATATTTAGGATAAGGCAACCAGAAATGAGCATCCAGGTCCTTTGGGTTCTTTCCCCAGGTCAACACGATGCGGAATTCTCCATCACCCAGGATAGGAGAAAGTGCAAAGTTCAGCGTGATCGAGGACCCCGCATTCACGTAAGTCTCCTGCGTCAAAGGCAGATAGCCATCTCTCTCGGCCTCGACGAGCTTAGAACCAACGGCGACATTTGAGATTGCATACACGCCATCTTCGTCTGTGACGTCGCACTTATCTCCCT
The DNA here is from genome assembly GCA_964416175.1 of uncultured Anaerolineaceae bacterium. Lineage (GTDB taxonomy): Bacteria > Chloroflexota > Anaerolineae > Anaerolineales > UBA4823 > CAYQDF01. Next base: position 850 of record CAYQDF010000120.1, read on the forward strand.
GAACGCAAACGATAGCCCCATTGATCGGCTCGTTATAAATTGCATCGACCACAGTCCCGTGCAAATTCCCCGGACCGGATTGGAAACGTTTATAGAGCACGGGGATGTAGGTCGGGTTGGCGATCGATTCGCTGGTCTCAGCCGAAACTGGGAACGCGGCAGGGGAACCGGATGCCAGGCCCAGGGCGATCAGGATACCTGCCTGGGCGAATAACCGCGTGAGAGAAAATCGATTCATCATCTCTTACCGCATCCTGGGATCGTCTCTTTCGCTTACATCAGCAGTCGAAGCCGCCTCCGGGGCATGGCGTCTTGGTAGGCGTCTTGGTGGGTGTGTTCGTGGGGACCGCCGTTGCTGGGGTTGGGGTGGGGGTTTTGGTGGGAGCATTGGTCGGTGTCTTGGTCGGCGTGTTCACCGGCGGCTGGGTCTTCGTCGGGGTTGGCGTCGCTGTATCGGTCGGCTTTGGAGTCCGGGTCGCTGTCGGCACAGGAGTCGAGATGGGCGTGCTGGTCCGCGTCGGGGTCGGCGTGCACACGCTGGGGGGACAAGGCGTTGCAGTCTGGGTCGGCGTGCGCGTCGGAGTGAACGTGAGCGTGGGCGTCGGAGTATCCCGCAGGATGATAAACGTTTTCTCCACGACGTCAGACCAGATCCCGTTCCAACCCAGAGCCTGAGCAGTTATGGTGTAGGTGCCGTTTACAAGTCCGTCCCAGACCGATGAGCCCATCTGGTTACACGGCCCGTTACCGCCATAGGCGCAATACCTGAGCGTCGAATCGGTGGAGGAGCGCAAAACCGTGCCGTCCGGCTTGTATATGATAAACCGGATATACTGGATGCCGTTCCCATTCACCGGCGCCATGCCAGTATCGTAAGCGATGGCCTCGAACCTGGTCTGGCTGCGGCTGGTCAGGATCGTCCCACTGTCTTCTGGATTGACAATCTCCACATAGATTGGGTGCAATTGCGAGGACAGATTGCACTGGTCGACCGTAATATCAACTACCCATTCGACGGTCAAAACCGAATCCAGTATGATCTGGCTGTTCGGGACACCATTAAAGTCGCTCATCCAGGTCACTCCGGAGGTAGCCCCGACGCTGTATGGCGGGGATACGCTGAGATCGGTGGGCGGTGTTGCGTCATCTCCGTTATAGTATGTCCATCCGTCCAACCTGGAGTAATTCACAACTTGAGTGTCGTAATGTTTAGACCAGTTGAATTTCGTCTGGATGATTTGAACCGGTACGGTATTATTATTCACACCGCTGACGAAGATATCATCGGAGGACGCGTAAATGTCCGTCATGCTCACGAGGTCGCAGGACGGAGTCGGCGTTGGTGTTGGACTTGGCGTGTCTGTCGGAGTGGGGGTGATGGTTGGAGTTGGCGTCTCCGTAGGTGTCGGCGGGATCGGCGTGTTGGTTGCCGGAGGAGGAGTAGGTGAGGGGACATCGATTAGAGGCGGCAGGCCCAGCACCCGGGCGACGCGGAACTGCTCCAGGATACCGGTCCGCTCGGCGTGCAGGGTGACCGACGGGACGATGTTTCTCAAGAATGGGAGGAGAAGTGGATGCTCATAAGTCACCGCGACCATGACCCGTGTAGGTCCTTCTTCGGGGTTCCCTGGATCATCGTATGGATCGCAGTAATCCTCGGGAAGTGGGTGGTAGAGGAAACCTTCACGGGAGCTGCACACGGTGATCTTATAATACCCTACCTGTCCCTTGCTCGCGGTCTTATCGTTGAGGATCCCGACGAGCATCCCTTCCGTGACAGAATAAATGGAGGGCAGCCGTGCACGGTCTTCCTCGGTATGCCGGGCATCGGCGTCCGGTTCGGCACCACACACGAGCCCGTTTCCGTTGGCGTCAATTTCCGGTACGCAGAAAGTGCTGTCGTACTCCCCGGTCACCGCATAACGGAGGCCAAATCGGGCTGCATTGACAACTGTCAGCCATGCGTGGAAGATCCTGGCGAACTCAAAGATGCCGAAGATTAACAGCAGCAGTACTGGCAGGACGATCGCAAATTCCACCAGGCCTTGCGCTTTTCCAGGGCGCTTTGTTTTGCGAAATATCCCGATACCGTCCATGGGTAATTCCTTTCCTGAAGCCTGCTCTGATCCCTCAAGCATCAATGAGTGATCCGGGTAAATATCCGTGAAGCGATGTCCTCGAATACCAGGTCCAGGTCATCGCCCGTGGGAGAGAAATAATAGTTCCCGCACCATTCCTTCCATTCATCAATATTGCTGTACAGCCCTTCACAGAGGTCTGTGGCTGGGTCGCCGTCATCGCCGACAGCTGCGACGTACCTCAGCAGACTCACCCCGTGGGCGAGCGGATCGCTGCCATAGGTCTGCAGGACCTGGTCTCCCAGACCTATGGCGAAGACCACTGCGCCCTGGCCCAAGACGCCGTTGCAAGCCGAGGCCGAATCCTGCGGATTGCAGCCCACGAAATCCGCCATGTCCCGGGCGAAATCGTCAGCATCGTAGTCCGGGTCTGTCGCCGGCCTGTGCCGGGTAGAGGTATCAGCATCCCGGCAGAATGGAGATTCGGAAGAAGTTGGGAATGGGCAATATCCATAAGGAAATTCGTCGGCGTCGGAAGCATTCGCTGCTCCGTCCGTAAGTAGCACCACGACCCAGAGCGCGTCCTCCCGCGGGTTTAAGGAGAACATATTGCCAGCCAGTTTGAGGCCACCTCCGATGTTCGTCGTCGTGCAAGAGGATGCGTCTCCAGGGTCGAACCATTCATAAAGGGGGCAACCCAGGCCCGTGAAATTGCTGTTCACATCTCCAGGTACGTCGTAGTGGCGGCAGGCCCCCGGAGTTGTGTCACCCGGCACTTCGGAACACACGCCTGGTTCATACACCTCGAGGTCTTCGATCTTGGTCACGGCATCGCTGCGGTTCGTGATCCAACCCGGTGGGACGACCACTGTACCCCCCACCTCCCAACCGTTGGAGAAGGTGACTATCGCCAGCCGATCGGCTTCTTCGGCCGGTGGTTTATCAAGCACCCGTTCAGCAAAGGATATTGCAGCCTCTTTCACTTCCTCCATGGGGTGACAATTATCGGTGGGGTTGCACCGGCTAGGGTCGGCGTAATAGTTGTCCCAGATACCATACGCCCCATTGTCGGCATCGTCAGCCACGCCGTCTCCATCATCGTCATCCCCGTCGATCAAACTGGCGTCATTCGCCATCGATTCAGAGACATCGATCACCAGGACGACATCCATCGATGCTGCTTCGCCAATCGCATTCGCCGATATGGAGATGGTATCGAATCCGATCAGCCGGATGAAAGTCATCGGGACCTGCACGGTGCCTGACACCCGCACGAGCTTCCGGCGGGGTGTAAAGCAAAGCCCGGGATCGCCGGGATTGGTGTCGCATGTCTGGACGATGACCGTGTCTGGGGAAACACCATTGAGGTTCATCACCTGCTCGGCGGCATCTGTCATCATCGTGATCGTTCGACCTTCGCGGTATTGAGCCGCAGCCGACAGCGAGGCTGCGTCCACTGCCCGGCGTAAATGCCCCATGGAGATAAATAATTGTCCTGCATCCACCGCGAGGCCGACGAATACCAGTAAGACCACGAACGAAATCGCGATGATCACCAGAGCCTGCCCGCTTTGCCCGGGAGCCTGTTTCATATCTGATACAACAAGACGCTCCTCCATCATCAATCCCTCGGTTCAGCTGACACAAGCGGCATGAATGAGTAGACATGCAGGAGGACGGGGTCCCCTATAAACGCCGTGATCCATGGCAGTGCCAGCTTCATATCGTATGTGTAATAAATTTCTACGAGCAGTAGACCAGTGCTGGGCGCTGAGGCGTCCAGCCTGCCGTTGACGAAACTGTTGCTGATCCCGGAAGACCGTTCTCGAACGCCGTGGCCTGGCAGATCCAGCGCATATGACCAGCCCTGTTCCCCGTATATCTCGGGGTGTCGGCGAACGATCCCGCTCCCTGCCAGGACTGAAAATGCCGAGACGATGATATCGTCGTGCTCGTCGGGTTCAATGGTGATGTTGGGTTTTTCTTGGTCGAGCTCCTGGAGCACCAGGCAGGCTGTTTGCCGATAGAAATCGACCGTCGATCTGCAATCATGGTTTGAATCTGCCGAGGAATAGAGACCATCGCTCGAAAACCTGGCAGCATTCCGGGCGGCATCCAGGATGGCCAGGTACTCGTTCAACATAAAGCCGAACTCCACCAGCCCGGAGAGAACGATAAGCAGCACCGGGAACAAGATTGCCATCTCTACCAGGCTCTGTCCCCGCGCCTGACTCCGAGACAGGATCCTCATCTTAAAACTGATTATTACCTTCATCCCACAGCCTCAGCTGTCATGTCCATACCCGACATTTTTCTGAATGTTCGGCGAACTTTGGCGATCCTGAACAGATAATGAAATCATTATATGCAATATGGATCTGATCTAACAAACCAAATTGTTACCTTACAATATTGTAATTTCTCCATAAATTCAATATATTTTGTTCTTATTGCCGTGATCAGGTTTATGTGTTATCCGGCGATACGGCTGAGTGATTTCGCGCCTCCGAAATCCTTCCTGGCATTATCCCCAACAGCCAGGATGCGCATGTCAATTGTTGCCGTCATTCCACCTGCCAGAAGCTGCTAAAGGGAGTTATCCCAGCCAGGACTCCGGTCAGGATGCTGGTTTGTTCGCTGAAAGCCCCGCCAATTGGACAGGGGAGAAGGATCGGAACCATCGTGTAGTGATCTGACCCTTCGGTCCTGTCAAGGACAATCAACTCCCGAATATCTCCCTGCTGTTAGCAACTTTCACCGGAAATATGGCCTCACCTGGTTTTGTGAACTAGATAAAGAACCAGAATCTTTCGTGTGCCAGTTTGACCAGGTTCAATATATCTCCGGGCAGGTGGTATTAAGAGAGATGGATGAATGAGGTTTCTGTATCCGATCAACAAAACGACCACAACCAGAAACGACAGAACCCCATTGCCGTAGTGAGCTCTGACTTCCGTAAATGAAATGAACGGATTCCCCAGAACGTGCAGGGTGTAGCCCAGGTCATTTACCTCACGATTCCTGAATCTTTCGACAAGGCGGCGCCTGGAACTGGCCACAAAACCGGGGCTCAGGCTGAACGCGAGCGCTTTGCCCTGGAGCCATGCGGCTGCTTCCAGCGGTGGTTTGAGGGCTTCCTGATATTCGGGGTATTTTTCGATGAGAGACTCGATAGTCACCTGGCCTCCCCGGAGCAGATCGAGGCACCTGTCCAATATTTCCCCGATTTCATCGTACCGGTCCATCCGATTTCACCATCATATGTCCAAAAGATTTCTGAGAGCAGATAAGGCTCGATGCTGAAGAATCCTCACCGCTCCAGGTGTTCTGCCCATAACCTGACCGGTCTCTTCCGGAGATAATCCGCTCAAGAATCTCAATATCAATACCGTCCGATAGTCCTCTCTCAGTTTATCGAGAGTCTTGCGGAGTTCCTGATGCTCCAGGTTTGCAATTGCTGTTTCACCTGGATCGGGTTGGAGGTTTTGGAATGATTTCTCTTCGATGGACATATGCCCCCCGGCACGCCCTTCTTGTCGATAATAATCGATCAACACATTCCGGGCGATCTTAAATAAATAGGCTAAGAATGGGACTCCTCGTTCACGATATTCTGAAATTGTTCGCCAGGCACGAAGGAACACCTCCTCGGTAAGATCTTCTGCATCCAAACGGTTATTAAGATTCGCAAAGATGAACCGAAAAATAATGCGCGCATATCGGGAGTAAATCTCGCCGAAAGCCTCAGATACGCCGTTTTGGGCGTTCTTCAGCAGCTCCGTGTCACTGGTCTCATGCGTCAGTTCAATGTTTTCCACTTTGATGAACGATGAACCTCTGGTTTTGTTACATTCAGTCGATAACTTTGAAAGTTGATCAAAGACACATCAGTACTTTTAGGACTTACCCAGTTGGTAGGAGGTTCTGAACTGCGTGACTCCCAACTTTAATGCATTGTCCTAATCCGACCCGACTTGCTTACCAAATCATAACCCCACATCTCAAGAGTATGGCAATCAGATCTGTTAGAATCCTTAGCAAATGTTAAAGTATCGTTGGTTGTGGTTGGCGTGCGCATTTCTCGCTGCCGGGAGCTTCATCCTCGGGAAAGCGATCTGGAAGCCAATCTCCCTGCGCGTGGATGGAATAGAGACCGCAGGGATTACCACAGCCTGGACCGTGGGAGGAGCTATTGAGTCACAGGGCATTCATTTAACCGAAGAGGACCTCGTCTACCCACGCATGGATCGTTGGGTGAACTCGGGGGATACAATCGTTATCCACCGTGCCAGATGGTTTCTCGTTCGGGTCGACGGCGATGTGAAAGCCCGGCTCACAGCTGAAAGAATCCCGGCAAATGTCCTCGCCCAGGCGGGAGTAAGGCTCTTCCCAGGCGATCAGGTTTTGGTCGACGGTCTCCAGACATCGCCTTTCAAAGCCCTCGATCCCGGCATGCCTCACAGCATCGATGTCCTCAGGGCTCGCCGCATCACAATTTCGGGTGACAGCCAGGATCGGAGCATTTATTCCAGCGCACATACCCTTGGACAGGCTCTTTGGAATGCAGGAATCAGACTGGACATCCAGGACGCCCTCAGCCTACCGCTTGAATCTTCGCTGGACAGGCCTCGCGTGGCGGTTCTCGACGAATCGAGGATTCTCAGGATCCTCTTGGGAGACGATGATCAACGTGTCCGCTCTTCAGCGGATACTGTCGGGGAGGCGCTCCTGGAGGCTGGCATTGGACTCCAGGGGCTGGATTACAGCCTGCCAGACCCCCAATCTCCAGTCCCCGCGAATGGCATTATCAGAGTCGTCCGGGTCGAAGAAAAAGTCCTCCTGGAGGTAGAACCCATCCCATTCGAGACAGAAACCGAGCTTTCTGATGATCTTGAGATCGACACGCAAGGCGTAATCCAGCCGGGAGTATATGGGATACGCGCGCGTAGAACCCGCCTCCGCTTTGAAGACGGAATCGAAGTATCTCGATGGGTCGAGTCTGAATATGTTGCTCAGGAACCCGGATCACAGGTCATGGGGTATGGTACGAAGATCGTGCGCCGGACTCTGGACACACCGGATGGGGAGATCACCTACTGGAGAGCGTTGAACATGTATGCTGTGTCGTACAAACCCTCCAGCGCCGGCGATAACATCACAGCGACTGGCGCTGTGCTGCAAAAAGGCATCGTGGCAATCGATCCAAATTACATTCCCTACGGGACGCGGATGTACATCCCCGGTTATGGGTTCGGTCTTGCAGCCGATACTGGCGGCGGCGTCAAAGGCAGGTTGATCGACCTGGGGTATTCAGACGAGGATTACGTATCCTGGCATCAATGGGTCACGGTGTACTTCCTCTGGCCGCCCCCTGAATTCGTGGCGTGGATCATCCCGTAGCACTCCCCCCTCTCGATATTCCCCGGTTGTTGAAGGAGTTCGGGATTCGCCCGGATAAGAGCCTGGGGCAGCACTTCCTTGCGGACCCTGCCTCCCTCCGGCGAGTCGTTGAAATCGCCTCTCTGACCCGGACGGAAGAAGTCCTGGAAATCGGTGCAGGCCTGGGGAGCCTGACCAGGCTGCTTGCGGTGAACGCCCGCCGTGTGGTTGCAGTTGAAATCGATCAGGATCTGATCCCGGCACTGACCAGTGTGCTGGAAAACTACCGAAACGTTGAGATCATTCAGGGAGATATACTCGACCTGAACCCGGCGGAGCTGATATCGACGTCAGGATATCTGGTCGTGGCAAATATTCCGTATTACATCACTTCAGCGATCATCCGCCATTTGATGGGGGCGAAGATCAGGCCTGGTCGGATCGTGCTGACGCTCCAACGGGAGGTCGCCGAGCGGATCACAGCTGTTCCAGGAGATATGAGCCTGCTGAGCCTGAGTGTACAGGTCTTCGGAAATCCGGTCATCGCTGGCAGGATATCTGCGGGAGCGTTTTACCCGAAACCAAAGGTCGAATCAGCTGTCATACGAATCGACCTTCTTGATGAACCCAGGATTCCAACCCCAGACCTCCCCGCTTTCTTCCACCTCGCCAGGACAGCCTTCGCCCAAAAAAGGAAAAAAATCCGCAACTCGCTGGCTTCCCTGCCAGGAGTAGCTCCATCTGGAGCGGAATCCCTGCTCACAGAAGCAGGCATTTCTCCAGACCGCAGACCAGAGACCCTGAGCCTGGATGAATGGG
>CAYQDF010000121.1:0-8966 GCA_964416175.1 uncultured Anaerolineaceae bacterium
CACGGTAAACGGCTGTCTTTCGGCGGCGCAGATGAGTTGGAGCGCGTTGCGCCCGGACATGGCGGCAATCGGCACGCTGCCGCCCGGCTCGACCCATTGCCCCGCCATATAGAAGTTCGCCAGGCCCGGCAGCGTCTTGGGCACGCCCAGCATCATTTCACGCAGGACGGGTTGGCTGGGCAGCCAGCCGCAGGTCGCGCCCAGCCAGTTGCCCGTGTAGCGTTCGTAGCTGAGCGGAGTCGCCACATCGATCACCTCTACCTGGCCCTTCAGCCCCGGATGCCAGCGCTCCAGCAGGTCGAGGACGATTTGGGCGACCTGATCCTGCTCCGTGTCGTAGAGCTTCCGCCCATAGATGTGCTGCCAGAATGCGTAGTTCGATTCCAACATGACCACGATGGAAGATTTACCCGGCGGTGCCAGCGTCGGATCGAAGCAGTAGTGCTTCACGCCAAGCTCCCGGCGTTCCTGCCCGGCGATCAGGACCGGCTTTTCGAGCAGGTAGGTCATCCAATGCGGCGCGCCGGAAAGGTCCCGGTCAACCCCGAAAGAGACCTGGATCTGGGAACGGACCGGGAGGCGTCCATCGTAGAGACGGCGGATTTTACGGTCAGCGAACGCGCCGCCCAGCAGGTCGAAGATCGTCCCCCGTCCATCCGCTGCGGAGATGACGATGTCCGCTCTGTGGATCTCATCATTATAGAGCCGCACGCCCACGGCGCGGCCGCCTTCGACAAGGATTTTCTCGACCTGTGATTTGTAATTAATCTCCCCGCCCAACGCCAGGTAACGCTGTTCGATAGCCCGGGCAAACTTGAGGGAACCTCCCAGTGGGAAACCGGCGTTGCCGGTGTGCATATAAGCCAGCTGCATCAACCCCGCCATCATCGGGATCGAATCCCAGGCGAACATGAGCTCGAAGGCGCGGCGCAACAGGGGGTCTTTGAACCGCCGGGCGAAATCCGCTGCCGTGACCGGTCCCCACCGGATCAGATCGCCCAGGAACGGCATCATTTTCACGCCCAGCTTGAGCGCGGCGACCGGATTTCTGAATCCGTTTGGATCTTCCCGCAGAAGAGACATATCGAAACGGGTGAACTTACGGATGCCGTCCGCTACCACCTTCGCCAGGTTTGCGTCCGCCGGCGAGAGCTCCTTGATGTGGGCTTCCAGCCGGTCGGGGTCGCAATACACGGTGAATTCCCCACCTGAAGGGTCGACGATGCGCATGAATTCCTGGTGGTGGAGGATGCTCCATCCCTGGGCTGCTCCAAGTTCTTCCCAAAGATTGTGGAAGGGCTTCCCCGGCGCGGAACCGTACAGGTAGTGAATGCAGCCGTCGAAGATGTAGCCTTTGCGCTCCCAGGCTGTGCACAACCCGCCTGGCAGATCGTGCAGCTCGAAGATCTTCGACCGGAAGCCGTTCATCTGGGCATAGCAGCCCGCCGCCAGCCCGGCTATCCCCGCCCCGATGATGATGATGGTCTCTGCCATGATGGGACCTGATTCCATTTGATTATAAACCACGCGGAGAAGTCCCTGATAAAACCAAGATAAGTTACCCAGTCACGCTCGGCGGGTAAGCCACCTACCCGGCTTCTGTCCAGGGATGTATCGTGTTGCTACCCAGGTAGGCTATTGACATTATTTAAAAAATAAATATAATTCCATTAAATCATTATGACGTCATGACGTCATGTTCATTGTTTTACTTCTCGCTTCCAGCTGATTCACGAGCTCTCAAATGGAATCAAATGCTCCTCTCCCTAAGTATTATCAGATTCAAGAGAAATTACGAGAGCAAATTTCCTCTTTGACTGAAGGGGATGTGATACCCCCAGAGCCAGTCTTGTGCGAATATTTCGGAGCTAGCCGGATCACAGTCAGAAAAGCTGTCGATGGTCTCGTGGCGGAAGGACTGCTCAAACGAGTACAAGGAAAGGGTACATTTGTAACACAACCCAAATTTACCCAAAAACCCAGGGAGCGATTTGTAAATCAGATAACCGGGTTCTATGGGGATATGACCTCGCGGGGGTACACTGTTGGGACGAAAGTGCTGGAACAGAAAATCGTTCAGCCTTCTAAACAAGTTGCTGAAAAACTTGAATTGAATCCGGGGGACAAGGTAATAAAAATTGTCAGACTCCGCTTCGTGGATGGTCAGGCAAATCACATCGTTACCACATATCTCCCAGTCTCGTTATTTCAAGGCGTGGAAGACAGTGATCTCTCCGAAGGATCGCTATATACATTATTACGTGAAAAATATCATGTCAAGTTCAAAAAGGCCCGATTAATCACTGAAGCTTCTACCTGCGCTGAGGAGGAAGCGAAGCTGCTGGATTACGAATTTTCAGCCCCTATTCTGGTCATTTACAGTCAGGTATTCGATCCGGCAGGCCATCCTATCGTCTATGGTTTTTCCCGGTTACGCGCAGATCAGAGCCAGATCGAGTTCGAGGTCATTGCGGAAGAACCAAGATAACCGGAGATGGTTTATGAAGGAAAAGAGCCTTCTCAAGATGCTCACACCCGATAGGATACGCTGCAATGTCCGCGTTGATGACTGGAAAGAGGCTGTTTCCGTGACAGGCAAAGCGATGGAACAGGCCGGGTTGATTGAGAGCCGTTATACCGCCGCGATGCGTGAATTGATAGAAAAAGAAGGTCCATACCTGGTAATCGCCCCCGGCATTGCGCTGCTACATGCGCGACCGGATGAAGGAGTATTGAAAGCCGGTTTTGTGATGATCACGCTCTTCACGCCGGTAAATTTTGGCCACAGCACGAATGATCCTGTCTGGTTGCTTTTCGGACTGGCCGCAGCTACAGACAAGTCCCATGTCCAGGCACTATCAGAGCTGGCGTTACTTCTCTCCGAACCAGGATCCATTGAAGCGTTACGCAATGGAAAAAATGAAGAGGAGCTGATGGAGGTTATCCTAGAATATACGACCTCCAAAAGCAATAAATGAATGAAGGAGACATAAAGTGGAAAAATATCGCGCTCTTGTGGTGTGTGGGACAGGTATGGGTAGCAGTATGCTTCTAAAAGTCATGGTCGACCGGGTAGTGATGGACAATAAGCTCCCAATTTCAATCGAATCAGATGTCGTCGCCGCGGCTAAATCTTCAAATGCTGACTTCTTCATCGCTGGGCTTGACCTGGTGCCCACCTTAGAGAAAATCGGCCGACCTGTTGTAGGTATAAAGAACATGATTGACCGCAAAGAGATCCTTGCAAAATTGCAGGATCAACTTGAGGCATTCACGTCCTGACTGAGAAGGACTGAACCTTAACCATTCACAGGCTACTGTCATGGCTTTCTTGTTGAAAGGAGGTGATTATTATTGAGGATATTTTATTGATAACCATTTCTAATACTGACGTCAAATTCTGTGAAATCTAGAAATCTGATTAACAATTGATCAGCTAAAAGGAGAATGTACCATGGAAATCCTATTGGCTCTCATCCGAGACGTCCTGGGAAATGCCGCCATCCTGGTTGGGCTGGTTGCATTGGTAGGATTATTAATCCAGAGAAAGACATTTGTTGAAGTCTTCACTGGCACAGTAAAAACAATCGTAGGTTTCTTGATCTTCTACATCGGCGCGGGTGCTGGCGTCGCCGCTTTAAATAATTTTCAAAGCCTTTTTGCGAGTGGCTTTAGCCTTCAAGGAGTCATGCCACTTGCCGAAGCCTTAACTGCCATGGCGATGTCAACACTCGGAACAGTTACTGCGCTGATCATGGTTCTGGGGTTTGTTGTGAATCTGATCATTGCCCGCATCACCCCGTTCAAATACATATTCTTGACTGGTCAGCACAACCTTTTCTTCGCGGCCTTGCTGGCGGTGGTGACGAGTGCATCGGGATTGAGTCCCGTCGCCTCGGTAATCATCGGTTCACTCATCCTGGGTTTCTTTGCGGCTTTCTACCCTTGGATAGGACGGAGAGGGATGCGTGCGATCACTGGGGGTGATGAAATTGGGATCGGTCACTACGTCACGATTGGTTATGCTCTTTCGGCCTGGATCGGAGGGAAAGTTGGCAAACCCGAGGACAGCTCGGAAAAGCTCAAACTACCAGGTTGGTTGGGCATCTTTCGGGATTACGTGGCTTCGATCTCGATCACGATGATCATCATTTACTACATCGCCGCCTTCGCGGCAGGGCGCACAGCGGTCGAAGAAGTCGCCGGGGGAACCTACTGGTTGGTCTTCCCACTAATCCAGGCATTGACCTTTGCCGGTGCAGTCTACGTTATCATTACCGGCGTCCGGATGTTCCTGGGTGAAATCGTTCCAGCCTTTATCGGCATCTCGAACAAAGTGATCCCAGATGCAATCCCGGCGTTAGACTGCCCTGCTGTATTCCCGTATGCGCCGACAGCCGTCATCATCGGTTTCATATCCGCATATGTGGCTGGCCTGATCTGCATGGGAGTGTTCCTGGCGCTGGGTACAACCGTCATCATTCCGGTGGCGATTCCGTACTTCTTCATCGGGGCGACAGCCGGCGTCTTCGGCAACGCGACCGGTGGGTGGAAAGGCGCTGTGGTTGGTGCTTTCATTGTCGGGATATTGATCGCCGTTGGCCCGGCTTTGATCTATCCCATCATGGCTCAGGTTGGTTTATCAGGGACTTCTTTCCCCGAAACCGACTTTACCGCCGTCGGACTGCCGCTATACTACATACTTTCGCTGTTCCGATAATGTCTGAAGGTGACTTCACCGAAAGCGCCGCTGCACTTTACCGGCTGGCTCCAATACTCAGGGCGCGGATCCTGCGTATGATCAATGCCGCAGCTGCAGGCCATCCCGGAGGATCGCTATCCGTGATCGACATTCTTTCAGCCCTGATTCTGGCGTGGGGGCGATTTCGCCCCCACCCCCCGCTTAAATACGGGTTGGTTTTGGGCAAAGGTCCAGCAGCAGCGTCATATTACGCAATCCTGGCGGAACTCGGCTATCTAGATGAGGAGGAACTTCTCACGTACCGTCATTTAGGAACACGCCTTCAGGGCCATCCTGACCGCAGAAAAATACCGGCCGTCCAGGTCACGACGGGACACCTGGGACATGGGCTCTCGATCGGCGCGGGGATCGCGTTAGGAGAAAAAATCTTGAAGTCTGGAAAGAATGTATATGTTGTACTTGGAGATGGGGACCTCCACGAAGGGCAAACCTGGGAAGCGGTCATGGCGGCTGCTCACTACCGATTGACCAATCTGATCACGATGATCGATCTAAACGGTTTGTCTCAGCATGGAGCAATTGAAAAGATTATGAACTTCGAACCGCTTGCCCCGAAGTTCGAATCTTTTGGATGGAGGGCTACGGAACTCGACGGACATAATTTCAACCAGCTCCTGCGTGCACTAGAATCAACTCAAAATCAGGAAAGACCCAGTGTCTTGCTCTGCCGCACGATTAAAGGCAAAGGCGTCAGCTTTATGGAAGGGAATCCCCTCTGGCACTCTCGGGACCTGCCGGATGATCTGCTCGAGAAGGCCCTTCAAGAATTGAATGTGAACCAATGAAAAATGTGCGAGCACCAAGGGATATCATTGGTCCAACACTCGCTGATTATGCCGCAGGAGACGAACGTCTTATCGTTTTAGACGCCGATCTGGGGCGTTCCACCCGGCTCACGGCATTCGAAGAGCAATACCCGGAGCGTTATATTCAACTGGGCGTTGCAGAGCAAAATGCGGTTGGGATGGCCAGTGGTTTGATTTATGCTGGATTCAAACCTGTATTCGTTACTTTTACTATGTTTGCCATTGGTCTGCCCTGGACCCAGGTACGCCAGGCTGCATATGCAGGGCTACCGCTCAAAATAATCGGCACCCATCCCGGTTATGACATCGGCCCAGATGGGGGGACACACCAGATGTTCGAGGATCTGGCCCTCTCTCGTGTGATCCCAGAGATAGAAGTGTTGACCCCTTGCGATACACCAGAATCAATCGCTGCCATACAATCCGCTTTGGCTTCTCCCAGACTCACCTATGTACGGATCGGCCGCCACCCCGTTCCAGATCTACATGATGAACCAGTTGATTTCAAAATTGGTAAGGCGGAGATCATTTTCGAGAGGGGGCGAGATTACGTATTGATTGCGGATGGTTCAATGGTGGCAACTGCTTGCGAAGTGGCAGAAAGGCTACGTGGCGAAGAATTACAGGTCTGTGTCGTAAATATCCGAACTATCAAACCGCTCGATGAAGACCTCCTTCGTGAACTTTGCAAATCCGCCCGCCTCATGATCACCATTGAAAATCATTCCGTGTTTGGCGGGCTTGGAGGAGCTGTGGCAGAAGTGGTATCCGAGTTTGGAGGGCGCCTGCTCAGAATCGGAAGCCGGGATCACTTCGGCGAGTCAGCGCCCACAACGGATCTGCTCAGGTCCAACGCTCTCGATGTTAACGGCATTCTAGAACAGATCGTCCCGGCGATAAAATCCATCCAAGCTGGTTTCTAAAGCACGAGCGGCTTTCTACGCCCGGAATTCCTTCGGCAGGTATGGAAACCTGCCTTATCCATCTCCGCCTGGAATATTCGAAATACTATAATAAGACAGACCAGCGTGACACAGCTCGCTTCTCAGACCTGCTTGAATTTCGAAGCCAGCGGCATCGCCCTGGCGATCTCCGCCGCCACGCGGGCGTTGTTCCGGAGCAGCCCCAGGTTGGCGCGCAAGCTGGCGCGCCCGGTCAGCTCGCTGACCCGCCCCAGCAGGAAGGGGGTCACCTGCTGCCCGCGCAGTCGCTCCTGACGGGCTTCGTCCAGCGCCTGGCGGATCGCTTCCGCCAGCTGTTCTTCTGGCAGGGCAACTTCGAACGGCGGCGGGACAGCCACCAGCACGGCGCTCTCCAGGCCGAGAGCCCAATGCGCCTGGGCAAAGCCGATCACCTCTTCCGGCGTCTCAACCCGGGCCGGCACCGGGAGGCGGCTGGTGCGGGTGTAGAACAGCGGGAAGGTGTCCGTCTGGTAACCCAGAATGGGGACCCCCAGGGTTTCCAGATACTCCAGTGTGCCGGGCACATCCAGGATCGCCTTGGCGCCAGAACAGACGACGACAAGAGGCGTCTTCGCCAACTGCGGCAGGTCTGCTGAGACGTCCCAGCGTGGATCGCGGTGCACGCCGCCGATGCCGCCCGTCGCGAAGACCTTGATCCCGACCGTGTGGGCAGCGAACAGCGTGCCGGCCACGGTCGTCCCTCCGCTCTCCTTTCTTAAGACCATGGGCGCCAGATCGCGCGGGCTGACCTTTCGCAACCCGCGCTCCGTCGCCAGGCGCTCCAGCTCGGCTTGCCCGAGGCCGACGCGCACGGCGCCATCCAGGACGGCGATCGTCGCCGGCGTGATCCCGAGCTTGCGCACTTCAGCTTCCATGTCCTGGGCAGTGTGCACGTTCTCCGGGTAAGGCAGCCCGTGGGTGATCACGGCCGATTCCAGAGCCACAACCGGCGCGCCGAATTCACGCGCCCGGGCGACTTCCGGAGAAAGCTGAAAGTGGGGAGGCAGGTCGAATCCGGTTAACACGTGTTCAAAAGGACGTTAAAACCTCTGCGTTTGGAATGGGGGACGTGCCGCTGTGGAGGATTTTATCACATCAAGGCGCCGCATTCCTGGACGTCAATGGAGGCAGCGCCTGGATTGTTAACAGAAAATGGAACGTTCGGAAACGCTCAGTCGATCGAGATGTCGGTCAGGGAAGTATTGTTACAGCCGGCGTTTAAAAGATCAGGCTATCGTACAGCTTTTCCAACGACAGGTCTTGCACGACTGTCCCCCGCTCGCGCAGAGTGAGCGAAGCGGCGGTCACCCCCAGGCGCACCGCATCATCGAGCGGGATATTGTTCAGCAGGCCGAAGATGACCGTGGCTGTGAGGGCGTCCCCGGCGCCGGTCGGGTCGACGATCCGGGTGCGCACCGCCGGGATGTAGCCGCTCGTCGTGGAGGTGGCATACACGACTCCGAATTCGGCCAGCGAGATGAGGGCGATCTCCACGCCCTGAGAGACCAGGCACTTCGCCGCCTCCAGGGCCTCGTGGCGGTCCCGGTCTTCGAACGGCTGGTCACAGAGCACCCCGGCCTCGGCGCTGTTGGGGGTCACCATGCGCAGGCGCGGCAGGTATGGGCGCAGGCGCACTGCCAGGCTGGCGGAGGTCGGGTCCGCGCACACCGGCAGGCGCTGGCGGCGGGCCAGCATGAAGACCGCCCGGAGTGTATCGCGCGGCAGGTTGGCATCCAGGAAAACCATCTTCGCCTTCTCGAACAGGCCGGAATGCTGCCGGATGTAATCCGGAGTCAACGCGCTGGTGGCGTTGATGTCATCCAGAGCAAAATACAGGTTCCCCGCAGGACCGACCACGCCCAGGTAGGTGCCGGTGGGGTGCATCGGTGTGCGCAGCACCGCCGAGACATCCACGCCAGCTGCGGAGGCCTGCCTGATCAGCAGGTCGCCGGTGTGATCCTCCCCCACAGCGGTGATCAGGCAGGCCGGCTGTCCCAGACGGACCAGGTTCTCCGCCACGTTGCGCGCCACTCCGCCAAAAGAGGTGCGGATGTTCGCCGGATTCGAAGTCCCCGGGCGCAGTTCGTTCTTCAACCTGCCGATCAGATCGACGCCGGACCCGCCGATCACGAGCACAGGCGATTCGCCATTTTCCAATCAATCCTCTCCTTAGTAACTGCCCGAAATAAGATCCCGTTTGTGGCGTGTGCACTGGTTTCGCCGCACACACGACAAATAATATTCGAATTGTACTTCCTTCGACAATGTCACACTTGGTTTTCCATGAGCGAAGTACCCTGAGCGGAGCCGCGGAAGCGCGCTTCGACTGCTCCCTCGCAAACTCGGGACATTGACTGCGTTCCGCTGCACGCTTCGACTACACTGCGTTCCGCTGCACGCTTCGACTACACTGCGTTCCGCTGCACGCTTCGACTA